>DASUKI010000108.1:0-9417 GCA_036278855.1 Pedococcus sp.
CGCCGCAGCCCTGCTCGACTACCTGACACCCTTCCTCGAGCCGCTGCGGCACGAGGAGTTCACCTTCAGCCGGCCGTGGCTGCGCGGCCTGGCGATGCACGTCCACGACGTCAAGCGTCCCGAGTTCCTCGTGGGGATGAAGCTCAACCTGCCGCCCGAGTACCTCCTCATCCACCGCGTGTGGCTCGGCGGCATCGGCGTCCTGTGCCAGCTCGGTGGGACGGTGCCCGCGCGCGAGGTCGTCGTGGAGCACCTGCCAGGCATGCGGCTGCGCCACCTCGACCCCCCGATCGAGACTGCGGAGCAGCACCCCGAGGCGGGGCCGGACGGTCAGCGGGTCTAGGTCGGCACCTCGCAGCCACACGGACAGCCCGGCGCACACCCGGCGTGCTCCCAGCACTCCACCGGGCAGGTGCAGGGGTCGGCCGCGAGCCGCGCGGCCAGGGCTGCCCTGCTCGACCTGGCGTCAGCGCGCCGCTTCTCGGCGCGCGCGCGGATCCGCTGCTCCAGCTCTGGCACCGTCGGGTGGTCGGTGGCGGGCGGCCGCCCGGCGCGGGTGCGGAGCCGGTCTCGCTCGGCACGGCGGAGGTGCCACGCGACCACGGGAGGTCGCTCCGGATGTGGAGAGCTGTACGCATGCCCCGGGAGCTGGTCGGGCGGCTGCACGTCCAGGTGCGCCGGGAACCGGCGCCCCGCGTTGTCCCGCACCACGTCGGCCGGAAAGGCCGGAACCTCCTCGCCCTGGTCGTCGACGACGGCCAGCCGCAGGCCCCCCAGCCGCAGGATCTCGTCGAGCCGACGCGCAGAGACGTCGCGCTCGTTCGTCTCATAGGCGGCGACCGCCGACTGCGACAGTCCCGCCCTGTCGGCGAGCTCTCGCTGGCTGAGGTCGGCGCGACGACGCAGGCGCGCCAGTTGGCCGCCCGCGTCGAACCGGTCGCCCATCGGTACCTCCCACGCCGAGACTGCCGCGCTCCACCGACAGCCTCCCTCCACCGCCGTCACCGCCCTCCACCGACGGCACCATCCCTCCGCCCACGCTCCGCCCCTTCGCCGACGGCGCCGTCCCCCGCCGACGGCGCCACCCCGAGCCGCGACTCGCAGGCCAGGCAGGCCGCATGCTCTGGCTTTGACCACGCTCCGTGGTCAAAGCCAGAGCCCCGCGCTCGACACCGTCGCAGGGGTCGGCGACGAAGGCGCGTGCGCGGCAGAGCCGCCACTGTGGCCGCATCACCACCAGGCGGAGTCGAGCTTGCCCTCGATGCTGCGCAGGTGCTGGCGGGTGCACCGTTCGCACGTCCACACCTCTCGGCCGTTCTCAGTGCCGCGAGTCCAGGTCAGCCCGGCCAGCGACTCGTCCTCGGCCACGGTTCCGCAGGTGTCGCAGGTTGGCCGCCCGTCGCGCGGCGCGCCGTCTCCCGTGGTCACCCCTTCGCGGCCGCCGCGGCCTTGGCCTGCGCCTTGGCCGCCTGCTTGAACTCGCGCACCTTCTGCAGCGACTCGGCGTCCACGACGTCGGCGACCGACCGGTACGACCCGTCCTCGGCGTAGGGGCCGATCGCCTCCTGCCAGCCAGCGGGTCGCACGTCGAGCCGCTTGCCCACGAGCGCGGCGAAGATCCTGGCCTTCTGGTCGCCGTACCCTGGCAGGCCCCGCAGCCGGGTGAGCAGGTCCGTCGCATCCGCGGCCTCGGTCCAGATCCGCTCGGCGTGTCCGGCGTAGTCGTCGCGCACGACCTGGGCGAGCTGCTGCACCCGGCCGGCCATGGACCGGCCGTAACGATGGATCGCCGGCGGTGTGGCGCACAAGTCGGCGAAGGCCTCAGGGTCCGCCGCGGCGATGGCGGCGGGCTCGAGGGTGCCGAACCGTTCGAGGATCTTCCAGGGCCCTCGGAACGCATGCTCCATCGGGTACTGCTGGTCCAGCAGCATCCCCACCAACAGCGCGAACGGGTCCTCGCTGAGCACCTTGTCGGCGGCGTCGTCCTGGGCGATCCGGATCTGCACGGGCATGCGGCCGAGCCTAGCCGCGCACGCTCACAGCAGGTAGACGAAGCCGGGACCCTCGTCCCGGTACGGAACTCCCAGGGCGTCCAGGGCCGGCCGCCACGAGCCGGTCACCGACGGGTCCGAGCCCTCGAACCCGTGGTCCGCGGTCAGCAGGAATGTCACCTCGTCGAGCACCCCGATCCCCTCGAGGTGGTCCAGGAACGCGACCAGGCGGGCGTCGCTCTGCCGCAACGAGTCCCGGGACATCTCCGAGCGCGGTCCGCCCCCGTGGTGGCCGGCGTCGGTCACGACGTTCGCCCACCAGGTCAGCGTGGGCGCGGTGTCGGCGCTCTCCCACAGCTGGAGCACCTGCTGCAGGCCCAGGTCGTCGACCTGCACGGCCCACCGGAAGTACGCGTCGGCCAGGTGCTCGGGTCGGCCCAGGAACGGGGAGTGCTCCGGCTCCGGCAGCACTCCCGCCCCCGCGGACGTCGCCGCGTCGAACCCGCCGGCTGCCCGCAACAGGGCCATCGTCCCGTAGTCGGCGCCACGGTCGATCGCCTCGTCCACGCTTGCGGTGCGTGGCGACTCCCGTTGGGGCACATGGTCGTTCACCATCTCGAAGACCGTGCGGACACTGGGGCGCAGCCACTCCGCGGACCGGTGTCACGTCTCCGCGTCGTTCGGCACGACCCGCTCCCCAGTCGCCCGGTCGTAGAAGACGTTGCCCAGCACGCCGTGCCGACCCGGCCCCACCCCGGTGAGGATCGAGGTGTGGTTCGTCAGGGTGACGGACGGGAACTCCGCCACGGCGCCACCACGCAGCGCCAGCCCCCGCTCGAGGAGCCGCGCCACCCCGGGCAGCTCGCCACGCTCGGCCAGCTCGAGCAGGTCGCCGCTGTGGGCGCCGTCCCAGAGAATCCCCACCACCCGGCGCGGCTGCCCTTCCGGCAGCTCCTCGAGGTATGCATTGAGCGGCCCCCCGTCCAGGGCGTCACCACGCGCGTCGGTGAGCTCCGCGCGGGGGACGCCCGCGGCATACGCCAACGTCGGCCCCACGTCGACCAGCCGCGCGTGCGCGTCGAGCAGGCCGAGCCGACGCACCCCCGCGCCCGAGAGCAGCAACGGCGCCCGTGACTGGACGACGTCGAGCGAGCCGTGCTCGCCGACGTGCCCGCCCTCCTGCGGGAAGAAGTGGCGAGGAGTGTGCACCACCGCCACGTCGGGCGAACGGTCGGCATCGCCGAACAGCGACAGGATCCGCTGCGCAGCGTAGGGGTAGGCGTTGTCGGTGGAGACCGGCGGACCAGCAAGCGCCACCTCACGCGCATGCGGCAGGAACGCCATGGGGTCCTCGCTCGCCACGGGGTCGATGCCGTCCACCACCTCATGGCGCCCGTCGGCGTGCAGGCGCACCCGCCCGAGGTGGTTCGCGGCCAGCGCGGCGCCGTCCTCGACCCACACGACGAGGTCGACCACGTCCTTGAGCTCGGGAGCGGTCAGCGCGGCGACCACGGCTTCGCGGGACATGTCGCGACCCTAGCCAAGCGAACGGTCCGGACATGACGAACCCGCCGGGACGCTCCCGAGCTCGGGGGTCCCGGCGGGTCCGGGTGGGCGAGTCACCGGGCCAGCATGTGGGGCGCGGCCTGCAGCATCTCGTGCTGCGCCTGGCGCTCCAGCCGGCGCTGGTACTCGCGCTGGCGGCGCCTGCGATGGGCGCGGGCCAGGTCGGCGTACAAGGCCTGGAACATGGTGTAGCTCCTTGTGGGAGAAGGTGGATGAAGGTTGTGGTGGCGACCGGGGTCGGGTGAGGAGGTCATGCGGCGACCGCGTCCTTGCGCGGACGGCCGCGTGGCCGCTTGCGGGCGACGATGACGCCCTGGATGAAGAGCTCACCGCCCCACACGCCCCACGGCTCGTTGCGGCCGATCGCGCCGGCAAGGCACGCCTCGACCGCCGGGCACGTGCGGCACAGCGACTTCGCGAACTCGACATCGGCCGGGCTCTCCGCGAACCACAGCTCGGCGTCGTTCTCTCGACACGGGATGCCTGCGCCAGCCGTCACGGCCTGCTCGTTCAGGTCATGGAGTGCGCTCAGCTGCATCGGGTGTCACCTCCCCTTCCTCGTCCCGCCTGGGTGTGGCGGCTCTCTTCGGTACCTGTCTGGCCGGTGGCTCCCCGGTCGGGGGCCGGCCCCTTCTCGTGCGTCTCGTGCTGGTTCATCTGGTGGTGCTTCTTCTTCCTGACTCGTCGGGGGGAAGAAATCTGTCGGCGGACCATCTGCTCTGGGCAAAGAGAAAGGCCGCGGATCCCGGATGTCGGGTTCCGCGGCCTTCGAAGGGGCCTGCTGGCTGGTGGCCTAGACAGGTGGCTCTCCGAAGGGCTGGAACACGACATCAGTGGCAGTGGCGATGACCGTGTCGTCGAAGCCGCCGAAACCGAACGCCGGAACGTAGGCGTCGCCGCTCACGCGGACATCGACGAGGGTGGCAGCGGACACAGTGCTCCCCTTGGACACACTGCTCCCCTTGATCGCACCCCACGTGCCTGCGAGAAGGACTCGGCCGACCTGCGGGCACGCGGAACGGACGCGGGAGTCGTGCATCGCGTCGATCGTCGTCTTGGTGCTGTTCATCAGGTCAACCTCCTTCTTTGGCTCGTGGGTCCCCAGTCGGACGACCTACGTCCGCCGGGCTGCGTTCGTACAGGCTAGACGACAGCCGGTTACGGCAGCAACGCATTTGTCGAGATTTCTTGCCAAGATCCGGCGAACGTTCGGTCATTCGCCGGATTTGCTTGAAAGAGAGTGCTTTTCGAGCACGACCTCGACGCCCTCGCCCGCCAGCAGGGCAAGCACCTGCTCGCCGTAGAGGCCGAGCTTGCGGGCTCCCACGCCGACGATCTGGGCCAGCTCACCCTCCGTGCCGGGCTCGCGCTCCGCGATGGCCGTCAGGGTGGCGTCGGTGAAGACGACGTATGCCGGCACGCTCGCCTCGCGCGCGACGGCGAGCCGCCAGGCCCGCAGCTTGTCGAACGTCGCCTCGGAGTAGGTGGGCGGGCAGTCGTCGCAGCGACCGGTCTTGCGCTGGGCCGCCGTGGTGAGCTCGACACCGCACGAACGGCAGTGCTGGGGCAGCGAGGGCCCCCGCGCCTTGCCCCGTCCGCGCCCGCCAGCAGCACGTCCAGGGGACTTCGGCTGCGAGCGGGCCCCATCCCCGAGGATGCTCGCCGCACCGTCGAGGAACCGCGATGGACGCCGAGTGGCCCGCGCCCCCGGCGTGCGGGCACCCGACCATGACAGGCGCAGCTCGCGGCGTGCGCGGGTGATCCCGACGTAGGCGAGCCGTCGCTCCTCCTCGATCGCGTCCGGGGTGTCCGCCATCGCGATCGGCAGGAACCCGTCGGAGCACCCGGCGAGGAAGACCACGTCCCACTCCAGGCCCTTGGCCGCGTGCAGTGACGCCAGCGTCACCCCCTGCACCGCCGGGGCGTGCTGGGCCGCTGACCGTTCGTCGAGCTCGCGCACGAAGTCGGGCAACCGCGCGTCCGGCGCGGCCGCCGCGACGTCGTCCGAGAGCGCAGCCAGTGCGGCGAGCGACTCCCACCGCTCACGGCTCGCACCGCCGGACGACGGGGCCTCCCGGGTCCAGCCGGCCCCGAGGAGCACGTCGCGCACCACCTCCGGCAACGGCTTGCTGCCGTCATCGGAGCGGGCCGCACCGCGCATCAGCAGGACCGCGTCACGGACCTCCTTGCGCGAGAAGAACCGCTCGCCACCACGGACGAGGTAGGGGACGTCGCGCTCGGCCAGCGCCGACTCGAACGCCTCCGACTGGGCGTTGGTGCGGAACAGCACGGCCACGTCCGCCGGTCGCACCCCCGAGGCGACGCGGGCGGCGATCTCGGCCGCGACCGCCTCCGCCTCGGCGGGGTCGTCGGCGTGCGAGGTCAGGACGGGGGTCGGCCCGTCGCCGCCCTGCGCCTGCAGCTGAACGGCGTTGCTGCGCATCGACCCCGACGGTCCCTGCACGACGAGGTTGGCGAGCGCCACCACCTGGGGGGTCGAGCGGTAGTTGCGGACCAGCCGGACCACCCTGGCGTCGGGGTGCCGCACCGGGAACTCCAGCAGGTGCCGCGGCGAGGCACCGGTGAAGGAGTAGATCGTCTGCGCCGGGTCCCCCACCACGCACAGGTCCTCGCGGCCACCGACCCACAGGTCGAGCAGCCGCTGCTGCAGGGCGTTGACGTCCTGGTACTCGTCGACCACGAAGTGTCGGTACTGCGAGCGCACCTCACGGGCGATCGCCTCGTGCTGCTCGAGGACCCCCACGGTGAGCAGGAGCACGTCCTCGAAGTCGATGACGCCACGCGCGGTCTTGACCTCCTCGTAGGCCTCGAGCAGCCGCGCCATCGCGGTCGCGTCCAGGCCGGGAGGCTCCCGGCGGGCGGCACGTGCCCCCGCGGCATACGTCGACGGGGTCAGCATCGAGACCTTGGCCCACTCCACCTCCGCGGCCAGGTCGCGCACCGCGGTGCGGTCGCGCGCCAGGTCGAGGCGCAGCGACGCGGCCGCCTGGGCCACGGCGGAGGCCTTCTGGCTCATCACCTCGGGGGCTGCGCCGCCGACCGCCTTGGGCCAGAAGTAGTGCAGCTGGCGCAGCGCGGCGGCGTGGAACGTGCGGGCCTGCACCCCGCCGACCCCGAGGTCGCGCAGCCGCGTGCGGAGCTCGCCCGCCGCCCGCGCGGTGAAGGTGACGGCGAGGACCCGCTGCGGCTGGTAGGCAGCCGAGTGCACGCCGTAGGCGATGCGGTGCGTGATGGCGCGGGTCTTGCCGGTGCCCGCGCCGGCCAGCACGCACATCGCGCCGAGCGGGTGGGCCGCGACCTCACGCTGCTCGGGGTCGAGCCCGGCGAGGACGTCGTCGGCGGAGATGTGCGGTATGCCGCGTGGCTGGGTTGGCATCGCGGCGATCCTGCCACGCGTCGGCGACATCAACCCACCGCCCCGGTTCGATGTAAACGCGCCCGGCGATCCCGGCGCGTCCGCGTCGAACCGGGCTACCGGACCAGGCCGTAGGCCCGGCCGACCCGCAGCCGCAGCACGAGCCTGCGGTCCTGCACCATCGCGCGCCGGTAGTCCTCCCAGTCCGGGTGGTCCTCGCCGCGCACCCGGCGGTACACGTCGACGAGCTCCTCCACCGTCGCGTCGTCCGTGGCGCGGGCGACCGGGGAGAGCTCCACGGAACCCTCGAGCACGGCATACGACCACCCGTCGGGCGTGGTGACCATCAACGAGGCGCGGGGGTCACGGCGCAGGTTGGCCACCTTGGCGAGGCCGTCGACCACGGACGCCCGCACGAGCGGGCCACCCTCGGCCCCGGGGTCGAGGGTGAAGTTGACGTTGGACAGCTGCGGGCGGCCGTCGCGCTTGATCGTCGCGAGCGCGCCCACGTTGCGGCTGGCGGCGAGGGCCAGCAGGTCGGTGTCGATGCTCTGGGGGTCCACGCGTTGCAGGTCGGAGGTCATAGGCCATCATGGTCATGGAGATCACATCGGCGCACGGAAGGACCGCCCGCCGAGGGACGTTCCGCCAAGAGGAACCCCCGACGACCCTGAGAGAGACGATGACCCCGCAGCCCCCCACCCCCGGCACCGTGACCATGTTCAGCACCTCCTGGTGCGGCTACTGCACCCGGCTCAAGGCGCAGCTGGGCCGCGAGGGGATCAGGTTCAGCGAGGTCAACATCGAGGAGCACCCGGGCAGCGCGGAGTTCGTGATGTCGGTCAACAACGGCAACCAGACGGTGCCGACCCTGCTCTTCCCCGACGGCAGCGCCGCGACCAACCCCTCCCTCAAGGAGGTCAAGGAGCGCCTCGCCTCCTGATCGGTCAGCCGCGACGGCTCACGTCGACCGGCGGCGGGGTGATCTCCCGGCCCAGCCAGTGCTCGACGAGCCAGCGCGAGATCGACAGCCGCGGTGAGGTGAACAGCTCCCCGCTGGCGACCCTCGCCAGCAGCTCATCCCGGGTGAACCAACGTGCGTCGGCGATCTCGGAGTCCTGCAAGGTCAGCTCGGTGCCCAAGGCCCTCGCCGTGAACCCCAGCATGATCGAGGTGGGGAAGGGCCAGGGCTGGTCCCCGAGGAACCGCACCTCGGCCACCTCCACCCCCACCTCCTCGCGCACCTCACGCGTGACTGCGGCCTCCAGGGTCTCCCCCGGCTCGACGAACCCCGCCAGCACCGAGTAGCGCCCCTCCCCCCAGCCGGCGCCCCGCGCCATGAGCAGCCGGTCATCCTCGTCGACCACCGACATGATCACCGCCGGGTCGGTGCGCGGGTAGTGCTCCGAGCCGTCCTCGGTGCACCGCCGCAGCCAGCCGCCCTGCTCGGGCCGGGTGGCCGCCCCGCACCGCGGGCAGTGGGTGTGGGCGCGGTGCCAGTTCGCGAGCCCCAGACCGGTGGTGAGCAGGCTCGCGTCGAGGTCGCCGAGGTCCGCGCCGACCTGCCGCAGCGTGCGCAGGTCGCGCGCGTCACCGTCGTCGGCGGCGTCGTCGAGCACCGCGAGGTATGCCGCGCCGTCACCGTCGCTGCCCAGGAACAGTCCCAGCCGGGTCGCGTCCGCAGGCGTCGGCGCGCGAAGCAGCAGCGTCGGGCCCGCAGCGTCCTCACCGACCTCGGCGGCGTCGCCGACCCGGGTCAGCACCCGGGTGCCCGGGTCGGCAACCAGTGAGCCCAACAGGTCGGGGTCCGACCGACGCTCCGCAGCGCGGTCGAGCACCGACCGGGCCAGCGCCACGCCGGGAAGCTCGGGGGTTGTCAGGGAGTTTGTTACCGGGGTTCGGCCCACGCCTCCAGCCTAGGGGCCGCCACACGGCATACGGTTGGAGCCGTGGACCGCAGCCCCTTGTTCCTCGCAGCGCTGGCCAGCGCTGCCGTCCCCGGCCTGGACCCGGCCAGCGTCGAGGCCCTGCCGAGCGAGCCGGGCCAGCTGTTCGACGTCGCCTTCGTCCAGGACACCCAGCACCGGCGGTGGGTCGTGCGGGCACCCCGCACCCAGGCCGCCGGGGCGCAGATGGACCTCACCGTGGCGCTGCTCGGGCTGTTGGCCCGGCGGCTGCCGTTCGGCGTGCCGACCCCCAAGGGGTTCGCGGCCCTGAAGGACGGCGGCCGGGCCGCGATCTACCCCTACCTCGCAGGCCAGAACCTCGACTTCTCCCGGTTGCCCGTCGGCCCCGGGCTCGCCGCCGAGCTCGGCCGGGCGATCGCAGCCCTGCACAACGCCGACCATGCGCTGTTCGAGGAGGCAGGGCTGCCGGCCTACGACGCAGACACCTACCGCACGCGCCGGCTCAGCGAGCTGGACCGTGCCGCGGCGACCGGGCACGTGCCGACCGGACTGCTGGCCCGGTGGGAGAAGGCGCTCG
>DASUKI010000109.1:0-2697 GCA_036278855.1 Pedococcus sp.
GGCGTCCACACCCTCCAACCTCGGCTTCGCCGTCCTCGGGCTGCTGGCCCGCCGCGAGAGCACCGGCTACGAGCTGTCGCGGCGCATGGAGCGGCCCGTCGGCTACTTCTGGACGGCCGTGCACAGCCAGGTCTACCCCGAGCTCGCGCGGCTCGAGGGAGCCGGCCTCGTGCGGCACGCCGTGGTGGAGGGCGCGGGGCCACGCCCCACCAAGAGGTATGCCGCGACGCCGGCTGGGCTGCACGCGTTGCGTGAGTGGGTGTCCAGTGAGATGGAGCCCCAGCCGGTGCGAGACCTCGAGACCCTGCGGCTCTGGTCGATCTGGACCGTCGACGCAGAGGCGGCGAGATCCCTTGTGGCACAGGCGCGCTCGCGGCACGTCGCCACGCTGGAAGCCTACCAGCGAGAGCTCGCCGAGATCGTCGACACCCCGCAGGCGCGGGATCGCGGACACCCGTCGTTCGCCAGCCGGCTCACCCTGCACGGCGGGGTGCTGAGCCGCCGGGCCGCGGTCGAGTGGTGCGACTGGATGCTCGAGCAGCTGGCTTAGCTCCGGGCCGAGGCCGTTAATCGGGTGCGCGCGCCACACGCTTCCGGTGGACTTGCGAGGTGTCATCCAGCCCGCACCGCCTGGCGGCGGTTCGCGTCCTCGTCGAGGGTCGCAGCGACGCCGTCGTGGTCGAGCACCTGCTGCGGGCTCACGGGCTCGCGCGGGCACGGGTCGAGGTCATGGACGGCGTCACCAACATCGAGCGCGAGCTCACCCGGCTGGCCGGCGCGGCGCCGCGCGCGGAGGTGTGCGGCCTGTTCGACGCGGCCGAGGAGCGGTTCGTGCGGCGAGCCCTGGCGCGGCGTGGTGTTCGCGCCGAGGGGCGCACCGACCTCGCGCGGGCCGGCTTCTTCGCCTGCGACGCGGACCTCGAGGACGAGCTGATCCGGGCGCTCGGCACGAAGGTCGTCGAGGACGCGGTTGCCGAGCTCGGGGAGCTGCCGCGCCTGCGGACCTTCCAGCGGCAGCCCGAGTGGCGGGGACGCCCACCCGCCGCGCAGCTGCGCCGGTTCGCCGGAGCCGGTTCCGGCCGCAAGGAGCGCCTCGCCGCGGCCCTGGCCCAGCGGCTGACGCCTGCGACCACGCCGACGCCACTGGCCAGGCTCATCCGCTACGTGGGCGTGTCCGTCACCATCGAGCGCTGCCCCGGCGACCCGGCCGCTCGTTAGCCGACGACCTCCGCGGCGGCCAGCCACTCGAGCTCGAGGGCCTCCCGCTCGTCGAACACCTCGCGCAGCTGGGCGTTGAGCTCGAGCACCTTGGCGTGGTCGGTGGCCGCCGCCGCCATCGCGGCGTGGATCCGTTCCTCGCGCTCGCCGAGCCTGGCCAGCTGCTTCTCGATGCGGGCCATGTCCTTGCGTGCCTCCCGCAGCTCCGCCGCCGTCGGGCCCGCCCCGGCCGCGCGCGCCCCCGCGTCTGCAGGTAATCCACCCAAATGGACTGAGACTGGCGCTCCCCCTGCAGGTCTCAGTCCATTTGGGTGGATTACCTGCGCGGCGGCGTGGCGTAGCTCGAGGTACTGCTCGACGCCGCCCGGGAGGTCACGCACCTTCCCGTCGCCCATCAGCGCGACCTGCCGGTCGCAGACCCGCTCGAGCAAGTACCGGTCGTGCGACACCACGAGGAGTGTCCCGGCCCAGCCGTCGAGGACGTCCTCGAGCGAGGTGAGCGTCTCGATGTCGAGGTCGTTGGTCGGCTCGTCGAGCAGCAGCACGTTCGGCTCGTCCATCAGCAGCCGGGTCAGCTGCAGCCGGCGCCGCTCGCCACCCGACAGGTCGGACACCCGCGTCTGCTGCCGTCCACCGGTGAAGCCGAGCCGCTGCGCCAGCTGGGAGGCGCTGACCTCCTTCTTCCCCAGACGGACGTAGGCACGCACGTCCTCGACGGCGTCGATGACCCGCCACGCGGCATACCGGTCCAGCTCACGCACCTCCTGGGTGAGGTGGGCCAGTCGCACGGTCAGGCCCTGCTTTCGCTTGCCCGAGGTGAGCCGCACCTCGCCGGCGAGCGCGCCGAGCAGGGTCGACTTCCCGGCGCCGTTCACCCCGACGACCCCGATCCGCTCGCCCGGCCCGAGGTGCCAGGTCACCCGGTCGAGGAGCATCCGACCCCCGAGCTCCACCGAGGCGTCGAGCAGGTCGATGACGTCCTTGCCGAGCCGCGTCGTCGCGAACCGGGCCAGCTCGACGTCGTCGCGCGGCGCCGGCTCGTCGGCGATGAGGGTGTTCGCCGCCTCGATGCGGAACTTCGGCTTCGAGGTGCGCGCCGGCGGGCCGCGACGCAGCCAGGCGAGCTCCTTGCGGAGCAGGTGGTCGCGGCGCTCGGCCGTGACCGCCGCGATCCGCTCACGCTCCGCCTTGGCGAGCACGTATGCCGCGTAGCCGCCTTCGTAGGACGCCACCGACCCGTCGACGACCTCCCACGTCACCGTGGCCACCGCGTCGAGGAACCACCGGTCGTGCGTGATGGCCAGCAGCGCGTTGCCCGGGCCGGAGCGGTGGTGGACCAGGTGGTCTGCGAGCCAGGCGACGCCCTCGACGTCGAGGTGGTTGGTCGGCTCGTCGAGGAGCAGCAGCTCGGGGTCGTCGACGAGCAGGCGCGCCAGTGCCAGTCGGCGTCGTTCGCCGCCGGACATCGGCCCGATCACG
>DASUKI010000110.1:0-3847 GCA_036278855.1 Pedococcus sp.
GTTTTTGGGCATGTAACTGGCCGGGGCATCAGTGCGCACCTACCCGTACGCGTTCCACATCGCCCTCGACGGCAACGGACTCAACGGGCTCGAGGGGCGGGCGGGCGTGTGCCTGTTCCGCTACGACCCGGTCACCGGTGACCACGCGTACAAGGTGACCTACTACCCGGGGGCATCGGGCGGCCACGCGCCGAGTGTCGACCCGAGCCGGCGGATCGGCTTCCTCGGCAACACCGGCCAGCACCTGCTGTTCTACGACCTGGCCACGCTGGAGGAGGCGGACCGGGTCTCGACGCTGCGGTTCGAAATCCCCGACACCACGATCAAGGGCAGCACCCACCTCGTCTGGCTCGACGACACCCAGTTCGTCACCTCCATCGGCGAGCACCTGTGGAAGTTCGACGTCAACCGCCTCACCAAGGCCGAGCAGGTCGCCCCGCACGCGCTCAAGGTGCCCCACGCCATGAAGCGCACCGCCTCCGGCCGCTACATCGTCTACGGCGGCATGGACCACCCCACCCGTGGCGAGGCGAAGGAGGTCGGAGTGCTCGACACCGTGACCGGCGAGGTCCGGCGGGTGGCGCTGCCGACGACCTGCTGGCACGTCGTGTGCCACCCGGTGCTCGACGTGTTCTACGCCCTGTCCTTCCGCGTCCACCCGGCGGACCGCAGCGACTACGAGCACTGGGGCATGGCCTGGCTGCGCCAGTACGCCTTCGAGATCGACGCGGAGGACGGCCGCGTGGTGCGGCACTGGGCGGCCGACCGCGACCTGCCCGCGCACATCAACTCCGACGTCACGATCTCCGACTCCGAGCTGATCTTCTGCACCGGCGGCAGCCACACCGTGGTCCTCGTCGACCTGCTGACGCTGAGTCGGCACCGGCTCATCGACGAGCACCCGGGTGCGCTGGAGAGTCTGGCGCTGACGCGCCAGAGCGCGTCGACGGTCACCGAGGCCCTCATGCGCGGCAACGTGTTCGGCAACTCCCACCTCTACGCCGAGTCGCTGCGGGTCAGCCGCGGCGCGCTCGTCGACGGCATCTACGCCTGCCAGCTCTCGGCCGACCAGACCCTGCTGTTCACTGCCAACCGCGGCCAGAACCACATCACGGTCTACGACTACCCCTCGCTCGAGGTCCGTGACCGCGTCCTCATGCCCGAGCTCCAGGAGTTCGAACCGCGGCTCGGCGCGTTCGGCGACCCGCGACTCGGCTTCCACCACTCCTACCTCGTCAGCCCGCAACCCCCCAGCCCGGCAGGAGCACCCTGATGGCCGACGTCACCATCGACAGCACCGTCTTCGGCGGCAACACCTTCAGCTCGGACGTCACTGCAGACGTGACGTCGAGCCTCACCGGCCTCGACGACATGAAGCTCACCCTCGCCGGCGGCACCACGAACACCAACAACGGTGAGAACACCGTCCACTCCGACGCGACCATCACCCTCGAGCCGGTGACCACCACCTCGGCGGTCACGACGACGTCGAGCGTGGACACCACCTCCAGCGTCGACCTCAAGCCGGTCGCGGTCGACACCTGTGTGCGTCTCGAGCTGGGCCCCCCGCCCGCCACTGAGGTGTGCACGCCGTACGAGCAGACCTGGGGCTGGTCGGTCCTGGGCCTCGAGCTGTTCGCGCTGACCGTGCGGGGCAGCAGCACCACCCACATCCGGCCCGAGCACCACGGCCCCGTCGTCATCGACCTGTGAGTGCCGCGATGCCCACGCGCAGGAAGCCGACCACCTCAGCCACGAAGCGCGGCGCCAAGGCCACCCGGTCCGTCGGGGAGCCGGGCATCGTGCTCGCCGGCCCCCCAGGCCAGCTGCGCGCGACGGTGTCGGTCGAGAACGCCGTCGACCAGCGCGTCACCGTCCGTGGCCTCGTCCTGCACCGCGAGGGCGAGGCGCCGGTGAGCGCCCCGGCGACGGCCCTGATCCCACCCGGCGCCACCGCCGAGGTCCCGGTGACTTTCCGGCTCAACCCGACGACGGCACCGGGCGAGCACACCGCGGAGGTGGAGGTCGGTGGCGTCCGGCGCTCCGCCCTGATCCACGTCGAACCCGACCTGTCGGTCCGGGTCAGCCCGCGACGGATCCTCGCCGCACCCGGGCGGCAGGCGGTGAGCCTGCTCGTCGTCAACGACGGCAACCTCGACCTGCCCCTGGCGCCCATCACGCGGGCACGCACCGACGACGGCGGGCCGGACCCCGGGCCTGACGTGGTCCTCGAGGTCGCCGACCCACCGACCGTCCGACCCGGCACGACTGCCACCGTGTCCGGCCACCTCGACGTGCCCGCGGACCTCGACCCGACCCGCCGCCACATCGCCCGCATCCCTGTCGGCACCGCCGACCTCGAAGTCATCGTCCTGCCCCGCACCGCATCGGAGACACCGTCATGACCACGACCGCGCCCGAGTACCTCACCACCTTCCGCGACAGCGTCGCCGACGCGGTGCAGCAGTGGGTGGACCAGTCGGCCACCGCCTGGGACCAGTGGGTCGGTGCGTGGACCCCCGTGGCCGAGGCAGGAGTCAGCGCCGTTGGCGCCTCCATCCGTATGCCGGGTGCGAACCCGGCCGCCTCGCCGCGCCACCGCGGTCACCACCACGGCGAAAAGGACTGCGGCTGTGGGGACCCGGGGCACGGTTGCCGAGAGCACCACGACCACGGTGCGCGACACCACGGGCACCACCACGGCGAACAGGGCTGTGGCTGCCGCGACCACGCCCACGGCTGCTGTCCGGACGCCTGCGACTGCTGCGTGCCCGAGGCCGACGTGGTTGTCCGGGCGCGCGCCGGGGAGGTGCGGGTGGTGCCGTTCCGGCTGCACAACCCGTGGCGCCGGGAGCGCGAGGTGACCCTGGAGGTCGGGCCGTGGCACGTCTGCGCCGGCGACGGCGTCGAGGTCCGCGCCCGGCTCGAGGAGACCAGCCTGGTCCTGAAGCCGTGCGAGGACCGCGTGGTCCGCCTGCTCGTGACGGCAACCGGGACCACGGACGACGGCGAGCAGGGCGGCGCCGAACAGGGCCGCGACGAGAAGGCCACGCCCGCCAAGGCTTCCCGCACCGCCGAGCGCGAGGAGCAGGCGCGGGTCGTGACACGGCGGGGCGGCGACGTGGAGTCGTGCGTGAGCGCGTACGCCGACGTCCGCTTCGAGGGCTGCGCGCGGCCGCAACGGGTCGCGGTCGTGGTGCTGCCCGCGGACTGCGACCCGGTCGAGGTCGGCTGCGGCTGCGGCTGCTGCTGAGGAGGAAGCGATGAGCGAACGCACCACGGGGACCGACGAGACCCTCGCCCGCATCACCGAGCTGGCCCGGCAGGCGCTGCAGTCGCAGGCCACGCTTGCCAAGCAGTCGCTCGAGCTGGGTCGTGCCACCCTCGCGGGTGACGTCGACCGGTCGACGACCGGCCGGGCCTACCTGGACGCCGTCAGCCGGGAGGGCGCGCGTTACTGGCGCGAGGTGGGCGCCCTCGGGCTCGACTACGCCAGCGAGCTGATGGCGCTCGGCACCCGGACCGCGGCCCGGGTCATCAGCGACACCAGCGCGGCAGGCTCCGGCGCTCGAACGCGCAGGCGGGACCCCGGCGGCGGCGACAGCAGCGGCCGGGGCGGGGACTCCGCCATGCCTGCCGTGCCCGACGCCGACGTCTCGGCCCGGCGCTCGGCCGTGGTGCTGCGCGGCGTGCTCGGCCAGACCGCGCAGGCAACCGTCACCGTCGTCAACCGGCACGCCCGCACCCGTCGGGTCGAGCTGACCCCGAGTGACCTGCATGACGTGACCGGCGCCCTCGTCGCGACCACGCTGCGGGTCGACCCCGAGCACGTGACCATCCCGGCCGG
>DASUKI010000111.1:0-2367 GCA_036278855.1 Pedococcus sp.
CTCCTCGACGGCAGCCTTGGCGTTGCGCACGGCGTCCTCGATGCGGTGCTTGCGCTCCTTGAGCTCGACCTCGGTCGCGGCGCCGGCCTTGATGACTGCGACACCGCCGGCCAGCTTGGCCAGGCGCTCCTGCAGCTTCTCGCGGTCGTAGTCGCTGTCCGACTTCTCGATCTCGGCACGGATCTGGTTGACCCGTCCGGCGATCTGGTCGGCGTCGCCAGCACCCTCGACGATCGTCGTCTCGTCCTTGGTGACGACGACCTTGCGGGCGCGACCGAGCAGGTCGAGCTCCGCGGTGTCGAGCTTGAGCCCGACCTCCTCGGAGATGACCTGGCCACCGGTGAGGATGGCGATGTCGGCCAGCATGGCCTTGCGACGGTCACCGAAGCCCGGGGCCTTGACGGCGACGGACTTGAAGGTGCCACGGATCTTGTTGACCACCAAGGTCGACAGGGCCTCGCCCTCGACGTCCTCGGAGATGATCAGCAGCGGCTTGCCGGACTGCATGACCTTCTCGAGGAGGGGCAGCAGGTCCTTGATGCCGGAGATCTTGGAGTTCACGACGAGGACGTAGGCGTCCTCGAGCACGGCCTCCATGCGCTCGGTGTCGGTGACGAAGTAGTGGCTGATGTAGCCCTTGTCGAAGCGCATGCCCTCGGTGAGCTCGAGCTCGAGGCCGAAGGTGTTGCTCTCCTCGACGGTGATGACGCCCTCGTTGCCGACCTTGTCCATGGCCTCGGCGATCATGTCGCCGATCTCCTGGTCGGCGGCCGAGATCGAGGCGGTGGAGGCGATCTGCTCCTTGGTCTCGACGTCCTTGGCCATCTCGAGCAGCTGGCTGGAGACGGCCTCGGTGGCCTTCTCGATGCCGCGCTTGAGCGCCATCGGGTTGGCGCCCGCGGCGACGTTGCGCAGGCCCTCCTTGACGAGGGCCTGGGCCAGCACGGTGGCGGTGGTGGTGCCGTCGCCGGCGACGTCGTCGGTCTTCTTGGCGACCTCCTTGACGAGCTCGGCACCGATCTTCTCGTACGGGTCCTCGAGCTCGATCTCCTTGGCGATGGACACGCCGTCGTTGGTGATCGTGGGGGCGCCCCACTTCTTCTCGAGCACGACGTTGCGGCCCTTGGGACCGAGGGTGACGCGGACGGCGTCGGCGAGGATGTTCATGCCTCGCTCGAGACCGCGGCGAGCCTCTTCATCGAAAGCGATGATCTTGGCCATTCGGGTGGTTCCTCCCACGCGAAACGTAAGTGGCGGCCAGCGGGCGCCCGCGACGGACGACGCGGTTCCCACGGCTCACGTCGCCGTGCTCCCCGTGCCTCGCCCTGACTGACCAGGTTGTCACTCTCGGGGTGAGAGTGCTAACGCCATTATTGGCACTCTCGGGTGGAGAGTGCAAACGGCGGTTCCGCGGGGGCCCTCGCGGTGGGACCCTCTGCTCATGCCCAGCCAGCCCGACCCGCTCGAGGGGTCCAACTTCAGCGTCGACCTCGGCGACGGCGCCGCCCACACCTTCTCCCGGGTCGAGCTCCCGGTGGCCGTGCTCGACGAGGTCGCGTACCGCTCAGGAGCCGACAAGAGCGCCGAGCCGCGCAAGCAGCCGGGCCGCGCGAGCTACACCCACCTCGTCCTCAGCCGCGGCCTGACCAGCAACCTGGACCTGTGGGAGTGGTGGAGGGCCGGACGGAACGGCGACCCCGGCGTCGACCGCGACGTCACAGTGCGCCTGCTCGACGCCGCGCAGCAACCGGTGCTGAGCTGGCGCTTCCACAACGCCTTCCCGGTCGTCTACCAGCTGTCGCCGCTGGACACCTCGAGCGGCGACGTGGTGGTGGAGACGGTCGAGCTGGCCTTCGACAGCATGGACGCCGAGGTCTAGCTACCGCCACCGAAGGCCGAGGGGAACGCGTCGCGGTACGAACGCAGGTCCACAACGTCGTTGCGCACCGAAGTGGCCGCCAGCACTGCGTGGCCGACCGCGCGGGTCACGCACTCCCCTGCCGCAACCAGGAGCGCGTGCAGGGCGGGGAGCTCCGGCGCCGGCCGCTCACCGGTCGCCAGCGTGAACAGGGTGTCGCCGTCGAGCAGGGTGTGCACCGGGCTGACCGCGCGCGCGAGGCCGTCGTGCCCCAGCCCGCTCGCCTTCTGGCACTGCGCCTTGGTCAGTGTCGCGTCGGTGGCGATGACGCCGATGCACGTCGCCATGGCGGGGCGCACCGGCTGGCCCTCGTATGCCGCGGCGGCACGTTCGCGTGCCGCCTCCAGCTCGTGGGTGGCCGGGAGACCGACGTCCGCGAACTCATCGCCCAGGCCGTGGCGCCGGGCGAGCAGCTCGCCGGTGCGCTCGTCCCAGCAGGCGCCGAAGGC
>DASUKI010000112.1:0-10037 GCA_036278855.1 Pedococcus sp.
CGCAGCGCCGGCAGCTCCGGCAGCACCTGGTCGGCCAGCCCGGAGTCGACCAGCAGCCGCAGGCCGGCGCGCGGCCGGTCCGAGAGCAGCAGCTTCGTCAGCTCCTCACGCACCCGCTCGGCCGAGACGATCTCGATCGACCCAGCCATCGCGCTCATGGCGCTCCGCACCTCCGGCGCCACCTCGAACCCCAGCTGCGCCACGAAGCGGCAGGCCCGCATCATCCGCAGCGGGTCGTCGCCGAAGGACACCTCCGGCGGCCCCGGCGTGCGGAGGCGACGCGCGGCGAGGTCGGACAACCCGGCATACGGGTCGACGAACTCCATCGACGGGAGCCGCAGCGCCATCGCGTTGACCGTGAAGTCGCGACGCACCAGGTCGTCGGTGAGGTTGTCGCCGAAGGCGACGACCGGCTTGCGGGTCTGCCCGTCGTAGGCGTCGGCGCGGTAGCTGGTCACCTCGACGGTGGTGGCGCCGCGACGTGCGCCGATCGTCCCGAACTCGCGGCCGATGTCCCAGTGCGTGTCCGCCCACGGCTTGAGCACCGTCAGCGTCTGGTCCGGAGCCGCGCTGGTCGTGAAGTCGAGGTCGGGCGAGGTCCGGCCCAGGAACGCGTCGCGCACCGGGCCGCCGACGAGCGCCAGCTCGTGCCCGGCCGAGGCGAACCGCTCACCAAGCTCGACGAGCAGCGGCACCACCGGTGCGAGGTGCGCGGTCGCGCTGCGCATCAGGGCCGTGGGCGGCGCGGCCGACGCCGCCGAAGCGGGCTCGGCGACCGGCTCGCGGGGATCGGCGGAGGACACGTTGGTCAAGGGTAGGCGCTCGTTAGAGTGACGGGGTGACCTCCCCCGCGCGCGACCCGGACCGACTGGTCCACCGGCTGCCCGCGGTCGAGGAGCGCTCGGCCGGAGGAATCGTCGTCGACGTCCACGAGGGGGCAGCACGCATCGCGGTGATCGCCCGCCGGAACCGCGCCGGCCGGATCGAGTGGTGCCTGCCCAAGGGTCACCTGGAGAACGGCGAGACGCTGCAGCAGGCGGCCGCCCGCGAGGTCGCCGAGGAGACGGGCATCGAGGGACGGGTGCTCACCGAGCTCGGCACCATCGACTACTGGTTCGCGACCGGCGACCGGCGGGTCCACAAATACGTCCACCACTACCTGCTCGAGGCCACGGGCGGTCACCTCACCATCGAGAACGACCCCGACCACGAGGCCATCGACGTGGCCTGGCTGCCGCTGCGCGAGGCGCACGAGCACCTCACCTTTCCCAACGAGAGGCGCATCGCGCGACAGGCATGGGCGCGCCTGTCCGGGGACGGGTGATGGATTCGTTCGAGGAGAGACGCATCGCGCGACAGGACCATGACACTCGCCTGTCCGGGGACGGGTGATGGGTCGCTTCGCTGTATGCCGCGTGGTCACCGCGGCCGTCCTCGCGCTGCCCCTGCTCGGGGCACCGTCGACAACGGCCCGCGCCGATCTCGGCCGGCAGCCTGCCGCCGTCCTGCCGGCCGCGGCGGCCGCCACCGCGTCCCTGACGCTGACCTCGGTCTCCCCCACCATCCTCGGGCCACAGGACCAGCTTGTCGTCTCCGGGACCCTGCACAACGAGGGGACCGCAGCCCTGGACCGGCCCGTCGTGCGGGTGGTCCTCGGCCCGGCCGACACGCGGATGGACCGCACCGGCGTGCAGGCCTGGGCCACGCAGACCGGCGCCGCCCTGGGCACCGAGGTGGCGCGGGTCCGCCTGAAGACCTCGGTGGCCCCCGGCGGGAGCCAGCCGTTCCAGGTCAAGGTCAAGGGGCTGGCCGCCAAGGGGGCCGCCACCTACGGTGCCCTGCCGCTCAGCGTCGAGGCTGCGGGAGCGGCCGTGCGCACCTTCGCCGGCTACCAGCGGATCAAGCAGTACCAGCCGATGGCGGTGGCCTGGGCGGTGCCCCTGACCCTTGACCCCGACCCCAACCTCTTCGGAGCCGCGGGACCGGCTCGCGAGAACGCCTGGACGAGCGCCCTCGGCGAGGGCTCGCGGGTCTCCAGGGTGCTGGCGGCCACCCGCGACGCGGCCGTCACCTGGGCGATCGACCCCACCCTCACTCCTTCCCTCCTCAAGGATGCGCACAGCGACGGGACCGGTGAGCAGGAGCAGTCACTCCGGCTGGCCACGCAGGACCAGATCGAGTCGATGGCGGCGCAGCACGGTCCGTGGGTGCTCCCCGACACCGACGCCGACCTGGCGGCTGTCGCTGCGAGCGCCCAGGGCGAAGGGCTCATGCAGTCCCTGGTCGCTCGTGCCGCGCCGGTGGCCGACGCCCTCGGCGGCCGCGCTGACATCGCCTGGCCGGCGGGCGGTGCCTACACGGCGGCGGGAGAGAGCGGGCTGCGGCGGATGTTCCGGGTTCCGGCCCTCGCTGCCCAGGTCACCGCCGCGTCAGCCCTCGACAACGGGCTCGGCGGAACCACGCCGGGTGCCCCCCAGCGCAGCCAGGGCGGGCTGGCGCTGCTCACCTACGACGACTCCCTGAGCCGGCTGTTGTCCCGCACCACCTCGGCGGCGGAGGCGGTCCTGAGCGCCCAGCAGTTCCTCGCCGAGTCCGTGTCCCTGCTCAACGAGCTGCCCGGCACGTCGGGACGCAGCGTCCTCGTCGCCGCACCCCGCTCGTTCAACCCCGACCCCGCCGCCGCCCGGGCCTTCTTCGCCACGGCGGCCGCGATCCCCTGGCTGGCGACCACGACGACCGACGCCGAGCTGGCGCAGGCGCGCCGCGCCGCTCCGTCACCCGTCGCCCCGGTGACCCGGCCGTCGCCCGGGGCCTCGCCCGCCCATCCGCCCGTGCTCACCGCCTCCCGGCTGCGGGGGCTGGAGGACACCCTGCGGACGGTCGAGGGCGTCGCCCAGATCCGCGACGACGGTGACCGGTTCGCCCGCACGTGGACCAGGGCGGCCGAGCAGCTCGCCTCGACCCGATGGCGCGATGCGCCCACGGCCTGGCAGACCCTCAACGGCCAGGTCTCCAAGGCGGCGGACGAGACCACCTCAGCCGTCAAGGTCGCCGCCGGCAACATCAACTTCCTCGCCGACAGCGGCCGGTTGCAGATCACCGTCACCAACTCCCTCGAGGTCCCGGTCGAGAACGTCAAGCTCACCGTCGAGGCCGCCAACCCGCGGCTGCGCATCGACAGCCCACCGTCGATCCTGCACATCGGCCCGAAGAGCCGCGCCACCGTCAGCCTCCGGGTCACCGCGCTCGCCGCGGGGCTGGTGCCGCTGCGCACCACCCTCACCACCCCGGACGGGACGATCGTCGGCCAGGGCGCAAACGTGCAGGTGCGGGTCACCCCGACCGGAGACTGGATCTACTGGGGACTCGGCGGCCTCGCCGGTGCCATCCTGCTCCTCGGCATCTGGCGCTCGGTGCGTCGTGGTCCACGCGAGACCCCCCAGCCGACCGCCGCCGTACCGGAGAGGACGGCATGAGCGAGGCGCAGGGCAGCGAGCGCAGTCTCGCGCGGTCCAGCGCCGCGATGGCGGCGGGGACGGCGGTCTCCCGCCTGCTCGGGTTCCTGCGGACCGCGCTCCTGCTCGGGATCGTGGGCACCGGCCTGTCCGGTGACGCCTTCGACGTGGCCAACACCCTGCCCAACCAGTTCTACCTGCTGCTCGCCGGCGGGGTGCTCAACGCGGTGCTCGTCCCCCAGATCACCAAGGCGGCCACCCACGACGACGGCGGCCACGACTTCGTCAACCGGCTCCTGACGCTGTCCCTGACCGTGGTGGCGGCCGCAACCCTGGTGGTCACCGCGCTCGCCCCGCTCCTCGTCCGGCTGTTCTCCCAGGGGTGGGACTCGCGGACCATCGCGCTGTCCACCGCCTTCGCGCTGATCTGCCTGCCGCAGGTGTTCTTCTACGGCCTCTACACCGTGCTGGGACAGGTGCTCAACGCACGGGGCCAGTTCGCGGCATACATGTGGGCACCCGCACTGGCCAACATCGTCGCCGTCGGCGGCCTCGTGTGGTTCGCCGCCATCGCCCCCCACCAGCCGGGCGTCGGGCAGTGGACGGGTCGCATGGTTTGGGTCCTGGCCGGCACGGCCACCCTCGGCGTGGTCCTGCAGTCGGTCGCGCTGGTGATCCCGTTGCGCCGCGGCGGCTTCCGGTTCCGGCCGGTCTGGGGGTTCCGCGGGGTCGGCCTGCGCTCGGCGTCACGGGTGGCCCTGTGGACCTTCGCCGCCCTCGCGGTCAGCCAGCTCGGGTTCGTGGTCACCTCCAGGGTGCTGACCCGCGCGAACGACCTGATGACCGCCTCGGGCGTGGTCGGTGCCGGCAAGGCCGCCTACAGCGGCGCCTTCCTGCTCTTCATGCTCCCCCACTCCCTGATCACCCTCTCGCTGGTGACGGCCCTGTTCACCCGCATGTCGACTGCCGCGCACGCCGGCGACACCCGCGCCGTGGTCGACGACCTCGGTCGTGGGCTGCGGATGCCGGCCGTCCTGCTCGTGCCCGGCACCGTCGCCGCCGTGCTCCTGGGGACGGCGGCGGCCCGGCTCGTCTTCTTCCGCAACACCGACCCGCAGGCCCACGCCATCGCCGCCGTGATGATCGCGATGATGCTCGGGTTGCTGCCATTCGGCTGGCTCTACCTCATCCAGCGCGTCTACTACGCCTACGAGGACGCCCGGACTCCGTTCTTCCTGCAGCTCGTCGTCACGGGCGTGGCCACCGCCGTGAACATCACGGCCTTCTTCGTCGACCCGGCCCGCGCGGGCGTGCTCGTCGGCATCGGACAGACCGCGAGCAACCTCGTGGCGGCTGCCCTCGGCTTCTGGCTGCTGCGACGCCGGTTCGGGCTGCTGCGGCTGCGGACGACGACCCGGCTGTACGTCCGGCTCGTCGCCGCCTCGGTGGCCGGTGCCCTGGTCGCCTGGCCCGTCATCGCGACTGTCGGCAGGCTGGGGCTCGGCCGGTTCGTCGAGGCGCCACTGCAGCTCGCCGTCGGCGGCTCGGTGTTCCTGGCCGTCGTCCTCGGGCTCGCCCACCTGATGCGGGTGCAGGAGGTGGACCAGCTCCTCGACCCGGTCCTGCGACGCCTCCGCAGGCGGCCTCCGACCAGCCCCGCCCCCTAGGATGAGGCCGCACCGGGGCCTCCACGTGCCCCGGTAGAGGCGACGAAGGGAGGCAGTGTGCACGGGGTGGGCCCATCGACCTTGCTTGGTGGCCGGTACGCCGTGCAGCGCCGGCTCGAGCAGCTGCCGCGCGCCGAACGCTGGTCCGCCCACGACACGACCCTCGAGCGCGACGTCGTGGTCGTGTGCTTCGCCGAGCAGGACTCCCACGCCGACACCGTCCTCGACGCCGCCCGCCGCGCTGCCGGTCTGGACAACTCCCGGCTGGTGCGCGTCCTCGACGTGGGCCGCTCCGACGGAGTGGGGTTCTTCGTCGAGGAGGCCAGCCCCGAGTCCAGCACCCTGGCCCAACTGCTCGAGCAGGGCGGCCTCCCCGCTGAGGAGGCACGCCGGCTGACCGGCGAGGTCGCGACCGCCCTCGAGGCGGCCCGTGCGAGGGGCCTGCACCACCTTCGGCTCACCCCCAGCTCGGTGCTGCGGGCCCACGACGGCACCGTGAAGCTGCGGGGCGTGGCGACCGCCGCCGCGCTCGCCGGTGCCGAGGAGGTCGACTCCACCACTGCCTCGAGGCTGGACGCCGTTGGCGTCGTGGCCATTGCGTATGCCGCGTTGACCAGTCGCTGGCCGCTGCCCGGCACGGTGCCGGGCCTGGAGTCCGCACCGCACCTGGTCGGTGGTGTTCCGGCGCCCTCGGAGATCGCGGCCGGCGTGCCGGGCGACCTCGACGCCCTGTGCCGGCTCACCCTCAACGAGGACCAGGGTCCCGTGACCCCGGGCGACTTCGCCACCCAGATCGCGCCGTGGTCGAGCACCCCGGTGGAGGGGCTGGCGGCTGCGCCGCGAGACGACGCGCTCTCCCCCACCATCGCCCTCCCGGTCGACCACCTGCAGCGTGCGCGACAGGACCCACACGAGCCGGAGCCGGTGTCCGCCGACGCGCACCTGCCGGGCATCGCCCCGCCCGGCGGGATCCAGCCCGCCAGCGGCCACGCACACCCGTCTGGCGACGATCCCACGACGCCGGTGCGGTTCGACCCGGCTGCCCAGCCGATGGTCCGCCCGTCCGGCACGCCCGGGCCCGCGGACGGTGACCTCGGCCCCGGCGACCAGCCACGCGGCATACCCGACGACGCCGATGGCGAGGAGGAGCCGGGGCGAGGCGCGGCAGCGGCGGCCGGTGCGGCTGCCGCCGCGGGTGCGGTGGGCTCCGCCCTCGGCACCGCGGGACACGCGGCCGGGCACGCCGCCGGGGTCGCCGCGGAGCGGGTCGGCACCTTCGCCAAGGCGCAGGCAGACAAGGCGGCCCAACGTCGCGCACTCCGCCGGGCCGCCGAGGAACGCGCCGAGGGGCGGCGGATCAGTCTCGACGACGCCCTCGTCGACGACGAGGGGCTCGAGCCCCCGCTCCCGATGCTGCCACCCGAGACCGCTGCCAAGCCGACCAAGGACGAGTCCAAGCTGGTGCTGGCCATCATCGCCGCGTTCCTCGTGGTCGCTGCCGTCCTGGGCTACATCGGCGTCTCCCAGATCGGCAAGGGCAGCGGCAACCTGCTCGGCGACGACACACCGAAGGCGGGCGGCACGGTCACGGTGACCGCGCCACCCGCGACGGTGACGCCCTCGGGCGGTGGTGAGGGTCAGCAGCCCAAGGAGCTGCCGATCCTCAGCGTGACCGGGTTCGACCCAGAGGGGGACGGCTCCGAGCGCAACAGCGAGGCCGCGCGGGTCTTCGACGGGAAGAAGAGCACGTACTGGAGCTCGGAGGGCTACGCATCGGCAAACCTCGGCGGCCTGAAGAAGGGTGTCGGCCTGCGGGTCGACCTCGGGCAGACCGGCAAGGTGTCGACCGTGGTGCTCGAGCTGCCCAGTCCCTCCGACGTCACCGTCTACGTCGGAGCGGACCGCAACTCCTTTGCCGAGGGCGACGAGCTCGGGCACTCCTCGGACAAGTCCGGCACCGTGACCATCCGCGCCGACAAGCCGATCGACGGGCAGTACGTCTTCGTCTGGTTCACGAAGCTCTCCAAGGTGGACGACGGGCGGTTCCGCGCCACGCTCGCCGAGGTCACGGTCTCCTGACCCTCGCGGCTCAGGAGGCAGACAGCCGTGGGGGGCACGCCGCTCCAGGAGCGCGACGACCGGGAGCTGATGCGGCTGCACGTCGAAGGTGACCCCGATGCGTTCGGCGAGATCTTCCGCCGGCACCGCAACCGGATGTGGGCCGTGGCGCTGCGAACCACGGGCAACCGCGAGCTGGCCGCCGACTGCGTGCAGGACGCGTTCATCTCGGCATTCCGGCGGGCCGCGTTGTACCGCGGTGACGCCGCGGTGACCACGTGGCTGCACCGGATCGTCGTCAACGCCTGCCTCGACCGCCTGCGCCGCGATCGGCCCACCAGCGAGCTGCCCGAGCGCGAGCTCGCGGACCGGCACGACGACCACGCCGCGGTCGAGGCGCGGCTCGACGTGCGGGAGGCGCTGGACCAGCTGCCCGAGGGCCAGCGGCTGGCGCTGGTGCTCGTCGACATGCACGGGCTGTCGGTCGCCGAGGCCGCCGCCGTGCTCAAGGTCGCCGAGGGCACGGTCAAGTCGCGGTGCAGCCGCGGCCGTGAGGCCATGGCCGCCCTCCTGCGTGGACCCGAGGCCGGTGCCCACGGGGAACCATCGCAGCAGCCATGACGTCCTACAGGTGTCTTCCCGGCGCCGTGCCAGCCCGTTCCCGGCGGCACGTCGGCCTCGAACCCGCCCAGCCAACCCACCCGATCCGAGACGTCTGGAGAGTGTCGTGGTGAGCACGCCGACCACGCCTGACCGGCCCGAGGACCTCGACGACCCCACGGGCGTGCGTGCCCTGCTTGCCGGGCTGCCCGACCCGGGCCCCATGCCGAGCCACGTCGTGGACCGCATCAACGCCTCGATCGCGGCGGAGCAGGACGCGCGAGCGGGCAGCCGGGTGGTCAGCCTCGCCGAGCGACGCCGGCCTTGGCGACGGTTCGGGCTGGCCGCGGCTGCCGTCGCCGTGGCAGCGGTCGCCGTGCCCGCCCTGGTCACCGGCACCGGTCCGGGAGGCGTGCTGGCGTCGCTGAGCGGGTCGACGACCCAGAACTCCGCGGCGTCGGGCGCGCTCTCCCAGGAGGCGGGCAGCGGCGCCCAGCATCTTGCCGGTGGGTCGGCCGGCTCGTCAGCCGGCTCGACCCCCGGCGCGACCCCTGGCGCGGCCGACGGCGGGTCCGCGGCGGACAAGCGGATGGCCGCCCCCGGCGGCGGCGTGACCATCTACCAGACCAACACGGCATACACGGCCCAGGGCTTCACCCGTCAGGTCCAGGCCTTCATCGACCACCCGGGCAACCCGCTCCGGCCGCTCGCCGCCGAGTCGCCCTCGATCGGGCCGGCAGGCACACCGATCGGGCTCCAGCCCTGCCTCGACGCGCTGCACCTCGAGCCTGCCGCCCGGGTCATGGCCGACCTCGGCACCTTCGACGGCACCCAGGCGGTGGTGCTCGTGGTGAGCTCCGACACCGGGCAGACGGCGTTCGCCGTGCGTCGCACCTGCACCGCTGGCCACACCAGCCCCCTCGCGGGCGCGGTCAGCCTGCCCTGACCCACACCTGACCCACTGCGGTCGCGTGGACACGCCTCGCCACCGGCCTGCCGCGCAGCCGCCGGAACATTCGCGCCGTACGATCAGTTGCAGCAAGCGAACACCGCATCTTGCGGTGCACCTCCGTTTCGACCACAAGGGGCTGTAGCCGAGTGAGCACCACCGCCACCGACGAGATCCGCAACTTGATCATCATCGGCTCCGGTCCGGCGGGCTACACCGCAGCCGTCTACGCCGCCCGCGCCAACCTCAACCCCCTGCTGTTCGAGGGCGCGGTCACGGCGGGCGGCGCGCTCATGAACACGACAGAGGTCGAGAACTTCCCCGGTTTCCGCGACGGCATCATGGGTCCGGAGCTCATGGAGCAGATGCGCGCCCAGGCCGAGCGGTTCGGCGCCGAGATCGTCACGGACGACGTCGAGGCAGTCTCCCTCGACGGCGAGGTCAAGACGGTCACCGACGGCGAGGGCCGCACCCACCGCGCCCGGGCCGTGATCCTCGCCATGGGCTCGGCCTACCGCGAGCTGGGACTGCCCGACGAGAAGCGCCTGTCCGGCCACGGCGTCAGCTGGTGCGCCACCTGCGACGGGTTCTTCTTCCGCGACCAGGACATCGCCGTGGTCGGCGGCGGGGACTCCGCCGTCGAGGAGGCCACCTTCCTCACCAAGTTCGCCCGGTCGGTGACCATCGTGCACCGCCGTGGCGAGTTGCGCGCCTCCAAGATCATGGCCGAGCGGGCCCTGGGCAACGACAAGATCCGGTTCGCCTGGAACTCCGAGGTCGCGGCCGTGCACGGCGATGCCAAGGTCAGTGGCATCACGCTGCGCGACACCGAGACCGGTGAGACCCGCGAGCTGGCAGTGACCGGGTTGTTCGTGGCGATCGGGCACGACCCCCGCAACGAGCTGGTCAAGGGGGTCGTCGACCTGGACGACGCCGGCTACGTGCTCGTCGAGGGCCGGACCACCCGCACCAACCTGCCCGGGGTCTTCGCGGCAGGCGACCTCGTCGACCACACCTATCGCCAGGCCATCACCGCGGCGGGCTCGGGCTGCGCCGCCGCCCTCGACGCGGAGCGCTTCCTCGCCGACAGCGACCACGCCGGCACCCCTTCCACCGACGCCGCGCTCACCGACGAGCCGGCTCTGGCGCGCTGACTGTCACCGCGCGCTGGTTGGCTGGGCACCTGCCCTGCTGCTCGGCGCAACAACTCCAACCCGCACCACCGAAAGGAGCCCCCTCAGTGGGAGCCATCAAGGACACCACGGACGCCACCTTCGAGGCGGACGTCCTGAAGAACGACAAGACCGT
>DASUKI010000113.1:0-2125 GCA_036278855.1 Pedococcus sp.
GCCGTCTTCCTCGAGCCGGTGCAGAACTCCGGCGGCTGCTTCCCTCCGCCGCCCGGCTACTTCGAGCGCGTCCGCGAGATCTGCGACGAGTACGACGTCCTGCTCGTCTCCGACGAGGTCATCTGCGCCTTCGGCCGGATCGGCTCGATGTTCGCCTGTGACGACTTCAACTACGTCCCCGACATCATCACCTGCGCCAAGGGCATGACCTCGGGCTACTCCCCCATCGGCGCCATGATCGCCAGCGACCGTCTCTTCGAGCCGTTCAAGAAGGGCACCACGTACTTCCCACACGGCTACACCTTCGGTGGCCACCCGGTCTCCGCGGCGGTCGCCATGGCGAACCTCGACATCTTCGACCGCGAGGGCCTCAACGACCGGGTCAAGGAGAACGCGCCGGCCTTCCGGTCGACCCTCGAGAAGCTGCTCGACCTGCCCGTGGTCGGCGACGTCCGCGGCGCCGGGTACTTCTACGGAATCGAGCTCGTCAAGGACAAGGACACCCGCGAGACGTTCAACGACGACGAGTGCGAGCGGCTGCTGCGTGGCTACCTGTCCAAGGCGCTGTTCGACGCCGGCATCTACTGCCGGGCCGACGACCGTGGCGACCCGGTCATCCAGCTCGCGCCGCCGCTGACCATGGGCCAGGCCGAGTTCGACGACATCGAGAGCCGGCTGCGCGGGGTGCTCAAGGACGCCGAGAAGCACCTCTGAGAGCGTGACCGCCCCCCTCTGGTGGGAGACCAACCAGCAAGTTTTCCACCCAAATGGACCGAAACTTGCGTCCGGACCGGCTGGCTACGCCGTCGATGCGCAAGTCTCAGTCCATTTGGGTGAGTTACCGGCGCGGGGGGACGTGGTCATCGTCGGTGGCGGGTACACCGGGCTCTGGACGGCGTACTACCTGCTGAAGGCCGAGCCTGGACTGGACGTGGTGGTGCTCGAGGCGGAGCACGTCGGCTTCGGCGCCAGCGGTCGCAACGGTGGCTGGGTCTCGGCGCTGTGGCCGGTGTCCCCCGACACCATCGCGAGGCAGCACGGCCGTGGGGCTGCCCTCGCGATGCTCGCGGCGCTGCGCGAGACCGTCGACGAGGTGGGTCGCGCTGCGGAATCCGAGGCCATCGGGTGCGGGTTCCGCAAGGGCGGCACCATTGCCCTGGCCCGCTCCCCCGCCCAGGCGGCACGGGCCCGCGCCGAGGTGGCCCAATCGCAGGACTGGGACACCGGCACGACCTGGCTCGGCCCTGCCGAGGCCCGCGAGCGGCTGGCCGCCACCGACGTCCACGGGGCGACCTTCAACCCGCACTGCGCGCGCGTCCACCCCCGGCGCCTCGTCGACGGCCTGGCGGCTGCCGTCACCCGACTCGGTGCCCAGCTCGTCGAGGGCGCCCGGGTCGCGACCATCGAGCCCGGCGGGGTCACGCTGGCCGACGGAAGACGGGTCAGCGCCCACCACGTCCTGCGGGCCACCGAGGCGTGGACCGCGACCCTGCCGGGCCAGCGCAGGACCGTCGCACCTGTCTACTCCCTCATGGTGGCGACCGAGCCACTGAGCGACGAGCAGTGGTCGCGGATCGGCCTCGCCGACTGCGAGACGTTCAGCGACCACCGCCACGTCATCGTCTACGGCCAGCGAACCGTCGACGGCCGGCTCGCCTTCGGCGGGCGCGGCGCGCCGTACCACTTCGGCTCGCGGGTCCGGCGCGGCTTCGACCACGACCCAGCGGTCTTCGACGACCTGCGCGCCACCCTCACCGACCTGCTCCCGCAGCTCGAGGACGTCGCGTTCACCCACGCCTGGGGCGGACCCCTGGGGATCGCCCGCGACTGGCACCCCTCGGTCGGGCACGACCCGTCCACGCGCCTGGGCTGGGCCGGTGGCTACGTCGGCGACGGAGTCGCGGCGAGCAACCTCGCCGGGCGCACCCTGGCCGACCTGGTGACCGGCCGGCACACCAGCATCACCCAGCTGCCCTGGGTCGGGCACCGCAGCCGGCGCTGGGAGCCCGAACCCGCCCGCTGGCTCGGCGTCAACGCCGGCCTGCGCCTCGCGGCCTCGGCCGACCGTGAGGAGGCGCGGACGGGTCGTCCCGCAGCACGCGCCCGGCTGCTCCACCGGCTCACC
>DASUKI010000114.1:0-2311 GCA_036278855.1 Pedococcus sp.
GCCCTCGGGCGCGCGGGGAGTGATACCCCCTTGGGGTATGGTGTAATTGGCAGCACGACTGATTCTGGTTCAGTTAGTCTAGGTTCGAGTCCTGGTACCCCAGCCACGGCGGCGCCCCTGCTGGCGCAGCCGATTCGGAGAAACCCACCACCCACCGGTATGGTTCTCTCCGCTGCCCGGCGCCTCGCGGCGACGCGGCAGACCAGCTAGGGCCCCGTTGTGTAGCGGCCTAGCACGCCGCCCTCTCAAGGCGGTAGCGCGGGTTCGAATCCCGTCGGGGCTACCACGTCGAAGAGCCCCCGTCCGGTGCGGACGGGGGCTCTTCGCGTCGTGGCCCGTATGCCGCGTGGTCGGCTCCTGCTGCGTCTGCGAGTCTGCCCCGCTGGTGGGCGAACTCGCAGACGCAAGCAAGCGTGGGTGGGGGGGCGGCGGGCGGCGGGCCGCGGGCGAGGTGGCGTCAGGCGTGGTTCTGCTGCTGTTGCTGGGCGTGGTGGCGGGCCAGGACCTCGCTGAGCTTGTTGGCCCCCGCGACGACGGTCGCCGCGTGCAGCCGGCCCGGCTGGCGGGAGAGCCGCTCGATCGGGCCCGAGATGGAGACCGCGGCGACCACCCGGCCGGACGGCCCGCGCACCGGTGCCGACACCGACGCGACGCCGGCCTCGCGCTCGCCGACGCTCTGCGCCCAGCCGCGGCGGCGTACGCCGGACAGGGTCGTGGCGGTGAACTTGGCGCCGTGCAGCCCACGGTGCAGCCGGTCCGGCTCCTCCCAGGCGAGCAGCACCTGGGCCGCCGAACCGGCGAGCATGGTCAGGGTGGCGCCGATCGGGATCGAGTCGCGCAGGCCGACCGGGCGCTCTGCCGCGGAGACGCAGATGCGCTGGTCGCCCTGGCGGCGGAAGAGCTGGGCGCTCTCGTTGCTGTGGTCGCGCAGTGCGGCGAGCACCGGCCCGGCTGCGGCCAGGAGGCGGTCCTCGCCGGCGGCCGCGGCCAGCTCGGCCAGCCGCGGCCCGAGCACGAACCGGCCCTGCAGGTCGCGGGCCACCAGCCGGTGGTGCTCCAGGGCGACGGCGAGGCGGTGGGCGGTGGGGCGGGCCAGACCGGTCGCGGTGACGAGCTGGGCGAGGGTCGACGGACCGGCCTCGAGGGCGCCCAGGACGATGGCCGCTTTGTCCAGAACGCCGACTCCACTGGTGTTGTCCATGCACTGATATTGACGTCTCATTGCCTGAGACGCAAGTTCCCTGCGGCGCCGGTCGTGCGAACCTCGGGTCACAGCACGCTGTCGTGCTGGTGACGGAGAGCTCGAGAGGGAAGTGGGAGCCGTGTCGGGAACGCTCGCCGAGAAGGTCTGGGACGCCCATGTCGTGCGACGCAGCGAGGGTGAGCCGGACCTGCTCTACATCGACCTGCACCTCGTCCACGAGGTGACCAGCCCGCAGGCCTTCGACGGGCTGCGCCTCGCCGGACGCAAGGTCCGCCGCCCCGACCTCACCCTGGCCACCGAGGACCACAACGTCCCGACCACGCCCGGACCGATCACCGACAAGGTCAGCAAGACCCAGGTCGACACCCTGCGGCGCAACTGCGAGGAGTTCGGCGTGCGGCTCTTCCCGATGGGCGACGCCGAGCAGGGCATCGTCCACGTCGTCGGCCCGCAGCGCGGCCTGACCCAGCCCGGCATGACCATCGTCTGCGGGGACTCGCACACCTCGACCCACGGTGCGTTCGGCGCGCTGGCGTTCGGCATCGGCACCTCCGAGGTCGAGCACGTGCTGGCCACGCAGACCTTGCCGCTCAAGCCGTTCAAGACCATGGCGGTCAACGTCGAGGGCGAGCTGCAGCCGGGGGTCACGGCCAAGGACATCATCCTCGCGGTCATCGCCAAGATCGGGACCGGTGGCGGCCAGGGCTACGTCCTGGAGTACCGGGGCAGCGCCATCCGCTCCCTGTCGATGGAGGCGCGCATGACCGTCTGCAACATGTCGATCGAGGCGGGCGCGCGTGCCGGGATGATCGCCCCCGACGACACGACGCTGGACTACCTCCGGGGTCGCGAGCACGCCCCCACCGGGGCGCAGTGGGACGCGGCCGTCGCCGACTGGGCCCAGCTGCGCAGCGACGACGACGCGGTGTTCGACCTGGAGGTGGACCTCGACGCGACCTCGCTGACGCCCTACGTCACGTGGGGCACGAACCCCGGTCAGGGCCTGCCGCTGGGCGAGTCCGTCCCGGACCCCGAGACCATGGGCGACGAGAACGAGAAGGCGGCGGCCCGGCACGCCTTGGAGTACATGGGGTTGACCGCCGGCAC
>DASUKI010000115.1:0-3034 GCA_036278855.1 Pedococcus sp.
CGCCACCGGGCGTGGGTTCAGCTCTGGTTCTTGGCGATGAACGACACCGCGTCGCCGACGGTCTTGAGGTTCTTGACCTCGTCGTCGGGGATGCGCACGCCGAACTTCTCCTCGGCGTTGACCACGATGGTCATCATCGACAGCGAGTCGATGTCGAGGTCGTCGGTGAAGGACTTCTCGGTCTGCACCGACTCGGTGTCCAGGCCGGTCTCCTCGTTGACGATCTCGGCCAGGCCCTCGAGGATCTCCTGCTCGCTCTGCGCCATCTGGGTCAGCTCCTTCTCTTGTCCACCCATCATGGGTGGTGATCGGTTGGATGGCCCGGTTCACCCGCGGGCCTGCGGGAGTCTCAGGGGAGGACCACGACCTGCGCGGCGTAGACCAGCCCGGCGCCGAACCCGATCTGCAGGGCCAGGCCACCGTGCGGCGCCTCCCCCTCGCGCAGCATCCGCTCGGTTGCCAGCGGGATCGAGGCGGCTGAGGTGTTGGCGGTCTCGGCGATGTCGCGGGCGACCGGGATGTCGTCGGGCAGCTTGAGCTGCTTGATCATCGCGTCGATGATGCGCATGTTCGCCTGGTGGGGGATGAAGGCGTCGAGGTCCTCGGCTCGCACTCCTGCCTCGTCGAGGGCCTTCTGGGCGATGGGCGCCATGCCCCACACGGCCCAGCGGAACACCGACTGCCCGGCCATGCCGATCGCCGGGCTGCCGATTCCGCCGGTCTCCTTGAGCTCGACCCACGAGTCGCGCTGGCTGATGGTCTGCCACTGGGAGCCGTCGGAACCCCACACGGTGGGGCCGATGCCGGGGGTGTCGGACGGGCCGATGATGGCGGCGCCCGCGCCGTCGCCGAAGATGAACGCGGTGCCCCGGTCGTGCGGGTCGGTGAAGTCGGAGAGCTTCTCGACGCCGACGACCAGCACGTGCTGGGCCGAGCCGCCGCGGACCATGTCGTTGGCGAGGCTGACGCCGTGGCAGTAGCCCGCGCACGCCGCACCGATGTCGAACGCGGCACCGCGGATGCCGAGGCGGTCCGCGAGGATGGGCGCCGCCGCAGGCGTCTGGTAGGGGTGGGTGACGGTGGCCACGATCACCGCGTCGACCTGTGCGGCCTCGAGGCCGGCCGAGGCCAGGGCGTCACGGGTGGCGGCCTCGGCCATGTCGACGACGCTCTCGTCCTTCGCGGCGAAGCGGCGGCTCACGATGCCGGAGCGCTCGCGGATCCACTGGTCCGAGGAGTCGATCTGGTCGACGATCTCGGCGTTCATGACCACGCGCTCGGGGCGGTAGCCGCCGACCCCCATGATCCGGGAGTGGGCGGAGCCCTGGGACGGGGTGATCGTGCCGGTGCCCTTGGGTGCGGTGGCTGCTGCGGTCATGTCAGGCCTTCTGCGCGTCGGTGGTGTGCTCGGCGATGAGCTGGTGGGCGGCCTCGAGGTCGTCGGGGGTCTTCACCGCCAGTGTGGCAACTCCGGGCATCGCTCGCTTGGCGAGACCGACCAGGGTGCCGGCGGGCGGCAGCTCGACGAGCGCCGTGACGCCGAGGTCGAGCATCGTCTGCATGCACTGGTCCCAGCGGACCGGGCTGCTCACCTGGCCCACGAGCCGGCTCAGGGCGTCGGTGCCGTCGGTGACCGCCTGGCCGTCGGCGTTGGACAGCAGGCTGATGCCCGGGTCGCTGACGTCGAAGTCCGCGCTGAGCCGGCGCAGCGAGTCGACGGCCGGGGCCATGTGGTGGGTGTGGAAGGCGCCGGCGACCTTGAGCGGGATCACCCTCGCCTTGGCAGGGGGATCGGCGGCCAGGGCGGCCAGCTGCTCGAGGGTGCCGGCGGCGACGGTCTGTCCGGCGCCGTTGGCGTTGGCGGGGGTGAGGCCGTGCCGCTCCAGCGACGCGGCCACCTCGTCGGGGTCGCCCCCGAGCACCGCGCTCATGCCGGTCGGGGTGACGGCGCTGGCCCCGGCCATCGCGGCGCCGCGCTCACGGACGAACTCCATCGCGTCACGGTCGGTGAGCACCCCGGCAAGGGCTGCGGCGGTGATCTCGCCGACCGAGTGCCCGGCGGTCACCGCGACGGAGTCCGGCCCCTGGGGGAGGACGACGGCGGCAGCGGCCAGGCCGGCGCCAACGATGAGCGGCTGGGCCACGGCCGTGTCCTTGATGGTGTCGGCGTCGGAGGTGGTGCCGTGGGCGACCAGGTCGAGACCGGCCACCTCCGACAGCGCCTCGAGCCGGCTGCGGAACTCGGGCAGCTCGAGCCAGGGAGCCAGGAAGCCGGGGGTCTGGGAGCCCTGTCCAGGGCAGACGATCGCGAGCACCCGTCCAGCCTTGCCTCCCCGTCGTGACCTCAGCGTGACCGTTTGCCACCAACCTCACCGGCCCGATTTGTAGGAGTCCTACAAGCGGCCGCCGTCCCTGGCACGGCGGTTCGACGCACACGCGCCGGAGATCCCCGGCGCGTTTACATCGAATCGCGGGTGGGGGCGGGGATCGGGCGGGGCGCACGGGTGGGCGTGGACTGGGCCAGGCGACCCAGGGCGAGCGCGAGGCGCACGGTGTGCCCGTCGTGGGGGTCGGTCAGCGTGTACCCGGTCAGGTCGGCGATCCGGCCCAAGCGGTAGCGCACCGTGTTCGGGTGGATGAACAGCAGCCGCGCCGTGCCCTCGAGCCCGCCGCCACCCTCGAGGTAGGCCGCGGCCGTCTCCAGCAGGGACCCGCCGCCGGCGGAGCCCAGGGGATGCCAGATCCGGTCCAGGAGCATGGCGCGGGCCGGGGCGTCCCCCACGAGCACCCGCTCGGCGAGCAGGTCGTCGGCGGCGACCGGTCTCGGGGCGCCGGGCCACGCCTGCGCGCAGGACTGCCCGGCCAGCGCCGCCCGCGCCGAGCGGCCGGCGGCGAACAGGTGGGGCACGGTCGGGCCGACGACCAGCGGCCCGTCGCCGAACTGGTCGGCCACCGCGCCCGCCGCGACCAACGGGTCATCGACGTTGCCGACGATGCACACCAGCCGGCGGCCCTGCACCGCCGCGAGGGTGTC
>DASUKI010000116.1:0-11073 GCA_036278855.1 Pedococcus sp.
TCACCACTGCCTCGGGCGTGAGGCCGAACTCCTTGTAGAGGGTCTTGTAGTCGGCGGAGGCCCCGAAGTGCTCGAGGCTGATGCACCGCCCTGCGTCACCGACGATGTCGTGCCAGCCCAGCGAGACTGCGGCCTCGATGCTGACCCGGGCCCGGATCGACGGGGGCAGCACCTTGTCCTGGTAGGCGCGGGTCTGGTCCTCGAACCACTCCCGGCACGGCATCGACACCACCCGGGTCCGGGTGCCCGCCTTCTCGAGCCGCTCCCTCGCGTCGAGCGCGATGGAGACCTCCGAGCCGGTGGCGACGAGGATGACCTCCGGGGTCTCCTTGCCGCTGGCGCCACCGTCGATGAGGACGTACGCGCCCTTCGCCACGCCCTTGGTGCCGGCGTGGTGCCTGCGGTCGATGGTCGGCACCGGCTGACGGGTCAGCGCCAGGGCGGCCGGGCGCCCGTTGCGCAGCACCTGACCCCAGGCCGCGGACGTCTCGTTGGCGTCGGCCGGGCGGACCACGTCGAGGCCCGGGATGGCGCGCAGCGCCGCGAGGTGCTCGACCGGCTGGTGGGTGGGTCCGTCCTCGCCGAGGCCGATGGAGTCGTGGGTCCAGACGTAGGTGACCGGCACCTGCTGGATGGCCGCGAGCCGCACTGCCGGGCGCATGTAGTCGGAGAACACCAGGAAGGTGCCGCCATAGGGCCTCGTGAGCCCCTCGAGCGCGATCCCGTTGAGGATCATGCCCATGGCGTTCTCGCGGATGCCGAAGTGCAGTGTGCGGCCGTAGGGGCCGCCCTTCCACTCGCGGGTCTGCTTGGCCTTCGGGATGAACGAGGGCTGCCCCTCCATGGTGGTGTTGTTGGACTCGGCGAGGTCGGCGGAGCCACCCCACAGCTCGGGCATCACGTCGGCCAGCGCGGTGAGCACCTTGCCGGACGCTGCCCGGGTGGCCACGCCCTTCTCGAGGTCGGTGGGGAAGGTGGGCAGCCCTTGGTCGAGGTTGTCGGGCACCTTGCCGGCGCGGACCCGGTCGAGCAACTCGGCGAGCTCCGCGTGGGACCGGCGCCACGCGGCATACCCCTTGTCCCACGCCTTGTGCGCGGCCTTGCCGCGCGCCTTGACCTTGCGCGCGTGGGCGAGCACGGCACGGTCCACCTCGAAGCTCTTCTTCGGGTCGAAGCCGAGCAGCTCCTTGGTGGCCGCGACCTCCTCGGCGCCGAGGGCCGAGCCGTGCGCCTTGCCGGTGTCCTGCTTGGTGGGCGCGGGCCACGCGATGATCGTGTGCAGCACGACGAGCGTCGGTCGCTTGGCCTTCTTGGACTTCTCGAACGCCGCGAGCAGGGCGTCGACGTCCTCGACGTAGGTGTCGCCGTCACCGTTCTTGCGCCAGTCGACGTCGATCGTGTCCCAGCCGTAGGCCTGGAAGCGCTTCGCGACGTCCTCGGAGAAGGAGATGTCGGTGTCGTCCTCGATGGAGATCTGGTTGGCGTCGTAGAGCACCGTGAGGTTGGCCAGCTCCTGGTGGCCGGCGAGCGAGCACGCCTCGGACGAGACGCCCTCCATCATGTCGCCGTCGGAGGCGACCACCCAGATGTGGTGGTCGAACGGCGAGGTGCCCGGCTTGGCCTCGGGGTCGAACATCCCTCGCTGGCGGCGCTGCGCCATCGCCATGCCGACGGCCGAGGCGAGCCCGGAGCCGAGGGGTCCGGTGGTGATCTCGACGCCGGTGGTGTGGTGCACCTCGGGGTGTCCGGGGGTCAGCGAGCCCCAGGTCCGCAGTGCCTCGAGGTCCTTCAGCTCGAGGCCGTAGCCGGACAGGTAGAGCTGGATGTACTGCGTCAGGCTCGAGTGGCCGCAGGACAGGACGAACCGGTCGCGGCCCAACCAGGTGGGGTCGGCCGGGTCGTGGTTCATCACCTGCTGGTAGAGCAGGTATGCCGCCGGGGCCAGTGACATCGCGGTGCCCGGGTGCCCGTTGCCGACCTTCTGGACCGCGTCGGCGGCGAGGATGCGGATGGTGTCGACCGCCCGGACGTCGAGGTCGCTCCAGCCGGCCTTCTTGGCGATCGGGCGGGGGAGCGAGCTGCTCCGCTTCCTCACTGGGGCCTTGGCACTGCTCTTGGGGGACACGGACTCGGCTCTCCTCACTGGCGGCACACGGCTGACAGCTCCCGAGCCTAGCCCTGAGGCTCAGGCCCGTCGCATCCAGCCGTCGGGCGGGGCGGGCCGGTCGGAAGGGGGCGCAGGGTTAGACTGGCGAGCGCCGCCGCGCCCCGTGCGCGACCACCTGCCAGACCACGAAGGACGCCGTGACCGCACTCGATCCGTCTGCGCGGATCTCCGCGTCCCCGTCGCAGGGCCGGCGCCGCCGGGTCGCGGCCTACGTCGCACTCACCAAGCCGCGCATCATCGAGCTGCTGCTCGTGACGACGGTGCCGGTGATGTTCTTGGCGGACAACGGCATCCCGTCGTTGTGGCTCATCGTCGCCGCGCTGGTCGGTGGCATCCTCAGCGCGGGTGCGGCCAACACCTTCAACTGCGTCTACGACCGTGACATCGACGCCGAGATGCACCGCACGAGCAACCGCCCGATGGTCACCGGCGAGATCACCCCTCGGCAGGGGACTGTCTTCGGGCTGGTCCTGGCGGTTGCCTCGACGCTGTGGTTCGGGCTGCTGGTCAACTGGTTCTCGGCCGCCCTGTCGGTGGCCGCCATCCTCATGTACGCCGTCGGCTACACGATGATCCTCAAGCGGCGCACCAGCCAGAACATCGTGTGGGGTGGCGCCGCCGGCTGCATGCCCGTCCTCATCGGGTGGGCGGCGGTCCGCGACTCGCTGGCGTGGTCGCCGGTGATGCTCTTCCTCGTCATCTTCTTCTGGACGCCGCCGCACTACTGGCCGTTGTCGATGCGGTTCAAGGACGACTACGCGGCGGCGCACGTGCCGATGCTGCCGGTGGTCGAGCGCTTCACCGTCGTCGCGCGACAGATCGTCGCCTACTCATGGGCCATGGTCGCCGCGTCGCTGGCTCTGGTGTGGGTGCACCCGATGGGCTGGCTCTACCTCGCCACCGCCGTCGTGACGGGCGGCCTGTTCGTGGCCGAGGCGCACCGCCTGCTGCGCGCCGCGAAGGCCGGCGCCGGACCCCAGGTGCTGCGCCCGATGCGGCTGTTCCACTTCTCGATCACCTACGTCGGCGTGCTGTTCCTGGCCGTCGCGCTCGACCCGCTGCTGTTCCTGCGCGTGTTCTGAGCGGCGCGCCTTCCGCGCGGAGGCTCCGGACAGCCGCGAGCTGTGACGTGCAGAGGGCCCACTTGGGTCGAGAGGCCATGACGCGCCGAGGGAGCGCGGCTGCGATCAGCGCGTCGTGGCCACTCGACTGGCGGTGGTGGCCCACGTCGGCTACCCGGCGCGTGGCGGCCCCGTCAGGTCGCGCGCATCGACACCATGGCGCGGACCAGGGCCACCACCAGCAGGGTGGCCAGCAGCATGTGGACGAGGACGACGCCCCACGGCAGTCCGGTGAAGTACTGCGTGTAGCCGACCACGCCCTGCGCGACGGTCACGGCGAACACGCCGGCCCAGGCCCGCGCCGGCATCGAGGTCGCGCCGGTGAGCCGCGCCACCAGCCAGACGGCCACCACCAGCCCGACGAAGAGCATGACGGCGTCGGCGTGCAGCCACGAGACGCTGCGGGGGTCGAGGCCGAACCGGGCCGGCTCGTCGGCGTCACCCGAGTGCGGGCCGGACCCGGTCACGACCGTGCCGAGCGCGAGGACCACGGCGGCCACCGCGCAGGTGGCCCAGCCGAGCCGCTCGACGAGCTGCGGGACGACCAGCGCGCGCCGGCCGGACGGAGAGGGCTCACGGAAGACGAGGAAGGCCGATGCCCCGACCAGCACCATCGACACCAGGAAGTGCGCCGCGACCGTGAGCGGGTTGAGCCCGGTCCGGACCGTGATGCCGCCCAGCACCGCCTGCACGACCACCCCACCGAGCACCAGGAACGCGGGGACGAGCAGGTCGTGACGCGCGGCGGCCCAGCGCCACACGGCATACACGACGAGCAGTGCGACGAACCCGACCAGACCCGTGAGGGTGCGGTTCCCGAACTCGATGAACCGGTGGTAGCCCTCGGCCTGGTGCGGGACGGGCGTGAACGAGCCGGGCACGCACTGCGGCCAGGTCGGGCAGCCGAGCCCGCTCCCGGTGAGTCGGACGAGGCCGCCCGTGACCACGATGAGCACCTCGACGACGAGGTTCCCGAGCAGGATCCGCGGCAGCCAGGGGCTTCGTGCGGCAGCGGCCGGGGGCGTGGCGGCGTGGGCGGGCGCCTGCGCGGTGGTCACGCAAAGAGGGTACGTCTCAGGGAGATCCCGGATGCCATTGGGTGAAGGTCCTCATGGTGCCCACGGCCACCCGGTGGCTGGATGGTGGCATGGTGCCGAACTGGTGGCGGGTCGCGGTGGTGAGCGGGTACTTCGGGCTGCTCGTGGTGGCGATGGTGACGAACCAGCCGTGGTGGCTGCGGGCCGCGCTCCTGCTGGCCACCGTCATGAGCGCCGCCGCGGCCGGCCGCGGTCAGTCGCTCCAGCGGAAGAACCGGCTGGCGAGCAGCGTCGCGACCGTGCCCCACACGACGAGCACGAGCCACTCGCCGATCCGCGCCTGACCGTGCACGAGCGCCGCGCGCAGGCTGTCGCCCAGCGCGCCGGACGGGAGCAGCTCGACGACCGGTGCGATCGCGGGGGGCAGCTCGCTGCCGGCGACGACCACGCCGCCGAGGCCGAGCAGCGCCACCCAGATGAGGTTGGCGAGGGCGAGCACGCCCTCGGCGCGCAGGGTGCCGCCGAGCAGGAGGGCCAGGGCGGCGAAGGCCCACGTGCCCAGGAGCGTGGCGACAACCGCAGCCGGTATGCCGGACAGCTGCGGTTGCCAGCCCATGGCCAGTCCCAGCGCGGTCACCACCGCGAACTGCACGAGCACCACTGACAGGACGGCGACGGCCTTGGCCAACAGCAGCCCGGTGCGCCCGAGTGGGGTGACGCCGAGCAGCCGCAGCACGCCGTAGCGCCGCTCGAACCCGGTGCTGATCGCCTGTCCGGTGAACGCCGAGGAGATGACGCAGAGCGCCAGCACCCCCGGCACGACGACGTCGATGCGGCGACCCTCGCCCACCGGCACCGACCGGGCCGCGACCAGGCCCACGAGGACCGCGCAGGGCAGCACGACCGAGACGAGCAGCTGCTCACCGTTGCGGAGCATGGTGGTCGCCTCGAAGCGCGCCTGGGCGAGCACCCGCCGGGCGGTCGGAGCGGCAGGGGAGGACTGTTGTCCCCGGACGGCGTGGGGTTCCGGGACGGTGGTGTTCATGAGGCCTCGGGGCGGGTGAGGGCGAAGTAGCGGTCCTCGAGGGTGTCGCCGGCCGAGACCTCGGCGATGCTCCCGTCGGCGACCACGCGACCGCGGTTGACGATGACGACCCGGTCGGCGAGGCGCTGCGCCTCCTCGAAGGAGTGCGTCGTGAGCACCACCGCAGCGCCCTGGCCGGCGGTGTCCCGCACCAGGTCCCAGACGTCGAGGCGGGCGTGCGGGTCCAGCCCCGCAGACGGCTCGTCGAGGAACACCACCTCGGGACGGCCCACGAGGGCCGCCGCCAGCGCCACGCGCTGGCGCTGGCCGCCGGAGAGCCGGCGCACGGTCGTGCCGGAGAAGCCGTCGATGCCGAGGCGGTCGGTGAGGTCGCGCACCGGTGCCGGCGCGGCATACATCTGGCTGAGGTGGTCGAGCAGGCGCAGTGGCTTCACGCCGGTCGGCAGGCCCCCGTCCTGGAGCATCACCCCGACCCGGGCGCGGTGGTCGGCGCCGGCGCGCCACGGGTCGGCGCCCAGGACCCGGACCTCACCGCCGTCGCCGCGGCGCAGCCCCTCGCAGCACTCCACCATCGTCGTCTTGCCGGCACCGTTGGGGCCGAGGACGGCGGTGACCTGCCCGGCCGCGGCCGACCAGGTGGCCCCGTCGAGGGCGCGGAGGCTGCCGTAGGACTTGGCGAGGTCGGTCACGCGGACGGCTGGCGGCACGCGGCGATTCTAGGTCTGGGGCCGGGACCCACCTGAGGCCCCTCTGCGCATCCGTGCCGGGGACTGGGCACAGTCCCCATGTGGAGGGGGGCCTCAGGCGCCAACTCTGGACCCATCGCACCACCACGAAGGAGCCAGAGATGAACCTCACCGCACACCCACTGTCCGTGGCCGCCGAGCTGGCGTGGAAGGGCGACCTGTACGGGGGAGCCAACCTCGCGGTCCGGCACCGGCGCACCCACCGGCGGCCGCACTGGCCGAGCTGGTCCACCCGGCTGGGCCGCTCGGCCCGCGAGCTGGCGGACGAGCTCGCCGCATCGGTCTGCCCGGTCGTCCCCCACGACCCGCCCAGGGCCTGAGGACGCGAGGCTCCCCGGCCTAAGGCACCCCGTCCCGCACGGATAAGGCATCACCCCCATGTGCCCGGCCCCCTTAGCCGAGCAGGTTGGAACCCATCAGCAGAAACCACGAAGGAGCACACCATGAGCATCGCCTCAGACCCGCTGTTCGTCGCCGCCGAGGTGCAGTGGCGCTTCGACACCAACTCGGCGCTGTACCACGGCGCCAAGCCGGTGCGGCACCACCGCCACCCGATCCGCACCCTGTTCGGTGGCCGTGGCGGCCACCGGCACAGCCGGAACGCCTCGCCCCGCCTCGCCTGAGGCGTGGCAGCCGTGACGGCCACGACGGACCACACCACCCTCGAGACCCACGTCACCGTGTCGGGCCCCTCCGACATAATCGGCGGCGTGGGTCTCGACGTTGCTACCAGCCGGCTGGTCGGCCGTGACCAGGAGGCCGGCAGCCTGGCCCAGCTGCTCGGCATCGGCACGCCCGACGAGCGGGGGATGGTGCTGCTCTCCGGTGACGCCGGCATCGGCAAGACCCGGCTGCTCGGGGAGGTCGCCGGACGCGCCCGCGACCAGGGCTGGACCGTCCTCGTCGGCCACTGCCTCGGCGAGGCCGGGCAGTCGATGCCCTACCTGCCCTTCAGCGAGATGCTCACCCGCCTCGAGGTCGCCGACCCGTCGTCCGTCGAGCGCACCATGAGCGCCCACTCGGCACTGGCCGCCCTGTTCCCGGCAAGGCGCCGCCGGGCCCCGGAGCCGGAGCTCGACGCCCCCGACACCATCGACCCCCGCGACCTCGTCGAGGCCGCGCACGCCGCGTTCGAGGGCGTCTCCTGGGATGCCCCGCTGCTGCTCGTCGTCGAGGACGTGCACTGGGCCGACCAGTCCTCCCGAGACCTGCTCACCCTCTTCTTCACCCGTGGCTTCGGCGGCCGGGTCAGCATCGTCGCGTCCTACCGCAGCGACGACCTGCACCGCCGCCACCCCCTGCGCACCACCCTCGCGCACTGGTCCCGGCTGGGTGACCTGCACCGGGTCGAGCTCGAGCCGCTTCCCGACGCCGCGGTCCGCCAGCTGGTCCGGGGGGTCCAGCCGCGCCCGCTCACCGAGCACGAGGTGCGCGCGGTCGTCGACCGCGCCGAGGGCAACGCCTTCTTCGCAGAGGAGCTCGTCGCCGCCAGCGCCCTCGGGCGCACCGGGGTCGCCGAGGACCTGTCCCGGCTGCTGCTCGTCCGGTTCGACCAGCTCGAGGCTGCCGGGCAGCACGTGGTGCGGATGGCTTCCGCCGCGGGCCGGCACGTCAGCCATCCCCTGCTGACGGCCGTGGCGGGCCTCGGCGACGCAGAGCTCGACCAGGGCTTGCGTGACGCGGTCGAGCACCACGTTCTCGTCCCCACCGACTCAGGGGGCTACGCCTTCCGCCACGCACTGCTCGCAGAGACCGTCTACGACGACCTGCTCCCGGGGGAGCGGGTCCGGGCTCACGAGCGCTATGCCGCTGCCCTGGGCTCCGACCCGTCGCTCGGCACGTGGGCCGACATCGCCCGCCACGCGTCCGCGGCCGGCGACCGCGCGGTCGCCCTCGACGCGAGCATCCACGCCGGGGACGCGGCAATGTCCGCTGGCGGACCCGAGGAGGCCTGGCGCCACTACCGGCAGGCGCTGTCGCTGATCCCCGACCACCACCCGGACGCCGACCGGCTCGCACTGCGTGCCTCGGCCGCGCTCACCGCCAAGGGGCAGGCGATCAAGGCGCTGGCACTGCTCGAGGAGCGGCTGTCGCGGCGCCGCCTCGAGCAGGACCCGCTCGGGCGCGCCGAGATCCTCAGTGCCCTGGCCACCACGGCACGGCTGACCGAGAGCACCCTGGACACCTTGGCCGCCACCAAGGAGGGGCTCGGGCTCCTCGAGGGTGCCGACCTGCCGGAGCGCCAGGCCGCCCAGGTGAGGGCGCGGCTGCTCGGCGCCCGGGTCCAGGCCCTCGTCGACCGGGGACGTGACGAGGAGGCCGCCCGCGCGGCCGAGGAGGCGGTCGAGGCGGCGCTCGCCGCCGGACTGCCCGAGGTGGCCGCAGAGGTTCGGGTGGTGGAGGCCCGCGTCGTCGAGCGGGTCGGGGACCCCCAGACCAGCCAGGACGCGCTGGAGCGGATCATCGCGACCGGTGCTGCGCCGGGCGACCCGGCCCAGGTGCGGGCCCTGCACCACCTCGGCTCGCTGCACCACCGGCTCGGGCGCCTCGACGAGGCGGTCGAGGTCTACCGCCGTGGCGCCGAGGCGGGGCGCGCCGCGGGTCGTGCCTGGGCGCCGTACGCGTTCGACTCGCGCCTGCTCGCCGGGGTGGCGGCCTACGAGGTCGGTCGATGGGACGACTCGCTCGAGATCCTCGACCTCACCGGGCAGGACCCACCGCAGCCGGCCGAGGCGCTGCTGCGCAGTGCGCGCCTGTTCGTCGTGGCGGGGCGCGGCGGGGCCGACTTCGGGGGCGAGCTGGAGGCCGTGCGGCGCTGGTGGGAGGACGAGGGCCTGGTCGCCGTCTTCGCGGGTGGCGCTGCCATCGACCTGCACGGCCACGCCGGCGACCTGCGCGCCGCGCTGGCCGCCCATGACGAGACCGTCGAGGTCCTCACCGGCATCTGGCACCGGCACTTCCAGGCCCAGACCCGCCTGAGCGCGCTCCTGCTCGGCCAGCTCGGGTCCTTCGTGCAGCGGGTCCCCACCACCGAGCGCGCCCACCTGTTGTCACGGGGGCGTGGTGCGGTGGAGGACGCCGAGCAGGTCTGGGCCCGGGTCAGCGAGATGCCGGGGCAGCACGGTCCGGAGGCGCAGGCGTGGATCGCCCGGGCCCGGGCCGAGGGCCTGCGGCTGCGGTGGCTGGGCGGCGAACAGGTCGACCCCGGCGAGCTCGCGGACCGCTGGCGGGAGGCGGTCGCGGCGTTCGACGAGTACGGCCACCGCTACGAGGGCGCGCGGTCCCGCGCGCGGCTCGGGGCAGCCCTGCAGGCGGCCGGCGATGCGGCCGCGTCCGAGACGATCCAGGCGGCCCTCGCCACCGCACGCGAGCTTGGGGCGGAGCCGCTGCTCGCCGAGATCCGCAGCGCGGGCGGGCGCACCCAGGCGGCCGCCCGGCCCGCAGACCGGCTCGGTGAGGCTCTGACCCCCCGGGAGCAGGAGATCCTCGCACTGGTGGCGCTCGGGCGCAGCAACCGGCAGATCGGCACCCAGCTGTTCATCAGCGCCAAGACCGCGAGCGTGCACGTCTCCAACCTCATGGCCAAGCTCGGCGTCTCCGGCCGCGGCGAGGCGGTCGCGGTGGCCCGCGAGCGCGGCCTGCTCGGCTGACGGGCCCTCGGGACTTGTTGCCGGCTGGTGGTCACGGGGGCGCCCGAACGCCGGTCCGGTGACCAGCGTCCCGCAACGAGTCGGGGGTGCGCGGCCGGTTAGGGTGACCTTGCTTTCGCAGGGGTGGACCAATTACGTAACATTGGCGTTGTGAATATCGCGGAGGCACCACTTCTCGAGTCGCGCACGCGCGACCGGGTGCTGCACGCGATCAGCGAGCACGGCCCCGTCACGGCCGCCGCCCTCGCCGACGAGCTCGGCCTCGGCGCCCCCGCCGTCCGCCGCCACCTCGACAACCTCGTCGATGCCGGCCTGATCGCCGAGCGCGAGCCGGCCCCGGGGCACCGTGGTCGCGGCCGCCCCGCCCGGGCCTACGTCCTGTCCGAGGCGGGCCACACCGCCCTCGAGTCCGACTACGACCACCTCGCGACCCAGGCGCTGCGCTACCTCGCCGACGAGGCCGGCGAGGGTGCCGTTCGCCGGTTCGCCGAGGCCAGGGTGGGCGAGCTCGAGCAGCGGTATGCCGCGGAGCTGGCCGCCGCGGGCACCGACGCCAAGGCAAAGGTGGACGTCCTCGTCGCCGCGCTGACGCGCGACGGGTTCGCCGCCTCGGCCCGCCCGGTGGGCGAGCAGAACCCGGACCAGCTCACGGCGTTGTCAGGAATCCAGCTGTGCCAGGGGCACTGCCCCGTCCAGCACGTGGCGCGGGAATTTCCCCAGTTCTGTGACGCTGAGACAGATGCGTTCTCACGCCTGCTCGGCGTGCACGTGCAGCGTCTGGCGACGCTCGCACACGGCGACCACGTGTGCACCACCTTCGTCCCGACAACCACCGTCCTCCCGGCAAGCACCGTCGTTGCCAGGTCGGTGGTGGCCGCTGCCACCACAAACCCGTCGAAGCCAGTCACATCTACAGAAGGGTCCACGCGATGAGCACCCACATCGAAGAGCTGAACCCGGGTCTGAAGGACCTGGGGCGCTACGAGTACGGCTGGGCCGACAGCGATGCGGCCGGCCTGACGGCTCGTCGCGGGCTCAACGACGAGGTCGTCCGCGACATCTCGACCCGCAAGAGCGAGCCGCAGTGGATGACCGACCTGCGGCTCAAGGCCCTGCGGCTGTTCGACAAGAAGCCCATGCCCAGCTGGGGCAGCGACCTGTCCGGCATCGACTTCCAGAACATCAAGTACTTCGTGAAGTCCACCGAGAAGCAGGCGACCTCGTGGGACGAGCTGCCCGAGGACATCAAGAACACCTACGACCGGCTCGGCATCCCCGAGGCGGAGAAGCAGCGCCTCATCGCGGGC
>DASUKI010000117.1:0-7516 GCA_036278855.1 Pedococcus sp.
TCTTCACCGCCAGCGTGCCCAGCCCGCCGACCATGACCACGTTCGACAGCCAGGGCGCGGGGCCGCCGGCGCGGCGCAACGTGGGCACCAGCCACGCGATGAAGAAGGCCAGGGCGACGAAGCCGAGGATCTCCATGGCCTGGCCGACGAGCATGACTGTGCTGTGCGCCAACTGGTCGGCGTAATGGATGACCTGCTGGCCCGTGGGGTCGTTCGACTGCTGCCCGTTGCCGGTGGCGATCCCGTTGCCGACGAGGATGAGGGCGACATAGGCGGCGCCGCAGGCGGCGCCGATCCGGTCGCTGGGCGAGAGCTTGTCCATCGTTGGGTTCCTTTCCCAGTTGTGTGGTGACCCAACGCTGGGCCCTCAGGTGTCCCGTCGACACGGGAGCGGTGTCCCGACCTGTCCCGCAACGGCGGATAGCCTGCGGAGCATGGGCTCACCACTGGTGCACCGCATGCAGGGCTTCGGGTCGACGATCTTCGCTGAGATGACCGCGCTGGCGACCGAGCACGGTGCGGTCAACCTCGGTCAGGGCTTTCCCGACACCGACGGCCCACCCGAGATGCTCGCCGCAGCGAAGGCGGCGATTGACGGCGGCCGCAACCAGTACCCGCCCGGCCCCGGCGTGCCCGAGCTTCTCGATGCCGTTGCGGCACACCAGAAGAGGTTCTACGACCTCGAGGTCGACCCGCGCTCGGAGGTGCTCGTCACCGTGGGCGCCACGGAGGCGATCGCGGCGACCATCCTCGCGCTGTGCGAGGTTGGTGACGAGGTGGTGACCTTCGAGCCCTACTACGACTCGTATGCCGCGTCGATCGCCTTGGCAGGGGCGGTGCGCCGCACGTCGGTGCTCCGGTTCCCGGACTTCGCGGTGGACGAGGACTCCCTGCGCGCGGCGTTCTCGCCGCGGACCCGGATGGTGCTGCTCAACACGCCGCACAACCCGACCGGCAAGGTCTTCGTCCGCGGTGAGCTGGACCTGATCTGTTCTCTCGCGAGGGAACACGATGCATGGGTGGTCACTGACGAGGTCTACGAGCACCTCGTCTTCGGTGACGCGACCCATGTGCCGGTCGCGACGCTGCCCGGCATGCGGGAGCGCACCCTGACCATCTCCTCAGCGGGCAAGACGTTCTCGGCGACCGGGTGGAAGGTCGGCTGGGTGAGCGGGCCGACGGAGGTGGTGGCCGCGGTGCGCGCCGTGAAGCAGTTCCTCACCTTCGTGGGATCGGGACCGTTCCAGCCGGCGGTCGCCGTCGCCCTCGGGCTGGACGACGAGGTGTATGCCGGGTTCGCGACGTCGCTGCAGGCCAAGCGGGACCTGCTCGTGGCCGGGTTGCGCTCGGCGGGGCTGAGCATGTCGGTGCCTGCCGGGACGTACTTCGTCGTCGCCGACGCCGCGCCGCTCGGCGCGGTCGACGCCTTGTCCTTCTGCCGGGAGCTGCCGAAGCGGGCCGGGGTGGTGGGAGTGCCCGTGTCGGTGTTCCACGACGACGTCGATGCCGCACGGACGCTGGTGCGGTTCGCGTTCTGCAAGCGCGACGAGGTGCTCCACGACGCCGTCGACCGGCTGAGCCGCCTGTAGCGGGCCCGGCTGCGGGTTCGCCCTCCACAGCGGCGACCCTGCTGTCGCAGCGTCCACAGGCTGCACGGGTGACGCTGCTCGGAGCGTGCCGCCCCGACGATCCTGCAGCGGTGAGCCCAGCAACCAGTCTCCTCGCCCCCACCCTCGCGCTGGTCCTTGGCGCGGCTGCGCTCTCACCTGCCCAGCCGCCTCAGGCTGCGGCCCCTGCTGCGGCCACTGCCGCTGCCGCGGTGCCGGCGCCGGGCGCTGCGGCCCAGACGCCAGCGCCGGCGACCCAGGCGCCTGCGGCACCCGCGAGCCCGGGCACGGCGCATGCCTCCACCAGTCTCCAGCCGGCAACCCGGCCTCGAGCCTCCTGGGCGTGGCCGCTGTCGCCCGAACCGAAGGTGGTCCGCCCGTTCATCCCGCCCGCGAGCCCGTGGGGCGCCGGGCACCGCGGCGTCGACCTCGCTGGTGACGTCGGCCAGCCGGTGCACGCCGTCGCCGCCGGCACCGTGTCGCACGTGGGGGTGATCGCCGGTCGGGGCACGGTGTCCGTCCTGCACGCCTCGGGGATCCGCTCGACCTACGAGCCGGTCGACCCCTCGGTGCGGATCGGCCAGGTCGTGGCGCGGGGCGGCGCGCTCGGGATCCTGGCGGCCCCGGGGTCTCACTGCGCCCCGGCTGCCTGTCTGCACCTCGGGGCCGTGCGCGGCAGGTCCTACCTCGACCCCCTCCTGCTCCTGGTCGGCGGCCGGGTCAGGCTGCTGCCGATGCGCTGACCGCTCCTCAGGCCCCGGAGGGGTAGGGCCACGGCGTGCAGCCGCCGAGACTGAGGGTCTGCTGCACCATCACCGGTGCCCGCTTCCCCTTTGCCGGGCACTGCTTGTGCAGGTGCCCGATCCCGTGCCCGACCTCGTGGTTGACCTGGTAGATGCGGTAGCGGGCGACGTCGTCGCCATAGCTGTCGTCGCCGAGGGCCCAGCGCTTGAAGTTGAGCACCGACCGCTCGCCGTTCCAGCAGGAGACCTGCGACATCGTCTTCATCGGCGCGCACAACGTGTCGGTCAGGCCTGGACTGGCGAGCGTCACCCGGACGTCCACCTTCGCCCCGGCCGCCGCCTCCTGCGGGGACACGTTGACGAACCGGATGTGGTCGACCCCCTGCCAGCCGCGCTTGTCGAGCAGGATGGTCTGGATCGTCGAGGCCACCTCGGCGTCGTCCACCCCGAGCCCGCCCTCGATCTCCACGGTGTAACGGACCTCGCGCCCGGTCGCCGAGTTGTCCACCTTGGGCACAGCGACGACGTGGATGTGTCCGGTTCCGTGCTGCGGGATGACCGTCGTCTGTGGTGTCGGGGTCTCGTCGGCCGCCGAACCGTCCTCCGAGTCGCCACTGACGGCCTGGGCGCGGTCGGCTGCGGTGGTCGCCGTGGCGGCCACCCCCGGCAGGGCGTCCACCGCGGCAGCCGCGTGGTCGCGGTCGAGCAGCTTGACCCCCGCGACCGCGAGGAGGGCGAGCAGGACCGTGCCGGCAATGGTTCGGCGAAGGCGGACGCGTCGGCTCACCCTGCGCCGGTGCCGGTGCGGGCGGCACACGGGATCACTCAGCCGGCTGACCAACGCTCATGACCTCTCGGTGGGCACCAAGCCCCTGCCGGTGCTTGGGTGTGCCTTCCCATTGTGGCGGTTGTGGGCCACTTGCCGCGACGGCACGCCGGGCCGGGCGAAAGCCGCTTGGTGCGTGGAGCCCGGAACAGCCATCAGGCCCTCGGGTGCGCCTGTCGGTAGCTCTGCTTGAGCCGGTCCACCGAGACGTGGGTGTAGATCTGAGTGGTGGCCAGCGAGGCGTGCCCAAGCAGTTCCTGGACCATGCGCAGGTCGGCGCCCCCCTCGAGCAGGTGGGTGGCGGCGCTGTGCCGGAGCCCGTGCGGTCCCATGTCGGGAGCGCCCGGCACGTGTCGCAGCAGCGCGTGCAGTGCCGAGCGGACCTGCCGGGCGTCCGCCCGCCTCCCCCGGCGGCCGAGGAGGAGGGCCGGCCCGCTGTCGCCGGTGACGAGCTGGGGCCGACCGAGCGCCAGCCACGCGGACACCGCCTCGCGGGCGGGCACCCCGAAGGGAACCGTCCGTTCCTTGGCTCCCTTGCCCAGCACCCGCACCACGCCACCGGCGAGGTCCACGTCGTCGACGTCCAGCGCGACGAGCTCGCCGACCCGGATGCCGCTGGCGTAGAGCAGCTCCAGCGCAGCCCGGTCGCGAAGGTGCAGCGGGTCCTGGTCGTCACTGGCCACGGCCGCCACCTGCAGCAGGGCGGCCGCGTCACCCTGCTTGAGGACCTCGGGCAGGCGAGCGGCGCGGCGCGGTGCGACGAGCCTCAGCGAGGGGTCGGCGGGAATGCGGCCGGTGCGGGTGGCCCAGCCGAGGAAGCTGCGGGCTGTCGCCGCGCGCCGGGCGATCGTGGCCCGTGCGGCGCCGGCGGCTCCCATCGCTGCAAGCCACGAGCGCAGGTCGCGCAGCCGGACCGTGGCCAGGTCGGTGGTCCCGCACTCGTCCTCGAGGAACCTCAGGAGGCTGCGCAGGTCGCCGAGGTAGGCGCGTGTCGTGTGCTCCGAGCGCCCCCGCTCGCTGCGCAGGTGCCTCTCGAACTCCGCGAGGAGCTCGAGGCCGGTGGCGTCCATGCCCACACGCTCGCAAACCACCCTGGCTCACACAAGGCGCCACCCCGCGATGTGGTCCTCACGTGCTCGGTTGCGGCGCCTTGCGCCAGCCCTGCGGCTCCTGCCGGCTCAGGCCCGCGAGCGCCAGGAACCCGAGGGCGCTGCTGACCTGGCGCGCGTCCAGACCGGCGCGGACCGCGAGCTCGTCGACGGTCGCGGGGCGACGGACCGGCAGCGCGCCGTAGACCGCGCCCTGCACCGGGTCGAGTCCGTCACCCGGGCGCTGCTCCCCGCGCTTCTCGGGGGCCAGCTCGCCGATCGGGCCGACCGCCTCCATGACCTCGGCGGCGTCGGTGACCAGGATGGCGTTCTTGTTGCGGATCAGCTGGTGGCACCCGGCCGACACCGCGGACTCGACCGAGCCTGGAACGGCGCAGAGCACCCGGTTGTGGTCCAGTGCCTTGCCGGCCGTGTGCGACGACCCGGACCGGAGCCCCGCCTCCACGACGACGGTCCCCTGGGTGACCGTGGCGATGAGCCGGTTGCGCGCGATGAACCTGCCCTTGGTCGGGGCGCAGCCCGGCGGCAGCTCGCTCACCACCAGGCCGTGGCTGCGCAGCTGGGCGAAGAGGCCGTCGTGGCCACGCGGGTAGGGGCGGTCCACCCCAGCCGCGGTGAACGCGATCGTCGGGCCCTCGACACCGAGCGCGCCCCGGTGTGCCGCACCGTCGATGCCGTAGGCAGCGCCGGACACCACGCTCACCCCGCGCTCGGCGAGGCCGGCACCGAGGTCCTGCGCCTGACGAGTGCCGTAGAGGGTGGCCGCCCGCGCACCGACCACCGCGACGCTGCGTGCCGCCTGCTCGGCGAGGTCGAGCGGACCCACGACCCACAGGCAGAGCGGCGGCCACTCGAGGTCATCGACGCCTGCCGGCCACTCCGGGTCGCCCGGCACGACGATGCGGGTGCCCGTCCGTCGGGCGATGTCGAGGTCGCGCCGCACGTCGAGCAGCTCGAGCCGTGGCACGAGCTGGCGCCCGAGCGGGGAGGACAGGTCGAGGGTGCGCAGCGCCTCCTCGGCACCCTGCCCAGCGATCCGCTCGACGACCGCATGGTGCTCCGGCTCGACGAGCCGCGCCCACGCGACCCGAGCAGCGCGCTCGCCGCTCGGCAGGTCGAACCCGGCCAGGTCGCGCGGCTTCATGCCGCCACCGGGCCCTGGTTGCGCAGCACCAGCGCCGCACCGAGGTCGTCACGGTGGGGAGAGCTGCGCCCCGCGAGGTCGGCGACCGTCCAGCCGAGCCTCAGCACGCGGTCGTAGCCGCGCAGCGTCAGCCGTCCCCTGTCCAGCGCCTGGTCGAGGTCGCTGGTCACGCGTGGGGCCAGCCGCCATGGCCCGCGACGCAGCCGCGAGCCCGGGACGTGGCTGTTGAGCGTCCAGCCCGTGCCCGCCCACCGCTCGGCCTGGGCCCCGCGCGCCTCCCGCACCCGCGAGGCGACGACCGCGCTCGACTCCCCCGCTTCACCAGCCAGCCACGACCGGGTCACGGCGGGCACGAGCACCTGCAGGTCGACCCTGTCGAGCAGGGGACCGGAGAGCTTGCCGAGGTAGGCGCGCTTGGCCAACGGGCTGCAGTGGCACTCCGCCCCCTTGCCGAAGCCCTGGCCGCACGGGCAGGGGTTGGCGGCCATCACCAGCTGGAACCGCGCCGGGAACCGCACGGCAGCCCGCGCCCGCGCGACCACGACCTCCCCCGACTCCAACGGCTGGCGCAGCGCCTGCAGGGCGCCGATCCGGAACTCCGGGGCTTCGTCCAGGAACAGCACTCCGTGGTGCGCCTGGGAGATCGCCCCCGGGCGCACCACTCCGCTGCCGCCACCGATGATGGCCGCCTGCGAGGCGCTGTGGTGAGGCGCGATGAAGGGTGGCACGCCCTCGATCTCGAGGTTGTCGGTGCTCACGCCGAGCAGCGAGCGCACCGCGAGCACGTCGATCGACTGGTCACGGCTGAGCCTCGGCAGGATCGACACCAACCGCTCGGCGAGCATCGTCTTCCCTGAGCCGGGTGGCCCCAGGAGGAACAGGTGGTGGCCTCCTGCCGCAGCGAGCTCGAGTGCCTGCCTGGCCTCGGACTGGCCGATCACGTCGGCCAGGTCGCGGGGTGGCGAGGACTCGGCCGGGGTGGTCCGCGCGGACCGGGGCATGCCGACGGCCAGCTCGTCGCCGGCCAACCCGTAGGCGGTGACGAGGTCGCACAGGTGGGGAACTGCGTGCACTCGCACGCCGGGCACCAGTGCGGCCTCTGCGGCGTTCGCGACCGGCACCACCACGTCGCGGCAGCCGGCGCGCGCGGCGGACAGGACGGCGGGCAGCACGCCCGGCACCGGGCGGATGGCACCGTCGAGGCCGAGCTCGCCGAGGTGCACGACGTCGCGCACCCCGGGCCACTCGATGACGCCGACCGCCGCCAGCACGGCGACCGCGATGGGCAGGTCGAAGGCGGTGCCGCTCTTGAGGATCGAGGCCGGGGACAGGTTGACCGTGATGCGCTCCTGTTGCAGGGACCGACCGATGCCGGCGGACGCGGCCTTGACCCGGCTCGGGGCCTGCCCGCACGCCTTGTCGGGCAGGCCGCTCAGCATGAAGGCGGGCAGGCCGTTGGACAGGTGGGCCTCGACCTCGACCACGGCGCCGACCAGGCCCTCGAGGGTCACCGAGCGGGTGCGGCCCAGGGTCACGAGCCGACTCCCACCACGTGGCGCAGCACCGCGGGACCGTGCGCGGGCCGCAGGATGGCGATGACGTCGATGCGCACCCGCGCGCAGTGCACGTCGTGCTCGCGCAGCCAGGCCGCGGTGAGCCGGCGCAGCTTGGCCAGCTTGCGCCAGTCGACGGCCTCGACCGGGTCGCCGAACCGCACGCTGCGCCGGGTCTTGACCTCGCAGAACACCAGGCAGTCCCCGTCGCGCGCGACCAGGTCGACCTCACCGTGCGCGCAGCGCCAGTTGCGGTCGACCACCTGCACGCCGCGCTCAGTCAGGTACCGCGCCGCGAGCTGCTCGCCGTAAGTGCCCAACGCCCTGCGGTCGTCCGCCGCCACCGTGTCGGTCATGTGGCCTCACCTCCGAGCACCACCCAACCGGCGGCGGAGATGACCTGGACAGGACGAGTCGGCGCCCTGTTGACGGGGCGGCCTGGCGACCAGCGCCTGTGGATGGGACGGCGCGCTACGGCGCCGCACCAGACCTAGAAACCGGAGTCCTTCGGCAGCTCGAGGTCGGCCTTGGCGA
>DASUKI010000118.1:0-5672 GCA_036278855.1 Pedococcus sp.
TGGGCTGACCGGCGTCATCCTGTCCAGCCCCGCGCTCGACTTCCACATCTCCGACACCTACTTCGTGGTGGCCCACTTCCACTACGTCGTCTTCGGCACCGTGGTGTTCGCGATGTTCGCCGGGTTCTACTTCTGGTGGCCGAAGTTCACCGGGCGGATGCTCGACGAGCCGCTCGGCAAGATCCACTTCTGGATGCTCTTCATCGGGTTCCACACCACGTTCCTCATCCAGCACGTGCTGGGGGTCGACGGCATGCCCCGTCGCTACGCCGACTACCTGCCGGAGGACGGTTTCACCTTCCTCAACCAGGTGTCCACCGCCGGTGCGTTCCTGCTCGCCGCCTCGACCCTGCCGTTCATCTACAACGTGTGGAAGACGTGGCGGCACGCCCCGCTGGTCGAGACCGACGACCCGTGGGGATACGGCGCCTCGCTCGAGTGGGCCACCTCCTGCCCGCCGCCGCGGCACAACTTCGACGCCATCCCGCGGATCCGCTCCGAGCGCCCGGCGTTCGACCTGCACCACCCCGAGGCGGCTCCGGCGGGCACCGTCCATGCCGACCCCAACACCTTGGCGCGGATCGTCGGGGTGGCCGACGCCGGCGATGCTGGAGGGCCGCACCACACCGGTGAGCGGGACCACCACCCGCACCCCCGCTACCACGAGGAGCGCGACTGACCCATGAAGACCGAGACGAGGATCTTCACCCAGATCGCGATCTTCTTCATCGTGGTGGGAGTCATCTACGCCTTCGTCACGAAGGGCGGCGAGCCGGTCGGCATCTTCGGGCTGCTCCTGTGCGCCGGGCTCTGCGGGATGATCGCGCTCTACCTCGGCGTCACCGGGAGCCGGCTGCCCGAGCGCCCCGAGGACAACCCCCACGGCGAGATCGAGGAGCAGGAGGGTGACTACGGCTTCTTCGCCCCGCACTCCTGGTGGCCGCTCGCGCTGGGCGCCACCGCCGCCCTGTGCTTCCTGGGCCTCGCGGTGGGCTGGTGGCTGTTCGTCATCGGTGCCGTGTTCGGCGTGGTGGCGCTCGTCGGGTGGACCTTCGAGTACTTCCGGGGCCCGCACGCAGTGTGACCCGCGGCTCCGCCTGACGGCGCCCCAGCCCGCTCGGGCGGGGGCGCCGTCACGTCGTGGTCAGGAGCACCGCCGCTGAGCGGGTAGGATGGCGCGGAGTCCGGGACACGACACACGCGCCCTGGACCCACTCATGGGGGCTGGGCACGGCACAGTGGCCGTCCGGCCGATCACAGTTGCATAGACAACCATTCGGGGCTGCCCGGCGTCCTACACGTCGGGTGGGTGTGTGTCGGCGAAGGCCGGTGCAGCCCGAGCCGGCACGGACACATGCGACGGCGCACCACGCGCCGCCAGAGGCACAGGAGTCATTCAGTTGGTGCAGAGACGACGCTCGCGCGGCCTTGCGGCCGCCTTGGCAGTGGTCGCGACGGCGGCGCTGGTCAGCGCGTGCCAGGGCGGTCCGGCCAGCCCGTCGACGAGCAACGTCGCCGGATCGGTCAGCAGCACCACCTCGAGCACGCCGACCGCCACGCCCACCCCAGCCGAGCTGAGCGTCAGCCCGGCCGACGACGCCACCGGCGTGCTGCCCACCGAGCCCATCACCGTGCAGGCCACCGTCGGCACCCTTGATGACGTGAGCGTCGTCGACGCCAAGGGCAAGGCCGTCAAGGGCGACGTCGGCGCCGACGGCGCGTGGAAGTCCACCGGCCTGCTGGCTCCCAACACGGCATACACCGTGACCGCGAAGGCGTCCGGCCCCGACGGCACGCCGTCGACCACGACCTCCACCTTCACGACGCTCAAGCCGAAGGTCACCGCGACCTACGGCATCCTCTACTCCGGCCAGACGGTCGGTGTGGGCGCGCCAGTGAGCATCCAGTTCGACTCAGCGGTCACCGACGCCAAGTACCGCGCCCAGGTGGAGAAGCTCGTCAAGGTCACGACCACCCCCGCGCAGAAGGGCGCCTGGGGCTGGCTCGACAACCGGCAGCTGATGTGGCGCCCCGCCAAGTACTGGGTGCCAGGCACCAAGGTCAGCGTCAGCGCCCCGCTCACCGGGGTGCAGACCGGCAAGGACAAGTGGGTCGCCAACGACGACAGCGCGAGCTTCTCGATCGGCTCATCCATGATCAGCTACGTCAACATCAAGACCCACCAGATGAAGGTCACCCAGGGCGGTCAGGTCGTCAGGACCATCCCCGTGAGCACCGGCAAGCCCGGCAAGCTCACCGAGACCCGCTCCGGCGTCAAGGTCATCATCGGCAAGCAGGACAAGGTCACCATGGACTCCGCCACGGTCGGCATCCCCAAGGGCAACCCGAACTACTACAAGATCGACACCCAGTGGAACCTGCGGGTGACCTGGACGGGTGAGTTCCTGCACTCCGCCCCCTGGTCGGTCGGTGCGCAGGGCAGCACCAACGTCTCCCACGGCTGCACCAACCTCTCCCCGGCCAACGCGAAGTGGATGTACAACAACTCCAAGGTCGGAGACGTCGTGGTGTTCACCGGCTCCAGCCGGGTGTTCCAGCCCACCGAGGGCATCGGCGTGTGGCAGTACTCCTTCAGCCAGTGGCAGAAGCAGAGCGCGCTCGTCTGAGCGCCCGCCGAGGGCTGTGGCCAGCCGTCGCGGCCGTCGGGCTGGCGCTGGGCCTCGCCGCGTGCACCGGATCCCCGGACGCAGCGTCCACGCCCACCACGGTCGACTCCAGGACGTCCGTCACGGCCGGCGGTACGCCAGCCGCCACACCCTCGGCCTCGACCACGACGCGCACCCCGACCACCACGACCGCGCCGGCGCAGCCACGGGTCGACAAGGTGCTCGTCTTCGTGGTCGAGAACCACTCGGCGGGCCAGATGTCCGCACAGATGCCGTATGCCGCGGGGCTGGGTCGGCGCCACGCCGTCGCCACCGCGTACACCGCCGTCACCCACCCGTCGCTGCCCAACTACCTCGCGATGGTGTCAGGAAGTACCCATGGGGTGCGTGACGACGACAGCCCCGCACGACACCCGCTGAGGGGTGCCTCGGTGTTCGGGCTGGCTCTCGCCCAGGGACGCACGGCAGGGGTCTACGCCGAGGCCATGACCTCGCACTGCCAGCTCGTCCCTGCGGGCCGCTACGCCGTCAAGCACAACCCGTGGGCCTACTTCCCCGACGAGCGCGCCGCCTGTCGCCGTCTCGACCAGCCGCTGACCGCGCTGCCTGCTGCCATCACGGCCGGCGCGCTGCCCTCCGTCGGGATGGTGGTACCCGACCTGTGCCACGACGCCCACGACTGCTCCCTGGGCAGCGCCGACAAGTGGTTCGCCGGGTGGATGCGCCGCGTGCAGGCCGGACCCGACTGGAAGGCTGGTCGGCTCCTGGTCGTGCTCACTGCCGATGAGGACGACCACCACGCGGGCAACCGCGTGCTCACCGTCCTTGCGCACCCGGACCTGCACCAACGGCGGGTGCGCGTCGCGCTGGACCACTACGCCCTGGCCCGGCTGCTGGCCGAGGCGGCCGGGGCTCCGGCGCCGCGCCAGGCGGCGGGCGCCCCGTCGATCTCCGACGCCCTGGGGCTGCGTGTCGGCTGAGACCCGCTCAGCCCCAGCCGAGCTCGTGGAGGCGTGCATCGTCGATACCGAAGTGGTGGGCGATCTCGTGCACCACGGTGATCGCGATCTCGTCGAGCAGCTCCTCGCGGTCCTCGCACATCCGCGAGAGCGGCCCGCGGAAGATGGTGATCCGGTCGGGCAGGGCACCGGCCCAGCCGTCTCCCCGCTCGGTGAGCGGCGTGCCGTCGTAGATCCCCAGCAGGTCCGGGTCGCCGGCGGGCGGCTCGTCCTCGACGAGGAACACGACGTTGTCCAGCAGCGCCATCAGCTCCGAGGGCACCTCGTCGAGCGCGTCGCCCACCGCGTCCTCGAACTCCGCCGCATCCATCTGCACCACGGGACCTGAGTATGCCGCCCGCTCAGGTGAGCGGGCGGCATACCTCTGTCCGGGGCGTGGTCCGGTGCGGTGACGGGCGAGGGCTCAGCGCTCGGAGGGCTCCAGCTCCGGACGTCCCTCGCCGGCCTCGATCGCCTCGTGGCCGTGCCCGTCATGGTGCGCGGCGGCCAGCTCGGTCGGCGTGACCGGCTCGACGCGGTCGGTGAAGTAGAACCGCGACAGCCGCGCCCGCACCTTGTCCTTGCGGGCCGTGGGGGAGGCCACTCCGTTGCCGTCCGCCGCCTCGGCGAGCTCCAGCGGCCGGTGCTGCTCGTGCTGGACGAGGGTCCACCGCGTGTACTCGTCGAGCGGTTCGTGGCGCTCGAAGGTGCGGCCCGTCGCCGTGCGGATGATGTGCCCGGTCTCGCGCCCGTGCAGGACCAGGTCGCGGTCCCTGCGCTGCAGGCTCAGGCAGATCCGCTTGGTGACCCAGTACGCGATGACCGGGCCGACGAACACCAGCAGCCGCAGGATGTGGGTGATGTCGTTGATCGACATGTGCATCACCACGGCGATGATGTCGTTGCCGGCGGCGAACATCAGCACGCCGTAGAACGTCAGGCCGGCCATGCCCAGCCCGGTGCGGGTCGGGTTGTTGCGCGGGCGGTCGAGCAGGTGGTGCTCGCGCCGGTCACCGGTCACCCACCGCTCGAGGAACGGGTAGGCGCCCATCAGGGTGTACATCACCGGGATCAGCAGGATCGCCCCGATGAAGACGTTCATCGAGAACGTGAAGCCGAAGGCGGTGAACTCCAGCCAGCCGGGCAGCAGGCGCAACGCGCCGTCGGCGAAGCCCATGTACCAGTCGGGTTGTGAACCGGCGGTGATCTGTGAGGTGTCGTAGGGGCCGTAGGCCCAGATCGGGTTGATCGTCACCAGTCCCGAGATCAGGGCGGTCACGCCGAAGACGACGAAGAAGAACCCGCCCGCCTTGGCGGCGTAGACCGGCATCACGGGGAAGCCGACGACGTTGTCGTTGGTGCGACCCGGCCCGGGGAACTGGGTGTGCTTGTGCAGGAACACCAGGCCGATGTGCACCGTGAACAGGCCGACGAGGATCGCCGGGAGGAGCAGGATGTGGACGGAGTACAGGCGCGGGATGATCGCCTCGCCCGGGAAGGCGCCGTCGAAGACGAGGTACGCGAGGTAGGACCCCACGATGGGAATGGACTCGATGAAGCCCACGGCCGCGCGAAGGCCGGTGCCGGACAGCAGGTCATCGGGCAGGGAGTAGCCGGCGAAGCCCTCGACGATCGAGAGCATCGACAAGATGGTGCCGATCACCCAGTTGATCTCGCGCGGCTTGCGGAAGGCGCCGGTGAAGAACACCCGCAGCATGTGCACCGACAGGGCGACGATGAACATCAGCGCTGCCCAGTGGTGGATCTGGCGGATGACCAGGCCGCCACGGATGTCGAAGGAGATGTCCAGCGTGGAGCGGTAGGCCTCGCTCATCTGGATGTCCTGCAACGGGGCGTAGGACCCGTGGTAGGTGACCTCGTGCATGCTGGGCACGAACCAGAAGGACAGGAACGTCCCGGTGACCAGCAGGATGATCAGCGAGTACATCGCGATCTCACCGAGCATGAACGACCAGTGGTCGGGGAAGACCTTCTGCATCAGGTGCCGGACACCCTTGGCCCCGCCCGTGCGGTCATCGAACCAACC
>DASUKI010000119.1:0-11135 GCA_036278855.1 Pedococcus sp.
CGACTGCTCGAGGAAGTCGGCCGGCTCGAACATCGCGTCGGCCATGCCCAGCTCGAAGGCCTGCGGTCCCTTGAGCATCCGGTTGGTGTTCATGGGGTTCTCGATGATGACCGTGAGCGCGTTGGCCGGCCCCACCAGGTTGGGCAGCAGCCAGCAGCCGCCCCAGCCCGGCACCAACCCGAGGAACGTCTCGGGGAGGGCCACGGCAGGCACGCCCGCGGAGATGGTCCGGTAGTCGCAGGCCAGCGCGAGCTCCACCCCGCCGCCCATGGCGGCGCCGTTCACGAACGCGAACGTCGGGACCGGGAGGTCCATGATCGCCGCGTATGCCGCGTGGCCGGCTCGGGCGACCTCGAGCGCCTGCTCACGGCTGCTCGCCTGGGCCACGGCCTTGAGGTCGGCGCCGACCGCGAAGATGAACGGCTTGCCGGTGATGCCGACCGCCTGGACCTCGTCCGCCTCGGCGCGGGCACGGAGCCGCTCGACGACGGACAGCAGGTTGGCGATCGTCTTCGGGCCGAAGGTGTTGGGCTTGGTGTGGTCGAACCTGTTGTCGAGGGTGACCAGCGCCATCGTGCCCCCGCCGCCGGGCAGTGCGATGTCGCGCACCGGCAGGTGGGTGACGACCTCCTCGAAGCCCTCCGTGCTCGCGGGTGCCGGGGTGTTGTCTGTGCTCATGCTGCGTCCTCCTCGCCCTGCTCGACTGCCTGCTGCGCCCGGCCGTAGTCGCTGTGTCGCGGGTTCTCCCAGATGACCGCGCCGCCCATGCCGATGCCGATGCACATGGCGGTCATGCCGTAGCGGACCTCGGGGTGCTCCTCGAACTGGCGGGCCAGCTGGGTCATCAGGCGCACCCCCGAGGAGGCAAGGGGGTGCCCCGTGGCGATGGCGCCGCCGTACTGGTTGACCCGCTCGTCGTCGTCGGCGATGCCGAAGTGGTCGAGGAACGCGAGGACCTGCACCGCGAAGGCCTCGTTGAGCTCGAACAGCCCGATGTCGTCGATGGACAGGCCGGACTTGTGCAGCGCCTTCTCGGCAGCCGGAACCGGGCCGATGCCCATCACCTCCGGCTCGACGCCGACGAACGCGAAGTCCACGAGCCGCATCCGCACCGGCAGCCCGAGCTCCTGCGCCGCCTCGGCGGAGGCGAGGATGCAGGCGGTCGCGCCGTCGTTGAGGCCGGCGGAGTTGCCGGCAGTGACGTTGCCGTGCGGGCGGAACGGCGTCTTCAGTGCTGCCAGGTCCTCCACGGTGGTGCCGGGCCGGGGCGGCTCGTCCTGGGTGGCCAGGCCCCAGCCGAGCTCCTGGTGCCGCGTGGCGACCGGCACGAGGTCGGGCTGCACCTGGTCGTTCGCGTAGGCTTTCGCGAGCTTGTCCTGCGAGCGCACCGCGTAGGCGTCGGAGCGCTCCTTGGTCAGGTGCGGGAACCGGTCGTGCAGGTTCTCCGCGGTCGAGCCCATGACGAGGGCGGAGGGGTCCACGAGCTTCTCGGCGACGATCCGCGGGTTCGGGTCGACGCCCTCGCCCATCGGGTGGTGGCCCATGTGCTCGACGCCGCCCGCGATCGCGACGTCGATCGCCCCGAACGCGATGGAGCCCGCCGTGGTCGTCACCGCGGTCATGGCCCCGGCGCACATGCGGTCGATGGAGTAGCCGGGGGTGGTCTTGGGAAGGCCGGACAGCAGCGCCGCCAGCCGGCCGAGGGTCAGGCCCTGGTCGCCGATCTGGGTCGTCGCCGCGATGGCCACCTCCTCGACGCGCTCTGGCGGCAGCTCGGGGTGGCGGCGCATCAGCTCGCGAATGCAGGCGATGACGAGGTCGTCGGCGCGGGTCTGGGCATACATGCCCTTCTCCCCGGCCTTGCCGAACGGCGTCCGGACGCCGTCGACGAAGACGACCTCACGCAGGGTGCGGGGCACGGGGCCTCCCAGGTGCTAGGTAGTTGACGGAGCTGCGCTGTGCCGCAGGCTCGGCACCGATGCTACCCGCGGGTAACCAGCGCGGTCACCGGCCCCGCGCAAGTCTCAGTCCATTTGGGTGGATTACCTGCGCGCGTCAGGGGTCGGGGTGGGTGGCGAAAGCCGCCTCGAGCATGCGCGACACGATCTCGGTCTGCCACTGCCTGGCCCCCAGGGTCCGCAGCGCCCCCGCGAACGCACCTGCGCTGTGGTCGGCGGGCGGGGTCCAGACGACCCGGCGCAGCGGCTCGGGGGAGATGACGTTCTCCACCGGGACCTCGTGCTCGGTGGAGAACTCCGCGAGCGCGGTCCGGGTGTCGGCCAGCCGCGCCGCGGCCACGGGGTTCCGGTCGGGCCAGGAACGTTGCGGCGGCGGGCCGTCGGAGCGCAGCGTGAGCGCGGGAAGGTCCGACTCGGGGATCGCGTTCGCCCGACGGACCGCGTCGAGCCACTGCCGCTGGTAGCGACGCACCGACCGGTGGCCAGCGGGCAGGTCGGCCACCGAGGTGGGGGCCTGCATGGCGAGCTCCACCAGCACCGCGTCCGGCAGCACCCGGCCCGGTGAGACGTCCCGGTCCTGGGCGATCCGGTCGCGGGCCTCCCAGAGCTCACGCACGACGGTCGCGGTGCGCCGGCTGCGCACCCGGTGCATGCCGGAGGTGCGCCGCCACGGGTCCACGCGCTGCGGCGGGCCGGTGAAGCCCAGCAGCGCCTCGAACTCCTGTCGCGCCCACTCGGACTTGCCCGCTCGGGCCAGGTCGACACCCATCAGGTTGCGCAGGTCGACGAGCACCTCGACGTCGAGTGCGGCGTAGCGCAACCACGGCTCGGGGAGAGGTCGGGTGGACCAGTCGACCGCGGAGTGCTCCTTGGCCAGGGACAGGCCGAGGTAGTGCTCCACGACCGCGGCGAGCCCGACGCGCGGGAGTCCCAGCAGCCGTCCGGCCAGCTCGGTGTCGAAGAGCTGCCTGGGCCGCAGGCCCACCTCCGCCAGGCAGGCCAGGTCCTGGGTGGCGGCGTGCAGGATCCACTCGGCGCCGCCGATGGCCTCGTTGAGTGGGCCGAGGTCGGGACAGCCCACCGGGTCGACCAGGCAGGTGCCGGAGCCCTCGCGTCGCAGCTGGACGAGGTAGGCGCGCTGGCCGTAGCGGTAGCCGCTGGCCCGTTCGGCATCGAGGGCCACCGGGCCGTCGCCACCAGCGATGGCCCGCGCGGCCTCGTCCAGGCCGCGCTCGGTCTCGATGACCGGGGGCACGCCGTCCGCGGGTGCGTCGAGCGGCATCAGGGGGACGACGGACTCGACAGCCGGGTCGGCGTCGGTGTCGGTCACCCGGTCAACCTACCGGGTGCCAGCTCAGCGTCGCGGTCCCGGCAGGGCCACGACGCCCTCGGGCAGCGGGGGCAGGCCGGCGATCGTGCAGAGCAGGTCGGACCAGGCGACGAGGTGCGCCCCGACGTTGCCCGCCGTCGGCGTCCACGACGCCCGCACCTCCATCTCGACGCTCGCCGGGCGGTCGGACAGCCCGGCGAAGCTCTCGGACACCACGCGGGTGACCGTGCCGGCCTCCGCCGTGAACCCGAGCCCGTGCGAGGTCAGGGAGTCGGTCAGCCACGCCCAGCCGACCGCGCCGAGCATGGGGTCGCTGGCGAGCTCGGGCTCGAGCTCGGCCCGCGCGAAGGTCACGGCACGCCAGGCGCCGTCCCACGGGTCCGGGCGGGACGGGTCGTGCAGGAGCACGAACCTGCCCGAGGCCAGCTCGTCCTCGTCGGCCGCAGCACCAACGACCTCGGCGGTCAGGGCCACGGCGTAGGGCGCGATGCGCTGCGGGGCAGGCACCTCGGTGAGCCTGACCTCGGAGCGCAACCGCGCCCCACGCAGGTCGTTCAACGCCTGCGCGAACTCAGGGGAGTGGTCTCCGGGGACCGTTCGGCTGCCCACCATCAGAGGGTATGCCGGGTGGTCCCGGATGGTGGGCAACGGCACGCCGCGGGGGTGTCGCGGCTAGCGTTGCGCCGTGCTGTCCCTCCTCGCGCTCGGCTCGAGCGCGTGCTGGGGCACGTCGGACTTCTTCGCCGGCCTGTTCTCCCGGCGCCGGTCCCCGGTGGCCGTCGTGGGGTGGACCCAGTCGCTGGCCTTCCTGGTCATCTCCGCTGTCGTGCTCACGCAGCTGGGGAACGTGTCCTGGACCGGTTGGCCGCCCTGGGCGGTCGCGGCCGGGGTCAGCGGGGTGGGCGGGCTGCTGTGCTTCTACACCGCACTGTCGACCGGGACGATGGGCGTGGTGGCGCCGATCGCGGCGCTGGGCGTGGCCATACCCGTGCTGCTCGGCGTGGCCACCGGTGACGCCCCGTCGCCGTGGACCTGGGTCGGGATCCTCGTAGCCGTCGTGGGCGTCACGCTCGCCTCCGGTCCCGAGCTCAGCGGCGCGGTCTCGGCGCGCCCGGTGCTGCTGGCCGGCGTCGCCGCGGTCGGCTTCGGGCTCGCGCTGTTCTGCATCGACCGGGGTGCACGCACCTCGAACCTCATGACGCTGTGGGGGATGCGAGCCACCTCGGTCACCTTCTTCGTCGTCCTGGCCCTGTCGACGCGCCGGCTCGGCGGCATGGCGGTCCGCGACGTGCCGGCGCTGCTGGCCATCGGCTGCGCCGACCTCGGTGCCAACGTGCTGTTCGGCCTGGCCAGCAGCCGCGGCGAGGTCAGCGTCGCGAGCGTGCTGGGGTCGCTGTACCCCGTGGTCACCATCCTGCTGGCGCGGACCCTGCTCAAGGAGCGGTTGCGCGGCATCCAGAAGGTCGGTGCCCTCCTGGCCCTGCTCGGGGCGGGCGTCATCGCGATGTGAGTGCCGTGGTCGGCTCGTGCGAGACTCCCGGCGTGACCTCCCCGAGCGAATCCGTCCTCGTCAGGGCTGCCCGCCGCCAACCCGTCGAGCACACCCCCGTGTGGTTCATGCGCCAGGCCGGACGATCGCTGCCGGAGTACCGCAAGCTCCGCGAGGGGCGAGGCATGCTCGAGTCGTGCCGCCGCCCGGAGCTGGTCACCGAGATCACCCTCCAGCCGGTGCGACGGCACGGTGTCGACGCCGCGATCCTCTTCTCCGACATCGTGGTGCCCCTGGCGGCGGTGGGTGTCGACCTCGACATCGTCGCCGGCACCGGCCCCGTGGTCGCCAAGCCGGTACGCACGCGCGCCGACCTCGACCGCATCCCGGAGCTGACGCCCGACCACGTCCCCTACGTCACCGAGGCGGTCCGCCAGCTCGTGGCCGAGCTGGGGGACACCCCGCTCATCGGGTTCGCCGGCGCGCCGTTCACCCTCGCCAGCTACCTCGTCGAGGGAGGCCCCAGCCGCAACCACGAGCACACCAAGGCGCTCATGCACGGCGACCCGCAGTTGTGGCACGACCTGTGCGCCCGCCTGGCCCAGGTGTCCGGCGCCTTCCTCGACGTCCAGGCCGCCGCCGGCGCCTCGGCCGTCCAGCTCTTCGACTCCTGGGTGGGGGCCCTCCCGCGCGCGGACTACGAACGCTTCGTCCAGCCGCACTCGGCCGCAGCCCTCGCCACGGTGGCCCCACGCGGCATACCCCGCATCCACTTCGGTGTCGGCACCGGCGAGCTGCTGGCGGCGATGGGCGCCGCCGGCGCCGAGGTCGTGGGGGTGGACTACCGCGTCTCGCTCACCGACGCCGTGGCCAGGCTCGGGGACGGGTATGCCGTACAGGGCAACCTCGACCCCGCCCTGCTGTTCGCGCCGTGGCCGGCGCTCGAGCAGCGGGTGCGCGAGATCGTGCGGGAGGGACGGGCCGCGCCCGGCCACATCTTCAACCTCGGCCACGGCGTCCTGCCGGACACCGGTGCCGACGTGCTCACCCGGGTGGTCGAGCTGGTGCACGAGGTCAGCCGGCGCTGAGCGGCTGCGGCTCCTGCCGGGACCCACGACGGCGACGCAGCACCACCCACAGCGGCAGCCCGACGAGCACCGCGAGCAGGGCGAACGGCAGGACCGCTCCGACGATGGTGAGCAGCACCGAGACCGATCCGGTGAAGGCCTCCCACCCGTTGCGCAGCCCGGCGAGGAAGCCGGTGGTCTCGGCGGGCTTGGCGATCACGCCCGGCTCCGTGGTCAGGCTGACCTGCACCGGCGACATGGCGACGCTGTCCTTGAGCGAGGCCAGCTGCGACTCGAGTGCCTCGAGGTCGGCCTGGCGCCGGCTCAGCTCTGACTCGAGGTCGACCACCTGGCGGATGTCGGTGGCGCGGTCCATCAGGGCCCGCACGCGGTCGACGCTGGCCTGCATCGTCTTGCGCCGCGAGTCGGTGTCGACGATCTGCGCGCCGACGTTCTCGCTCGAGCTCTGCGAGCGGATCACCGTGCCGACGTCGCCGAGCTGGCTCACCACGTCGTCGAGGCGGCTCGAGGGCACGGAGATGGTGATCTCCCCGTAGGTGGTTGCCGTGACCTTGGACCGCTCGTCGAGCGGGATGGCGCCGCCACCGGCGCCGATGTTCTCGGTGAGGACCAGGCCCTGCGCGGCAGCCGAGATGCCGCGGACCTTGGCGACGGCCTGGCCGATGTCCTTGACCTGCAAGGCCACCGAGGCGCGGCGGGCGAGGGCGTCGCGGCTGGCCTCGAGCGCGGCCGGGGCCACGGCCGCGGAACCGGCCTTCGCGGCGGAGGCCTCGTCGGCCGCAGGCTGCTTCCCGGACTGGGACTGTGCCTTCGGTGCGGCGCCGCCCGCGGCGGCAGAGCCGGCGCCGTCCCGCGCCTGCAGGGACTGGGCCTCCGACGACGAGCTGGCTGAGTTGCCGCCACTGCTGCAGGCCGCCAGCGCGACGACGGCGAGGAGCGCGGCTGACCCGAGTGTGGTGCGGCGCAGACGTGGACGATCACGGAACATGACGACCCCCTGGTGGGTGGTGTGGCGAGTCCTGGACCTCGGTGTGACCCGCGCGACGGGCCCGGCGTTCCCACCCGGTGATGTCGAAACAGTCACGATCCTGACAGGGTGTGGCCATGGCCCGGTCACGGTTCGTCGTCGTCGGCGGCGGGATCGCCGGCCTCGTCGCGGCCTGGGAGCTGACCCGGATGCTCCCCGAGGCGAAGGTCACGCTCCTGGACGCCGCCGACCGACCCGGCGGCAAGCTGCGCCGCGAGCCCGTCGCCGGTGTGCCGCTCGACGTCGGGGCCGAGTCGTTGCTTGCCAGGCGCCCCGAGGCGCTCGACCTCGCCGGTGAGCTCGAGCTGGCCGACGAGGTGGTGCACCCGGCCACCACCTCGGCGTCGATCTGGTCCCGCAGCCAGCTGTACCCGATGCCGACCGGCACCCTGATGGGCATCCCGTCCCCGCCGTCGTCGGCCCTGGGCATCCTCACCGCCGACGAGGTCGCGCGCGCGTCCGCGGAGGACACGGCCGAACCCGTGGTGGGCGAGGACGTGTCGCTCGGCGGGTTCGTGGCGCACCGGTTGGGCGACGCGGTCGTGGACCGGCTCGTGGAGCCGCTGCTGGGCGGGGTGTATGCCGGTCGGTCCAGGTCGCTGTCCCTTCGCGCCTGCCTGCCACAGGTCTTCGACGGCGTGCGGCAGGGGGTGTCGCTCACCACCTTGGCGCAGGCGGCCGGAGAGGTCAGCGCCCAGTCCTCGGCGGCGGGGGCTCCGGTCTTCGCCGGGGTCGACGGCGGGGTGGGCCGGTTGGCCGAGGTGCTCACCGAGCGGCTGCGCGCGGGTGGGGTGGCGCTGCACAGCCGGACCATTGCTCGTGAGCTGCACCGCACGGATTCTGGGTGGTCGGTCGTCGTCGGTCCGCGCCCCGCCCCGGAGGCGTTCGCGGCCGACGCGGTCCTGCTCGCGGTTCCCGCGGCTCCGGCAGCGAGGCTCCTCGCGCCCCACCACCGGGGGATGGCCGCCGCCCTGGCCGAGATCGAGTACGCCTCGATGGCCATCGTCACGCTGGCGGTGGCGGCCGAGGACGGGTTCACGCTGCCCGGGTCGGGCTTCCTCGTCCCGCCCGTCGACGGCCGCACCATCAAGGCGAGCACGTTCACCTCGAGCAAGTGGAGGTGGGCGGACGGCTCGGTGGACGGCTTGGCGTTCCTGCGGGCCTCGGTCGGGCGGGCGGGGGAGACGTTCAACCTCCAGCGACCCGACGAGGAGCTCGTGCGCGTCGCCGTCGCGGAGGTCAGTGAGGCCGTCGGTCGCCCGCTGCCCCGCCTGGTCGACTCCCACGTCCAGCGGTGGGGCGGTGCCCTGCCGCAGTACACCGTCGGCCACGTCGACCGGGTGTCGCGGATCCGGGCCGGCGCCCAGGCCCTGCCGGGGCTGGAACTGGCCGGCGCGGCATACGAAGGGGTGGGGGTGCCGGCGTGCATCGCCGGCGCTCGCACCGCCGCCCGGGCCCTGGCCACCCACCTGCGGGCGCGCGGGAGCGAAGCGCGAGAATAGGGCCATGCCGAGCAAGCCCGCACCGTCCCGCATCCGTGAGATCAACGACTCCCTCCGCTACGCCATGTGGTCCGTCTTCGCGGTCACCGCGCCACTCGGCGACGACCGCGACGTGATGGCCAAGGAGGTCGACGCACTGTTCGCCGAGCTCGAGGAGGCGGGCGTCGTCACGCGCGGCGTCTACGACGTGGGCGGGTTGCGGGCCGACGCCGACTTCATGGTGTGGTGGCACGCCGAGCGCATCGAGGACGTGCAGTCGGCCTACCGGCGGCTGCTGCAGACCGAGCTCGGGCAGCTGCTCGAGCCCACCTGGTCCGCCGCCGCGCTGCACCGGCCGGCGGAGTTCAACAAGAGCCACGTCCCGGCTTTCCTCGCGGACGAGGAACCCAAGGACTTCATCTGCGTCTACCCGTTCGTGCGCTCCTACGACTGGTACCTACTGGAGGACAAGGAGCGCCGCGACATGCTGCGCGAGCACGGGCAGCTGGCGCGGGAGTACCCCGACGTGCGGGCCAACACGATCGCGTCGTTCGCGCTGTCGGACTACGAGTGGGTGCTGGCGTTCGAGGCCGACGAGCTGCACCGCATCGTCGACCTGATGCGCGAGCTGCGGGCCGCCCGGGCGCGGCTGCACGTGCGCGAGGAGATCCCCTTCCACACCGGCCGCCGCGTCGAGATGGAGGAGCTCCTGGCGTCGCTGCGCTGACCCGGGCTCAGGCGTCGGACCTGGGGCGGAGGGTCAGGCTGATCGAGTTGATGCAGTAGCGCTGGTCGGTCGGGGTGTCGTAGCCCTCGCCCTCGAAGACGTGCCCGAGGTGGCTGCCGCAGCTGGCGCAGCGGACCTCGACGCGCTTCATGCCCATGGCGCGGTCCTCGATGTACTCGACGGAGTCACCGGCCAAGGGTGTGTAGAACGACGGCCAGCCGCAGTGGCTCTCGAACTTCGTGTCGGAGGTGAACAGCTCGGCGCCGCAGGCGCGACAGGCGTAGACGCCCTCGGTCTTCGCGTCGGTGTACTCGCCGACGAACGGACGCTCGGTGCCCGCCTGACGCAGGACCTGGTACTCGGCGGGGCTGAGCTCCTCCCGCCACTGCTCTTCGGTCTTGGTGACGGCGTAGCTGCGATCGGTGCTCTTCATGGTCACGCTGCTGTACTCCTCGGGTGGCTGGTGTCGGGCCTGGTGCTGGGCCTGGTGCGGCCCACCAGGTGCAACGTCGAGGACCGCGAGATTGGTCCCGAGCCTGGATGTGGGCTGACCACCCGGCTATGGCTTTGACCACTCTCCGTGGTCAAAGCCATAGTCGTCTTCCTACCGCAGTCACGGCTCAGCCGGACTCACCGATGCTGTCGGCCACCTCGGTCGCCTGCCGCCGTCGCACCCGGATCGTTCGTGGACCGTCCACGGTCGCGGCCAGCTCCACCTCGTAGCGCGCCACGTCGCCGTCCACCAGGCCGATCGTCCAGCCACCGTGCTCGGGGTGGTGCTCCTCGTCGCTGACCCGGAGCCGGTCCGCGCGCACGTCCCATACCAGGGCCACGACCTCTCGCGCGCGGCCGATCGCGGTCTCGCGATCGGGGCCTTGCGCCGAGGTGGTCGCGAGGCTGCTCACCCGGCCCCAGAGCGACTCGAGCACCTCGACACCCGCGTCTGCCTGAGCCGTGGGCACGACCACATCGAGGCGGACCTCGGCGCGCGACTCCGAGACCTGGGTTCCGCTCCCGGCATGGGTCCGAGTGACCTCCAGGGACCACAAAGCCTGCGGTCCGAGGGCAGACGGTGCGGCGCCCAGCTCGCCCAGCAGGGCCTCCTCGTCGAGCCGCTCGCCCGGCGCGACCTCCAGCGTCACCACGAAGGCATCCGACGCCTCCGGGTCGTGGATCCGGCGAAGCGTCGCCACCACGAGCACCTGGTCGACCCTGGCCAGGCCGAGCGGGGCGCGGTCCTGCGTCGGGGAGGTCACGACCTCAGCCTTGTGCCCTCCCGGAGGGGCGTCAACCGCCGCAGCGGCAGACTCCCGAGGGCACCGGACCCGGCTTGGCTAGGCTCACGGCCATGGCGGCGAACGCGACCGAGATCGAGGTCCCCGGGGGCCCGGAGGGCATCCGCGCGGTACGGATCTCCAGCCCCGACCGGCTGATCTGGCCCGACCACGACCCCACACCGGGCGGCATCACCAAGCTCGACCTCGCCCGCTACGCCGTCGACGTGACGGACGGCCTGATGCGCGCACTCGTCCACCGTCCGGTCACCCTGCAGCGGTTCCCCGAGGGCATCACCGGAGAGGAGTTCTGGACCAAGAACCCGCCCAAGGGCATGCCCGACTGGGTCGAGCCGGTGATGTGCACCTATCCCAGCGGGCGCAAGCATCTGCAGGTCGTGGTCGACGAGCCGGCGACCGCCGTCTGGGCGATGCAGATGAACACCGTCACCTTCCACCCGTGGCCGGTCCGCACCAGCAACGTCGACAACCCCGACGAGCTGCGCATCGACCTCGACCCCCAGCCGGGTCGCGACTTCACGGACTCGGTCGAGGCCGCCCTGGTGCTGCGCGAGCTGCTCACGGAGCTGGGGCTCACCGGCTGGGCGAAGACGTCGGGAAACCGCGGCGTGCACGTCTTCGTGCGGGTGGCGCCGACCCACGAGTTCCTCGACGTGCGCCACGGCGTCATCGGCATCGCGCGCGAGCTCGAGCGCCGGCTGCCCGACCTCGTCACCACGAGCTGGTGGAAGGAGGAGCGT
>DASUKI010000120.1:0-3713 GCA_036278855.1 Pedococcus sp.
GGATGTCGTTGCGACAGTGCAGGACCTGTGCGCCAAGGTCGGCAAGCACGCGGTGACCTGCGGCGACCGCGCCGGCTTCATCGTCAACGCCCTGCTGTTCCCCTACCTCAACGACGCCGTCAAGATGCTCGAGGCCAACTACGCCTCGGCCGAAGACATCGACACCGCCATGAAGACCGGGTGCGGCCTGCCGATGGGCCCCTTCGAGCTGCTCGACGTGGTCGGGCTCGACGTGTCCCTGGCGATCCAGCGCGAGCTGTACCTCGAGTTCCGCGAGCGCGGCTTCGCCCCCGCCCCACTGCTCGAGCACCTGGTCACGGCGGGCTACCTCGGGCGCAAGAGCGGGCGTGGCTTTCGTACCTACGCCTGAGTCCCGGACCGCGGCGGTGGCTCTGGGAGGATGTCCGGCATGCCCAGACCCAACAGGCGCCGTCGTGACGACGTCCCGCTGAACGTCGACCGAGCGCTCGGCGGGGCTCCGCGCCGTGAGTCGTATGCCGGTGGGGAGTGGTTCGTGCGCCGCGTCACCGGGGCGGGTGCCAGCCGGGCGTACCTGTGCCCCGGTTGTCAGCAGACGATCGCCATGGGTGCGCCGCACGTCGTGGCGTGGCCGGCCGACGGGATGGGCGGGTTGGACGACCGGCGGCACTGGCACACCGGGTGCTGGGAGGCTCGCGAGCGCCGGCACCCCCGCGGCGCGACCCGCTAGCGACCTCGGGCACTAACCTCTGCTAGCAAAGGCTAGTGAAAGGTGGACAGGTTAGAACCTGTCCGTCATTCACTAACGTGTGCTAGCAGAGGTTGGCGCAGGGCGGCGGGGGCGAGGGAGTCGGCGGGTGAGCGGCCCGCGGACGCCGGCCACGCGGCATACGGGCTAGTGGCGGCGTTGGCGGGGGATGAGGACCTCTTCGTAGAGCAGCAGGAGGCCGGCCGCCACCGGGATGGCGAGCAGGGCACCGAGCACACCCAGCAGCGTGCCTCCGGCCAGCGCCGCGACCACCGTCACGGCACCGGGCACCGAGACCGTCCGCTGCATGACGCGCGGTGCCACGACGTAGTTCTCGAGCTGCTGGTAGACCACGTAGTAGACCGCCGCGATGATCACCTTGGTGAAGTCCTGGAACGACCCGTCGAACAGCGCGACCAGGCACACCAGCACCGCGCCGATCGTCGCGCCCACCATGGGGATCAGGCCGAGGAAGCCGACCGCCACCGCCAGCACCGCGGCGTAGGGGATGCCGACGACCATCATCATGATCCACGAGCAGAAGGCGTTGATCGACGCGACGGCGACCTGGCCGATGGCGTAGGACCCGGTGCGTCGCATGATCTCCTCCGACAGCGACATCACCCGTGGGCGACGGGTGGCGGGGACCATGCCGTAGGCAGCCTGCTTCACGCGGGGCAGGGACCCGAGCAGGAACAGGGTCAGGACGAGCACGGTGAAGGCCTGGAAGATCCCGGCGATCACCGCCGCACCGACGCCGAGGACGCCACCGAAGACCGAGCTGAGGAACGAGCTGTCGGTGAGGCGCTTGTTGAACTCCTCCTGGATCTTGTCGACCACGTGGTAGTGCTGGTCGAGGTCCTGGACCCACCTGCTCCGCAGGACCTGGTCGAGCCAGTCGGGTGCGGCCTGGACCAGCTCGGTGCCCTGGCTGACGACCGGCGGGACGACGACCAGCCCCAGCAGGACGAAGACCAGGACCAGACCGGCGAACACCGCTGTCACGGCGGCCGCGCGCGGCAGTGCTCGGCGGGTGAGGAACTCGACGAGCGGGTTGAGCGCGAGGGTGAGGAAGAAGGCGATCACCAGCAGGGTGATGACCGTGGTGAGCCGGCCGACCAGGTGCCACAGGCCGAGCGCGACGAGCACGCCCAGGGCGCCGACAAAGCCCATGTAGAACGGCGACTGCCGGTTGAGCGGGCGGCCGGCGCGGCCGAAGGGGAGGGGCTCAGGACCGGTGGGCGTGTCGTCGACCGCGGTGCGCGTCGCGACCCCGGTGACCTCGGCGGAGTCGGCGGAGTCGGCGGAGTCGGCAGGGGGTGACGCCGCCGGCCCTTCCTCGTCGGCGGACGCCTCGTCCGTGGCGAGCAGGTTCGTCAGCAGGCCCGGGCCCTCGGTGCGCACGCCGTCGCGGTCGTGCGGGTGGTTGCTCGCGCGCAGCAGCTCGCGCTGCGTGCGCCGGAAGTCGCGCCACCGGTCCAGCACTGACATGCGGCGAGCCTATGGCACGAGGCTGCCCCGCCCCGCCGCGACGCGTCAGGCGTTGCGGAACCGGTTGATCTGTCCGAGCAGGGCCTCGCGCTTGGCGTCGTCGGTGACGCCGAGCCCCTCCTCCGGCGAGAGGGTGAGCACGCCAACCTTGCCCTGGTGGGCGTTGCGGTGGACGTCGAGCGCGGCCTGCCCGACCTCGTCCATGGGGTAGGTCTTGGACAGCGTCGGCTGGATGAGGCCGCGGTTGATGAGCTCGTTGGCCTCCCAGGCCTCGCGGTAGTTGGCGAAGTGGGAGGAGACGATCCGCTTGAGGTTCATCCACAGGTAGCGGTTGTCGTACTCGTGCAGGTAGCCGCTCGTGGAGGCGCAGGTGACGATGGTGCCGCCCTTGCGCGCGACGTAGACACTCGCACCGAAGGTCTCACGACCCGGGTGCTCGAAGACGATGTCGACGTCGTAGCCGCCGGTCAGCTCGCGGATCTTCTTGCCCAGCCGCTGCCACTCGCGCGGGTCCTGCTCGGTCCCCTCGTCGTTCCAGAACCGGTACCCCTCGGCGGTGCGGTCGATGATCAGCTCGGCGCCCATGTCGCGGCAGATCTGCGCCTTCTCGGGCGAGGACACGACGCAGACCGGGGTGGCGCCGCCCGCCAGGGCCATCTGGGTGGCGTACGAGCCGAGACCGCCGGAGGCGCCCCAGACGAGCACCCGGTCGCCGAGCTTCATCGCGGCGCCGTTCTTGGAGACGAGCTGGCGGTAGGCCGTGGAGTTCACCAGGCCGGGCGCCGCCGCCTCCTCCCACGACAGGTGGGCGGGCTTGGGCATCAGCTGGTTGGACTTCACGACGGCCAGCTCGGCGAGGCCGCCGAAGTTGGTCTCGAAGCCCCAGATCCGCTGCTGCGGGTCGAGCATCGTGTCGTTGTGGCCCTCGGCGTCCTCGAGCTCGACGGACAGGCAGTGGGCGACGACCTCCTGCCCGGGCTTCCACTTGGTCACGCCGGGTGCCACCCGCAGCACCACCCCGGCGAGGTCCGACCCGACGACGTGGTACGGCAGGTCGTGGCGCTTTGCGTACTCCGAGGTGCGCCCGTAGCGCTCGAGGAAGCCGAACGTCGGCACCGGCTCGAAGATCGAGGTCCACACGGTGTTGTAGTTGATGGCGCTGGCCATCACCGCCACGAGCGCCTCGCCCGGCGCGAGCTCGGGCACCGGCACGTCGTCGAGGTGCAGCGACTTGCGCGGGTCCTTCTCCCTGGTCGCCACGCCCTCGAACATGCCCACCTCGTCCTTGTGCACGGTGACGGCGCGGTAGGACTCGGGGATGGACAACCCGGCATACGTCTGCTGGCTGCGGTCCCCGGAGAGGATGGCGTCGCGGATCTCCTGCATGGGTGTGGCTCCTCGGCGTCTCGGCACGGCTTGCGCCCGAAACTACTGCCGCGTAGCGCCCTGGAGGGCGCCACTGAGACTCCGGTCACGCGGTGACGTGCCCCACCGT
>DASUKI010000121.1:0-2572 GCA_036278855.1 Pedococcus sp.
CGCAGGACAACGGCTCAGCGCAGGCTGCCGCCCACGTCGCCGTGCGGGACGGGCTGCCCCAGCCGGCCGGCCTGGTAGTCCTCGAACGCCTGGACGAGCTCGGCGCGGGTGTTCATCACGAACGGCCCGGCCCACGCCACCGGCTCGCGGATCGGCAGCCCGCCGAGGATGACGACGTCGAGCCCGGCGGCGTACCGCTCCTGCTGGCTCGGCGCCGCGGACAGGCGCAGCGCGTCCCCGTGGCCCAGCACGGCCAGCTGGCCGGTGCCGACCGGCGTCTGGTCCGGGCCCACGAACCCGTCGCCGCTCATGACGTAGACGAGGGCGTTGAAGTCGCGACGCCACGGCAGGGTGAGCTCGCCGCCCGCTGCGACGGTGGCGTGCACCATGGCCATCGGGGTGTGCGTCGACCCCGGGCCACGGACGCCGCCCACCTCACCGGCGATGACCCGCAGCAGCGACCCGCCGTCGGCACTGGTGAGCAGCCCGACCTCGCTGGAGCGCAGGTCCTGGTACGCCGGGGCCTTCAGCTTGTCGACCTTCGGCAGGTTCACCCACAGCTGGAAACCGTGGAACAGCCCGCCGCTGACGACGAGGTGCTCCGGCGGCGCCTCGATGTGCAGGATGCCCGCGCCGGCAGTCATCCACTGCGTGTCGCCGTTGGTGATGGTGCCGCCACCTCCGAAGGAGTCGTGGTGGTCGAAGATGCCGTCGATGATGTAGGTCACCGTCTCGAACCCCCGGTGCGGGTGCCAGGGCGTCCCCTTGGGCTCACCCGGCGCGTACTCCACCTCGCCCATCTCGTCCAGGTGGATGAAGGGGTCGAGGTCGCGCAGGTCCACCCCGGCGAAGGCGCGCTTGACCGGAAAGCCCTCCCCCTCGAGGCCGCCGGGGGCGGTGGTCACCGACCGCACCGGTCGCTGCTCGACGGCGGGTGAGACGGCGGGGACGCGTGGCAGGACGGTCAGGTCGGGGACGGTCACGGCGGGCATGCGGTCGAGCTCCTCAGGTAGTTCGAATTTCAACTATCCTCTCAACGCGCCCACGCGTCAAGCCATTCCGTATGCCGCGTGGTCACCACGCGGCATACGGCACCTCCCAGCCCGCTTGCGTCTGCGTAGTTGCCCCGCTGGTGGGCAAACTCGCAGACGCAAGCAAGAGCCGCCGTGAGGCGCAGTCAGGACTGGGCGGCCAGGCCGAGGTCGGCGACCGTCTTCTCGCGCATCTCGACCTTGCGCACCTTGCCGGTGACCGTCATCGGGAACTCGTCGACGACCATGACATAGCGGGGGATCTTGTAGTGGGCGAGCTTGCCGGTGGCGAACTCGCGGACCGCGTCGGCGTCGAGCGGTTCGGCCCCGTCCTTCATCCGGATCCACGCGCACAACTCCTCGCCGTACCTGCTGTCCGGCACTCCGATGACCTGGGCGTCGACGACGTCCGGATGCGTGTAGAGGAACTCCTCGATCTCGCGGGGATAGATGTTCTCGCCGCCCCGGATCACCATGTCCTTGATCCGGCCGGTGATCTGCACGAAGCCGTCGTCGTCCATGACGGCGATGTCGCCGGTGTGCATCCAGCCGTCCTGGAGGACCTCGTCGGTCTTGTCCTGCTGGTTCCAGTAGCCGAGCATCACCGAGTAGCCCTTGGTGCAGAACTCGCCGGGCTCCCCACGCGGGACCGTCTCGCCCGACACCGGGTCGACCACCTTGATCTCCAGGTGGGGCATGACCTGCCCGACGGTGCCGACCTTGTGCTCGAAGCTGTCGTCGGTGCGGGTCTGGGTCGAGACCGGCGAGGTCTCGGTCATGCCGTAGGCGATGGTGATCTCCTCGATCCCGGCGTCGATGAGCTTTTGCATCATCGTTGCGGGGCAAGGGGATCCGGCCATGATGCCGGTGCGCACCGACGAGAGGTCGTAGGACCCGAGGTCGGGCAGCGACCACTCGGCGATGAACATCGTTGGCACGCCATAGACCGAGGTGCACTTCTCGTCCTGCACGGCCTTCAAGGTGGCCGCAGGGTCGAAGCCCGGTGCCGGGATCACCATGCACGCACCGTGGCTGGTGCACGCGAGATTGCCCATGACCATCCCGAAGCAGTGGTAGAAGGGCACCGGGATGCACACCCGGTCGGCCTCCGTGTAGCGGCACATCTCCCCGACGAAGTAGCCGTTGTTGAGGATGTTGCGGTGGCTGAGGGTGGCGCCCTTGGGGAACCCCGTGGTGCCGGAGGTGTACTGGATGTTGATGGGCTCGTTCGGGTCGAGGCCGGCCTGGATCGCGGCCACGTCGTCCTCGGGCACCTCGTCGGCGCGAGCGAGCAGTGCGTCCCAGGAGGCGGTGCCGATCAGGTACACGTCGCGCAGGTCGGGACAGCTGCCACGCACCTCCTCGATCATCGAGGCGTAGTCGCTGGTCTTGAACTCCTTGGCGGAGACCAGCGTCGAGATGCCGGACTGCTTGAGGACGTACTCCAGCTCGTGCGTGCGGTAGCTCGGGTTGATGTTGACCAGGATCGCCCCGAGCCGAGCCGTGGCGTACTGCGTCAGCGTCCACTGCGCGCAGTTGGG
>DASUKI010000122.1:0-8483 GCA_036278855.1 Pedococcus sp.
CGTCGACCCCGAACTCCACCTTCGTGTCGGCGATGAGGATGCCACGATCCGCAGCGATCTCGTTGCCCCGGTTGAGGATCCGCACCGTCAGGTCGCGTGCGCGGGCAGCGAGGCGCGGGCCGACGGCTCCCTCGACCGCGGCATACGGCATCGGTTGGTCGTGCTCCCCCTGGGGCGCCTTGGTCGACGGCGTGAACACCGGCTCGGGAAGCCGCGACCCGTCGACGAGGCCGTCGGGCAGCTCGACGCCGCTCACCCGGCGGTCCGCCTGGTACTCCCGCAGCCCGCCTCCTGTGAGGTAGGCGCGCGCGACGCACTCCACCGGCAGCATCTCGAGCCGCCGGACCAGCACCGCGCGCCCGCCCACCTCGGGCGGCACGTCCGTCGACACCACGTGGTTGGGCACGAGGTCGGCGAGCTGCTCGAACCACCACAGCGACAGCTGCGTCAGCACCGCCCCCTTCTCCGGGATCGGGCTGTCGAGGACGAAGTCGAACGCCGAGAGCCGGTCACTGGCGACGAGCAGCAGCTGGTCGGTGCGGGTGCGCCCTGTCTGGGGGTCGACCGGCGCGTAGAGGTCGCGCACCTTGCCGGAGTAGACGTGGGCGAAGCCGGGCAGGTCGGGCGCGGTGCTCTGCGACGACGTCATGGCGACATCTTGGCAGCCGGCTCCGCGATGGTGGCAACAGGGCGTCGCACGACTTGACATGAAGTTGACTTCAACTTCAAGACTGTCCCACCATGACCGGCGACACCGCGCTCGACGCCCATCCCTCGCTGCTCCAGCGCGCCCACCTGCCCTTCGCCATCGGCGCGGTGGCGCTGGTGACCCTGGGGGCGTTCGAGAACCGCGCGGTCATGACGGTGCTGCCCAGTGTCGCCGATGACCTGGACGGCCTGTGGCTCTTCGGCGCGGCCGCCGCAGCACCGCTCATCTCGTTCGTCGTGGCGACGACCGTGGCTGGGTTGTGGAGCGACCGGCGTGGTCCGGTGCCGGTGCTGTATGCCGGGATGGGCCTGTTCGTCGCGGGTGAGCTGCTCATGGGGCTGGCGCCGTTGATGGCCGTCTTCGTCGCCGGCCGGCTCGTCGGCGGCCTGGCCGAGGGCCTGCTGGATGTCGGCCTCACGGTGCTCGTCGCGCGTGCCCTCCCCCCGCAGCTTCGACCCAAGATCTTCGCCACCTTCGCCGCTGCGTGGGTACTCCCCTCGCTGCTCGGACCGTCGGTGGCCGGCGTCATCGCCGAGCAGGTCAGCTGGCGGGCCGTCTTCCTCGTCGGCATCGCCCTGCTGGTGCCGGTCTGGTGGTTGCTGCGTCCGGCGCTGGCCGCCCCCACTGGGCGGGCCGCGACCGACCACCTCGACTCGGACGACGCGCGCCGGCAGTCGCGTTCTGCAGCGCGGTGGGCACTCGTGGCCGCCGTCGGCCTCAGCACCCTGACCCTCGGGGCCTCCCTCGTCACCCGGACCGGGTTGCTCCAGGCGGTGGGTGGCCTCCTGCTCGTGGCCGCCGTGGCCGCCCTCGTGCCGGCGCTGCACGCGATCCTGCCGGCGGGGGCACTCAGGGGAGCACCCGGCATACCGGCACTCACCCTGCTGCGCGGCCTGCTCGGCGCAGCGTTCGGCGCCACGGGTGGGCTCATCCCGCTGATGCTGACCGAGGTGCACGGCTATGGTCCGGCAACGGCCGGCGTGAGCCTGACCATCACCGGGCTGTTCTGGGCGGCCGGCTCACAGCTCCAGGGACTGCGCCTGACCCAGCGGCGCACCTCGGTCGTGACTCGGCTGCGCACCGGCTTCGCGCTTGTCGCGGCCGGGGTGGCCGGGCCCGCGATGCTGGCCATGGGCGTGCTCCCCGCGTGGGCCGGGCTCGGCCTGTGGGCCGCGGCCGGCGTCGGGATGGGCCTGAGCTCACCGACGATCTCGACGCAGGTGCTGGCCCTGTCCACCCCTGCCGACCAGGGCCGCAACTCGGCCGCGACGTTCCTCGCGCCCTCGGTGTCCCAAGCCGTCGCCTACGCGGTGTCGGGTGCCGCGATCGCCTGGGCTGCGCCGCATCCCGGAGGCACCGTGTTCGGCGTGCTGATGGGTGGCTCGGTCGCACTCGCCGCAATCGGCGCCCTGTTGTCGCCGCGGGCCGGGTGAGCCTCAGCCGACGTGCAGCTCGTCCCGCTCGGCGGCCAGCGCGATGTCGGTGCGGTGGTGCGAGCCCTCGAGGACGACGTGGTCGACCGCCTCGTAGACCCGCTCCCGTGCCTGGGCGAGGCTGTCGCCGAGGGCAACCACGGACAGCACCCGGCCGCCCGCTGACACGAGGGTCCCGTCGTCGTGGCGGGCGGTTCCCGCGTGCAGGACGTATGCCGTGGGCACGCCGGCCAGGTCGTCAAGTCCGGTGACGGGGTCGCCCGTCCGAGGGGTGCCGGGGTAGTTGTGGGCCGCGATGACCACGGTGACGGCGTGCTGGTCCGACCAGCGCAGCGCCTCCACGGAGTCGAGCTGTCCGGTCGCTGCAGCGTGGAGCAGTCGTCCCAGCGGGGTCTCGAGACGGGCCAGCACGACCTGCGTCTCGGGATCACCGAACCTGGCGTTGAACTCGATCACCTTGGGGCCCCGCCGGGTGAGGGCCAGGCCGACGTAGAGCAGCCCGGTGAACGGCGTGCCACGCCGCGCCATCTCGTCGAGAGTCGGCTGCGCGACGCGCGTGACGACCTCGTCGACGACGACCGGCGGCAGCCAGTCGAGCGGGGAGTAGGCGCCCATGCCGCCGGTGTTCGGGCCCTCGTCGTCGTCGGCGACCCGCTTGAAGTCCTGTGCGGGCGTCAGCGGGACCACCGTCCTGCCGTCGCACACGCAGAACAGCGAGACCTCGGGGCCGTCGAGGAACTCCTCGACCACCACCCGGCCCCCCTCCTTGGCCAGGCAGGCCCGCGCGTGGGCGATGGCCTCGTCGCGGTCGTCGGTGACGACCACGCCCTTGCCTGCGGCCAGCCCGTCGTCCTTGACCACATAGGGCGCGCCGAGGGCGTCCAGGGACTCGGCCACCTCCTCGGCCGTGCTGCACAGGTGGGCAAGTGCGGTGGGCACGTCAGCTGCGGCCATGACCTCCTTGGCGAACGCCTTGCTGCCCTCGAGTCGGGCAGCCTCGCCGGACGGCCCGAACACGGGGAACCCGGCGGTCCGCAGCGTGTCGGCCAGACCGGCCACCAGCGGGGCCTCCGGGCCGACCACGACGAGGTCCACCTCGTGCCGGCGGGCGAGCTCGACCACTGCCTCGCCGTCGAGGGGGCCGCCGGGGAGTGGCTCGCACAGCGCGACGGCGTCCATCCCGGGGTTACCCGGCGCGACGACCACCGCGTCGACGACCGGGTCGGCGGACAAGGCCTTGACGAGGGCGTGCTCACGGGCACCCGAACCGATCACGAGGACCTTCACGCTGGCAGCCTAGTGAGGCGGCACAGATGAGTGCGCGGCGTCCCAGGGAGGCAGGGGGGACATCTCCCGAGGACGCCGCGCAGCCGACGTGCGGTCGCCTGGCGGGGGAACCTGCAACCTGGCACGTGGGTCGACGGTGTCGACTGATCTCAGCGTGGACCATGACAGGTTGCGAGGTAAAGCCTTTCCATGTCGGACTTTCGTCATTGACGGAAACTCGCCACACCAGCACCATGGAGCATCCGACGAACAGGCGATCGGGGGACCGGATGATCGACGACCCCGGGCCGGCCCGCACCCTCCCCCTCGAGGAGACCGACCGGGACACCGAGGCGCTGCTGGCGCGCGTGTTCCTCGTCGTCCTGCAGCACCCGGACCCGAGCCGTTCGCTGCTCATCGCGCAGGGCATGGCGCCGGAGGCCATCGACCGGGCGCTCACTGCCCTGGGTGACCAGGGGCTGATCCGGCTGCACCCCGGCGGTTCGGTCGAGGTGATCCCGCCCGACATCTCGCTGCCGGCGCTCGCGCTGCAGTACGAGCGGCGGGCCCGCGAGACCCGCTCCGCGGCCCACGAGCTGGCCCAGCTGTACTTCGCGGCCCGCAACAGCTCGGCAACCGCCGACGGCGGCAGCATCCGCATCCTGCAGTCCCTGGACGAGGTCGCGGCCGCCACTGCCGAGATCGTCGCCTCCGGCAACGAGCTCGTCCGCACCTTCCGGTCCCTGACCCCGCGGACGCAGGAGGTGCTCGACAGCCCCGTGTCTGCGCACGAGGCGCCGTCTGTCGGCGCCATGGGCCAGGTCCTGGAGATGCGCACCGTCTACGAGTCCGCCGTCCTCGAGCTGCCCGGCGTGCTGACCACCCTTGCCGCCCGTGAGCGAGGAGGCGAGTCCTTCCGCTTCACCACCTCGATCCCCTTCTCCGCCGTCGTGGTCGACGACGACGCCGCGGTGGTCGACGTCAGCGGGTTCGATCCCAGTGGTCGCGGGTCCGTGCTGGTCCGCACGCGGCCCATGGTGCAGGCGTTGAGGTCCCTCGCCGACCACTTCTGGGACATCGGGTCCCCGCTCGAGCGCGGCACGGGCAGCGCCCCCTCAGCACGCGACCAGACCATCCTGGCCCTGCTCGCCGCAGGGGCCCCGGACGCGACCATCGCCCGCCAGACCGGGGTCTCCCAGCGCACCGTCGAGCGGCGGGTCCGGGCACTCATGGACCAGCTCGGCGCCGGGACGCGCTTCCAGGCAGGGGTCCAGGCCGCGCGACGCGGCTTGGTCTGAGGACCCGTCAGCCGTTCGGGGGACACTCCGGCCCAAGGTGTGGAAGGTGGTCTGGAGGCGCGGTCTGGCTGGCTAGAGTGTTGCGTTCTCCGCAGCGCCGAGCAGAAGGATGTCCGTGACTGGTCAGGACCAGCGGCCCGCCAAGGGAACCAGTGCCGAGGTGGCCCGTGAGATCGCCGTCGAGCAGGCGCACGTGGACCTGGTCTACGCCGAGCTCGCCAAGGCCCAGACCCGTGCGGGTCTCGTCGAGGCGGACGGCCTGGCCCGCGGCCGGACGGACCGCACTGGCGACGTCCGCGACGAGGAGCTCACCGGCCTCTTCGAGCGCGATGCCCTGGTGTTCAACGCCGCCCGGCGCCGCTCCGTTCTCGACACCCAGTACGAAGGCCTCGTGTTCGGGCGCCTCGACCTCGCCCACGCCATGGCCAAGGAGGGTGCGCAGGCCGAGCGCGAGATCCGCTACATCGGTCGCCTGGGGGTCCGCGACGACGACTACGAGCCGTTGGTCATCGACTGGCGCGCCCCCGCGGCATCCGCCTTCTACCGCGCCACCCCGGTCGAGCCAATGGATGTCCTACGCCGGCGGGTGTTGCGCTGCAAGGGATCTGACGTGGTCGGCATCGAGGACGACCTCATGGTCGGAGAGCCGCCGGAGGACCTCGTCGTGGTGGGTGACGGCGCCCTCCTCGCCGCGCTCACCCGCAGCCGAGGCGCCCAGATGCGCGACATCGTGGCCACCATCCAGCGGCACCAGGACGAGGCGATCCGCGCCCCCGCGCGCGGCGTCACCGAGATCACTGGTGGGCCCGGGACGGGGAAGACGGTCGTCGCGCTGCACCGCGCGGCATACCTGCTGTACTCCGACCGCCGCCGGTTCGAGGCGGGCGGCATCCTGGTCGTGGGGCCATCCGCCGCCTACACGGCCTACATCGAGCGGGTGCTCCCCTCCCTCGGGGAGGAGACGGTCACCCTGCGCTCCGTCGGTGACGTCGTCGACGGCGTCACCGCGACCCGGCTCGACGAGCCGCCGGTGGCGGCCCTCAAGGGCTCGCTGCGCATCCGGAGGCTGCTGTCCCGTGCCGCTGCGGACGCGCCACCCGGGGCGCCGCCGGAGTTCCGCGCCTTCGTCAACGGCAAGGCCGTGCGTGTCGACCGTCCGACGCTGGACCGGATCCGCACCCAGGCATTGCGCAGCCACCAGCGCAACCTTGCCGGGGCTGCGGTGCGGACGGCGCTCGCCGAGGCGGCGTGGGCCAGCGTGCGTGAGGGTGACCGGGGCGAGTTCATGGACCGGTTCGCGGACCACCTCGAGGTCGAGTCGTTCCTCGAGCAGTGGTGGCCGCAGGTCGACCCCCGCGAGGTGCTGCTGTGGCTCGCCGACCCGGAGGTGGCAGGCCGGCACGGACACGGCGTGCTGACACCGGCGGAGTGCGACCTGCTCGCGGCATCACTCGCGAGGGCGCTCGAGGCCGGCACCTGGTCGGTGGCCGACGCAGCGCTCGTCGACGACCTCGCGGCCCGGTTGGGTCCGGTCCAGGAGGGACCGGCCGAGGAGCGGGGCTTCTACGAGATCGAGGAGCTCGACGACCTGTCGCAGTACGGCGTGACCGAGGTGCAGCCGGTCCGGTCCAGTGGCTCGCACCGGAGCGCGTCGCCCACGTCACCCCTGGACGCGCGCGAGCGACTCCTGCAGGGTCCGGTCGGCGTCCCCGGCGAGTACGCCCACGTCCTCGTCGACGAGGCGCAGGACCTGTCACCGATGCAGTGGCGGATGCTGGGTCGCCGTGGACGCCACTCCTCGTGGACCGTCGTGGGCGATGCGGCGCAGGCATCCTGGCCGCATCCGGTGGAGGCAGCACGGGCACGCGAGGAGGCCTTCGGCAAGCGGGAGCGCCGCAGCTTCCACATGGACACCAACTATCGCAACGCGCGCGAGATCTTCGACTACGCGGCGAAGGTGGTGCGCGCGCAGGTGCCGGATGCCGACATCCCCGATGCCGTCCGCGAGACCGGCGTGTGGCCGGTCGAGCTGACCGCCTCACCGGACCGCCTGGTCGCGGTGGCGATGGAGGCGGTGGAGGCCCTTCTGGGCGAGGTCGAGGGCTCCATCGCCGTCGTGGCGCCCACCCGGTATGCCGCGTCGCTGGCTTCCGTGCCCGCCTCGGCTCCCGAGCGGGTCGCCGTCGTCGACCCCATGTCGACCAAGGGCCTGGAGTACGACGCCACCGTGATCGTCGATCCGGACGAGATCACCCGCGAGTCCCCCGGTGGCGTGCGCGTCCTCTATGTCGCCCTGACGCGCGCCGCCCACCGCATGACGGTCCTGCGCGTCGAGTAGGCCGCGCAGCACGTCCGCCCAGCGCTCGGGGCTGCAGGTTTCAGTCCATTTGGGTGGAAAACCTGCGGTGGGGTCCGGTCGGAGGTGCAGGTTTCAGTCCATGTGGGTGAAAAACCTGCGGTCAGTGGTCACCGAGCAGGGAGTGCCGGCTGATGATCTCGTCACGACCCGGGCCCACGCCGATGGCGGAGACCCGGGCGCCGATGAGCTCCTCGAGCCGCACCACGTAGGCCTGCGCGTTCGCCGGCAGCTCCTCGAAGCTGCGGCACTTCGAGATGTCCTCCCACCACCCGTCGAGCTCCTCGTAGACCGGCTTGGCGTGGTGGAAGTCGGTCTGGTTGACCGGCATCTCCTCGTGTCGCACGCCGTCAATGTCGTAGGCGACGCACACCGGGACCTTGTCCAGCCCGGTCAGGACGTCGAGCTTGGTGATGACGAAGTCGGTGACCCCGTTGATCCGCGTCGCGTAGCGGCCGACGACGGTGTCGACCCAGCCGCAGCGCCGCGGACGCCCTGTGGTCGTGCCGTACTCGGCGCCGGTCTTGCGAAGGAACTCGCCCATGTCGTCGAAGAGCTCGGTCGGGAACGGCCCCTCCCCGACCCGAGTCGAGTACGCCTTGAGGATGGCGATGACCCGGTCGATCCGGGTCGGCGGGATGCCGGACCCCGTGCACGCGCCGCCGGCGGTGGCGTTCGAGGACGTGACGAAGGGGTAAGTGCCGTGGTCGACGTCGAGCAGCGTCGCCTGCCCCGCCTCGAGGAGCACCGTCTCTCCGGCGTCCAGCGCCTTCTCGAGCACCAACGAGGTGTCGGCGACCATGGGACGCAACCGCGCGGCATACCCGAGCAGCTCGTCCATCACCTCGTCCACCTCGACAGCCCGCCGGTTGTAGATCTTGGCGAGCACCTGGTTCTTGAAGGCGAGCGCCGCCTCGACCTTCTGGCGCAGGATCTTCTCGTCGAACAGGTCCTGCACCCGGATGCCGCTGCGCGACATCTTGTCGGCGTAGGTCGGGCCGATGCCACGACCGGTGGTGCCGATGCGCCGGGACCCCAGGAACCGTTCGGTGACCTTGTCGAGCACCCTGTTGTAGGGCGCGATGATGTGCGCGTTCGCGCTGACCAGCAGCTTCGAGGTGTCGACACCGCGAGCCTGCAGGTCGTCGATCTCGTGGAACAGCACCGCGAGGTCGATCACGACCCCGTTGCCGATCACGGGCGTGCACCTCGGGGTGAGGATTCCCGACGGCAAGAGGTGCAGCGCGTACTTCTCGCTCTTGCCGTTCGTGGTGACGACGATGGTGTGGCCGGCGTTGTTGCCGCCGTTGAACTTGACGACGTAGTCGATGCGGCCCGAGACCAGGTCGGTGGCCTTTCCCTTGCCCTCGTCACCCCACTGGGCGCCGACCAGGACGATGGCGCTCATCTCAGTCCTCCCC
>DASUKI010000123.1:0-11414 GCA_036278855.1 Pedococcus sp.
GTTCGCGGCATACGCAGCAAGAGACACAAAACAACATGGCGATGATGACAATGACGTTCTGCCGCTCCATGGCACCGCTTTCGCTGTGAGGTCGCGCAACCACCGTACGTGCGACTGAACCAGGTCCCTCCGGGCAGATCCACGCGGCGACCCAAGGATCCGATCGAGGCCCACGTCTCCTCGCCCTGTCGCCCACCACGCGGCGGTGCGTTACCGTGATCAGTGTCAAGGGCCAGTGAGAACTGCCCAGCGGCGGCCATGAGACCTGCCCGCTGATGGCCACGAGAATTGCCCGGTGGTGGCCATGGGATCTGCCACGAGGGCTTTGGCCACCACCGGTCGGGTGATCAGGTCAACGGGCTCACCCCCTGGCCGGCGAGGGCTTGGGTGAGCCGCACGGACTCGCCGCTGGTCTGACAGACGTGGGCGTGGTGCAGGAGCCGGTCGACGGTGGCGGTGGCCAGCGTTTTGGGCATGAGCTCGTCAAACCCGGAGGGGTGCAGGTTGGAACTGAGCGCGATGGAGCGTTTCTCGTAGGCGGCATCGACCAGCCGGTACAGGCCTTCGGCAGCATCGACGGCGACGGGGAGCAGGCCGATGTCATCAACTATGACGACGTCGGCCCGCAGTACCTTGGCGATGGCTTTGGTGACGGTGTCGTCGGCACGGTGTCGGCGTAGCAGTACCCCGAGGTCTTCGAGGGTGAACCAGGCGACCTTGAGCCCTTGCTCGACGGCGTGCTGCCCGAGCGCTTCGAGCAGGAACGTCTTCCCGGTCCCGGACGGCCCACACACGACGAGGTTCTCCCGGCGGTGCACCCATTCCAGGGTGCGCAGCGCCTGCTGGGTGGGGGCCGGGATCGAGGAGACGTCGGGCTGCCAGGCCTGGAACGTCTTGCCGGTCGGGAAGCCCGCGGCCGCCCGGCGGGTGGCCAGGGCGGAACGTTCCCGACCGGCGACCTCCTGCGCGAACAGGGCCTTGAGGATCTCGGCGGGTTCCCACCGTTGGGCTTTCGCGGTCGCCACGACCTCGGGGGCGTGGCGGCGGATGTGGGGCAGGCGCAGCTTGCGCAGCAGCTCCTCCAACTCGGCCGGCAACGGCGGCGCGGTGGCGGTCCTCATGCGATCACCTCACCCTCGCCGGCACCAGGGTCGGTCTCCTGGCCTAGTCGTGCCCACGCGCTGGTGCCCTGGGTCAGCGAGGAGTCCTCGCTGGCACGGTGCTGCCCGGTCTTGGGGGCTCGGGCGTGGTGGTCCAGGATCGAGGACAGGTCGGCCTCGGCGAACCGGCCGTGTACGGCGGCGTGCCCGAGAGCCCAGTCGACCTCGACGGGGTCGAACAGCTTGGCCAGGGCCAACGCTTCGCTCATCTTGACCCGCATCCGTGGCGTGCCTGCCGCGGCGGCCTCGACCAGCCACAGCCGGGCGCCCTCGCCCAGGTCGAGGAACTCGGACTCGGCAGCGTTGCGTGGCTTGGGGCGACGCTGCAGCGGCCCGGCTGGTTGGGACGGGAAGTGGTCGTCAACGATCTGCGGCGTTCCGGGGGTGGCCCGGTGATGGCGGGCGACCTCGACCGGACCGCCCTCGCCGACGTGGACGATCACGACCTGCTCGTCCTCCCCGAGACCGTGGGTGCGGACCCACACCGTCGCACCCAGCAACGACCTGCCATCCAGCGTGGCCGGGACGGAGTACTGACCGGACTCGAAGGTGACCATGGGCGTGTTGGCCGGCACCACCCTGGTAGTCCCGAACGCGACCGTGTGCGCCGTCGCGGGGACCGGATGCAGCCGGGCCCTCTCCTCGGCGAGCATCTGCTCCGGTGGCCGCCTGGTCACCCGATGCGCCCGGGCGTTGACCTTGCCACAGAACTCCTCGCACGCCGCCTGCAGCTCGGCGAAGCTGCCGTAGGACTCGCGCAGGTTGGTGTCCTTGGGGACCAGGTCGGCCTTGCTGATCTTCACGCTCGACTCGGTGCCCCCCTTGGACGCCGGGTCCGCCGGGACACACGTGTGCACCACGACCGAGTAGTGCTCGGCGAAGCCGAGCAGCTGCCGGTTGCGGACCGGGATACCGGCGATGTGCTCGCTGGTGACGGTCTTCTCATTGTCGGTCAACACATACGTCGGGACCCCACCCAGGCGCCGGAACGTGGTGTCCAGGGCGGCGAACACCGATGGCATGGTCTTGTCCCGCAACGGGATCACCACCCGGAACCTCGACCAGGCCAGCCACGCGACGAACAACACGGTCTTGACCCCGTCGATCACCGGGCCGTCACCGTAGTCGTATTGCAGCCACATCCCCGGCTCGGTCACCCAGGGCCGGTGCACCCGCACCCGTCCGGCCCGGTAGTCGCTCTTCACCTTCGCGACCGCGCGGCGGGTGGTGCGCGCCGAACCGGTGTACCCCAGCGCGAGCAGCTTCTCGTGGGCCACGTCGGCGCGGACCTTGCCGTGGCTGCGTTCGACCCACTCCTCGACCTTGGGCAGGTACTCATCGATCAGCTGCGGCCGCGCAGCAGCCACATCCAGCTCACCACCGGCAGCGCGCCGCTGCACGTAGTGCTTGACCGTGTGGTGGGAGCAACCGGCCAGCTCACCGGCATCACGCAACGACACAGTCAGGTCGTAGGCATCCAGAATTTTCATGATCTCCTCGGCAGACTTCAACTCAACCCTTCCTCGGGGGCGACGGGGCGCTTCAGCACCGCTCATCGCACCCGAGGAAGGGGCCTCAACCGCGGACCGCGGCAAGGCAGACGACGTCGTGTCGGGCAGATCCCATGACCGTCAGTGGGCAGTTCTCATGTCCGCCAGCGGGCAGCTTCGTGGCCGTCTCCGGGCAGTTTCTCGTGGCCGCCGACACCACGAGCACGACACCAGTCAGGAGTAGACCCGGACGACCTGACAGCGGCCTTCGTTGAATGCCCCTCTGCACAGGACGCGCGACTCGACCCGGCGCCGCGACCAGACGAGGAAGTGAGTCACATCGCCGCGTACCGGCGGTGGTGATAGCAATGTCCGGCCGATCAGCGCCTCGCCGTCATACAACCGTTGGGGGCCAGCGATCCCCTCGCCATTCGTCCCATGATCCGAATCCAACAGGTGGATCGTCGATCGGTTCGCTGCCGTCGACCTCTCCCGGTGTCGGGATCTGGATGACCTTGGCCCATCCGAGCAGTTCCTCATCGGAGATGGGCCACGTGGTGTGCGGTTCGTTAGCCTGCCGTTGATCGAGTCGCCTCCGCTGCTCCGCCGCGGACACCTCGAAGTAGTGCATCACCACATCACCACACTCGCACCGCGGTCGGCTGCTGCCTGCCGGAGCGCCGAGCGCTCATCACGACCCCATAGACCGAAGTCGATCACCACGTTGATACCCAGTTCCAGAGCACGCAGCCCGATGTCGACGAGCCGGCCTTCGATCACGTCGGAGGCTGACGACGGGTTCTGGTCATGGTAAAGCGCCTTCATCCATTCATCCTTCGTCAGACGAAGCGCATGGTGATCGACCTCGAGTGCTCGGGCAGCAGTGGTCTTTCCTGTAGCCGGTAAACCGACCGTCAGGAAGAGCGTCGGTTGCCTCATCGTCACCCCTTTACCTCCGAAGCCGACCAACTCATCATCGTTGACCCACTCGTCCCTAACGCACTCTCATGCGGCGAGCCGGAGTGTGTCTATCCGCCGCAAGTTGACGATGGTGGCGGCGGCGATGACTTGGATTGCCGGTCGCTAGGCGACTGGTTGCAGGCGGCTGACCTTCGGGGTGCCAGCGGCTCGCGCGGTGGCGAGGTCGTAGGCCGCCTGCATGGCGAGCCATGCGCGGGCGGTGCCCACGCCGGCTTCTTCGAGGCGGACAGCGAGGTTCGAGCTGATCCGGGCATGACCGTGTAGCACGCGGCTCAACGTCACGCGCGAGATGCCGAGCCGTGAGGCGGCCTCGCTGACGCTCAGGTCAATCTCGGCGAGCACGTCCTCACGCAGGATCTCGCCTGGGTGGACGGGGTTCTTCATCATGGGCTTCTCCTTCCCGCTCAGTGGTAGTCCTGATAGTCGACCAGTTCGACATCCGATTCGATGAACCGGAATGTGATCCGCCAGTTTCCGCTCACCCAGACCGAGTCGTGCCCGGCCAAGTCGCCTTTGAGTCGGTGGGTCCGAAACGATGGGATGGCCAGGTCGTCGGGGCCTTGGGCCACGTCCAGGGCCGAAAGGATTCGCATCAGTTTGGGGACGTGGTCGGCTTGGACGCCCTTCTTCGTACCGTCGCGGTATAGCTTCTCCAGACCCTTGTGGCGGAAGCCTGAGATCACTCTCACACTGTATCGCGTAACGTAACGCGATACAAACAAGCTCCGGCGGTTGCGCGAGGTGGCGCAGCTTCGGCGCTGACTCGTCAGGCCGACGGGCAGCCCGCACCGCTCACTGCGCGGCCAGCGGCGCGCCTGCGCGTGCCAAGATGTCGTCGACGACCTCGGTCTTGGCGTCGGCGTAGTCCTGCACGTGGCGCCAGCGCCGGTCCGCGAGCTCACGCTTCACCGCGGCATACCGCTCGCGGTCCTCAACGTGGGACCGCAACCAGTCCCGAAAGACCAGCATGCGCGCGATCTCTGCGTCGCCCAGCCCCGGTGACAGCACGTGGACGTTGACGCTGTGCGGGGCGCCCTCGTCGACCCGCTGGGAGAGCACCCGGTGCTCGATCCAGCCGGGTTCGCGGATCCGCAGGCCGTAGCCCAGCAGCTGCAGGGCAGGGACGTAGGCATCCTCGTCGGCAGAGTCCGGCACCTGCAGCAGGACGTCGATGACCGGCTTCGCCGCGAGGCCGGGGACCGAGGTGGACCCCACGTGGTCGACCGCCAGGGCCGTCGAGCCCAGCGACGCACGGATCGCCCGCGCATCCGCCGCGAACAGGCCGGGCCACGTCGGGTCGTACTCCAGCACGACCACGGGAACCGAGTACGGCTCCGGACTTCCTGCGACGAAGGGGTCAGGCACCCGAAGGTGGGTCAGGCAGCGGAGGCGGAGACCACGGAGGCGGCCGGGATCGGCAGCGTGACCGGAGCGGTCAGGGCCTCGGTCTCGGCAACCCGCTCGGAAACGTGGCCGAGCACCTCCGACAACGGCAGGCGCAGCGCTCCACAGATGGAGGCGAGCAGCTCGGAGGACGCTTCCTTCTCGCCCCGCTCGACCTCGCTGAGGTAACCGAGGGACACCGACGCGGCCGCCGACACCTCGCGCAGCGTGCGCCCCTGGGACTGACGCTGCTCGCGGAGCACGTCACCGAGTTCACGACGGAGCAGGATCATGACGCCTCCTTCAGCAGTGCGGTGCCGGACCGGTACGAGACCACGGTACCCCGAGCCCCCGACGCAGCGCGCGCAGGTTTGTCAGATCTCGGGCTCACTGAGGTCTCAACGACCGGGGGCGCCGCGATCTTCCACGGCCGCGAGCCGCTCCAGCAGCAGGGCCAGCGCCTTCGCCACCGTGGCTGCGCGAATCTCGCTGCGGGTGCCGTCCAGCCGCAGCTGGCTGACCTCCACCGCGCCCTCCACGGCTACCGCGACGAACACCGTTCCCACCGCTTGGCCGTCCTGGGGCTCGGGCCCGGCCACCCCGGTGGTGGCGACGCCCACGTCGGAGCCGACCACGCGGCATACTCCCAGTGCCATCTGGGCCGCGACCTCGCCCTGGACGGCCCCACCCGGACTGGCGAGGACGCCGGCACCGACGCCGAGGACCGTCTCCTTGACATCCGTGGCGTAGGCGACCACGGCGCCACGCACCACCGTGGACGCACCGGGAACGTCCGTGAGTGCTCCACACAGCAGGCCGCCCGTCAGTGACTCGGCCGTGGCGACCGTCAGCCGCCGGGCCCTCAGCAGCTCGACGACACCCCCGGCGCTCACTGGCGGCTGGCCCTGCGGCGGGCGCGCTTCATGGCCGCGCGCTCGCTCGTGCGGCGCAGCCGCACCGCCTTCAGGGCGATGTCGAGCCCGGTCACGACCGTGACCAGGACGGCGAGTCCCAGCACCACCCACGCCACGGCACGCCATACGTCGTCGGACGGCAGCGTCCACAGAGGCAGCGTGAACAGGGTCAGGCCCAGGCTCTGCAGGGCAGTCTTGAGCTTGCCGCCGCGCCCTGCCGGCATGACGCCGTGCCGGATCACGACGAAGCGCATCGCGGTGATCCCCCACTCGCGCACCAGCACGACCACGGTGACCCACCACGGCAGCTCGCCCAGCACCGAGAGCCCGACGAAGGCCATGCCCATCAGGGCCTTGTCGGCGATGGGGTCGGCGATCTTGCCGAAGTTCGTCACCAGCCCACGGCTTCGGGCGAGGTCGCCGTCGACCCGGTCGGTCAGGGTGGCGAAGACGAACACTCCAGCGGCCCAGTACCGCAGCCCGGCGTCATGGCTCCCCGCGGACAGCAGGAGCCAGCCGTAGACGGGCACCAACAGGATGCGGAGCACAGTGAGCGCGTTGGCGATGTTCCACGAGCTCGGTGCCGGGGTCGACACCGGCGTGGTCATCGGGTCGGGTGCCGGCGCGGACTCGCTCACGCAGGCTCCGCGATGAGGTCGATCCCGTCGGTGCCGGTGACCACGGCGCGCACGAGGTGCCCCACGGCGATGCCGGGCCAGTCCGCCGGGTCCAGCAGGGTCACGCCGTCGACGTCCGGGCCCTGGTGGGCAGCGCGTCCGACGACCAGCTCGTCCTCGGTGACCGGGCCGGGGAGCTCCTCCACCAGGACGTCCACCACCTCGCCGACCCGCTCCTCCGCACGCTGCGCAGTGAGCTCCTCGACCAGCGACGTGAAGCGTGAGACCCGCTGTGCCACAACGTCATCCGAGACCTTGCCGTCATAGCGCTCGGCCTCGGTGCCGTCCTCGTCGGAGTAGCCGAAGACCCCCACGACGTCGAGTCGTGCGGCGACCAGGAACGCCTCGAGCTCGTCGAGGTCCGCCTCGGTCTCTCCGGGGAACCCCACGATGACGTTGCTGCGAACCCCCGCGTGGGGGGCCAGCTCCCGCACCTGCGCGAGCAGGTCGAGGAACGCCTGCCGTCCCCCGAAGCGGCGCATCGAGCGCAGCAGCGGGGCCGAGGCGTGCTGGAACGAGAGGTCGAAGTACGGCACCACGCCTGGCACCGACGACATCGCGTCGAGCAGGCTCGGGCGGATCTCGGCGGGCTGCAGGTAGGACACCCTCACCCGCTCGATCCCCTCCACGGCGGCGAGCTCGGGGAGCAGCTTCTCCAGCAGCGCGAGGTCGCCGAGGTCCTTGCCGTAGGAGGTGGAGTTCTCCGAGACGAGGAAGAGCTCGCGCACGCCTCGCTCGGCCAGCCACGTGGCCTCGGCCAGGATGTCGTGTGGGCGGCGGGACACGAACGCGCCACGGAACATCGGGATCGCGCAGAAGGCGCAGCGCCGGTCGCACCCGCTCGCGATCTTCAGGGGGGCCCACGGCCCTCCGTCCAGGCGGGCCCGCACCACCCGCGGGCCGCTGGCCGGCAACGGGCCGGCCCACGGGTCCGCCGGGGTCGAGGTGGGGTCGAAGGTGGTCCCGTGGCCGGGAAGCGCCACCGCGGCAGCCCCGGCCTGCCGGTCCACCGGTGACAGGGGCAGCAGTCGGCGGCGGTCGGAAGGGGTGTGGGCGGGGGGCGCGTGCCCGTCGAGCACGGCACGCAGGTGTGAGGACATGTCGGCGTAGGAGTCGAACCCCAGGACGGCGTCCGCCTCGGGGAGCTCCGCCGCCAGGTCCTTGCCGTAGCGCTCGGCGAGGCACCCCACCGCGACGACTGCCTGGGTGCGCCCCTGCCCCTTGCGGGCGGATGCCTCGAGCAGCACGTCGATCGAGTCCTTCTTGGCCTGCTCGACGAAGCCGCAGGTGTTCACGACCGCCACGTCCGCCTCGTCGGCGTCGTCGACGAGCAGCCACCCCTCCGCCGCCAACCGCCCGGCCAGCTCCTCGGAGTCGACCTCGTTGCGCGTGCACCCCAAGGTGACGAGGGCGACGCTGCGGCCCGCGGTCGTGCTCATGCGCCCACTCTATGGCGCGCTAGCGTGGCGGCCATGACCACTGCCGACCGCGTCGCCGACCTGCTCCGGAGCCAGCCCGTCATCGACGGCCACAACGACCTGCTCTGGGAGGCCCGCCAGCGCGTCGGCTACGACTTCGACCGCCTCGACGTCGCCGGCGACTGCCCGACCCACACCGACCTCCCGCGACTGCGCCGAGGCGGCGTGGGCGGCCAGTTCTGGTCGGTGTTCGTGCCCGCGTCCCTGGCCGGTGACGACGCCGTGAGCGCCACGTTGGAGCAGGTCGACGCGGGCCACCAGCTGGTGGCGAGGTATGCCGGTGAGCTGGCTTTCGCGCGGACGCCCAAGGAGGTGGAGCGGGCCTGGGGGTCGGGGCGGATCGCGTCGATGCTGGGCGCCGAGGGTGGCCACTCGATCAACTCCTCGTTGGCGACGCTGCGCATGCTCCACGTCCTCGGGGTGCGGTACATGACGCTGACCCACAACAGCAACGTCCCCTGGGCGGACTCCGCCACCGACGAGCCGGCCGCCGGCGGCCTCACCAGGTTCGGCGTCGAGGTGGTCCGGGAGATGAACCGCATCGGCATGCTCGTGGACCTCTCCCACGTGTCCCCCGACACCATGCGTGACGCACTCACGGCGACCGAGGTGCCGGTGATCTTCAGCCACTCCTCCGCCCGGGCGGTCTGCGACAGCCCCCGCAACGTGCCGGACGACGTGCTGGAGAGGCTGCGCGCGAACAACGGCGTGTGCATGGTGACCTTCGTGCCGATGTTCGTGAACCCCGACGCCGCGGCATGGCGGGCCGAGCTCACGGCGACCGCAGCGGCTCGGGGGATCACGCCCGCGAACGCCGACGAGTACTCCGCGTTCACCGACGACTGGCGGGCGAAGAACCCCACCCCGAAGGCGACCCTCGAGGACGTCGTCAGGCACGTCGAGCACGTCCGCGAGGTCGCGGGCGTGGACCACGTCGGCCTCGGCGGTGACTACGACGGCACCTCGACCCTTCCCGAGGGTCTGGAGGACGTCAGCGGCTACCCGCGGCTGCTCTCCGCCCTCGCGGACCGTGGCTGGTCCGACGCGGACCTCGGCAAGCTCACGAGCGGCAACGTCCTGCGCGTGTGGCGCGACGCGGAGACGGGGGCCCAGGAGCTGCAGGCCCAGCGTGGCCCGAGCCTGGCGACCATCGCCGAGCTCGACGGCGCGCCAGGGCTCGCCACCGAGCCGGCCACGGCCGGCTGATCCGGGGGCGGCGCGTCAGCGGCGCCAGCGCGCGATGGTCAGTCCGACGACACGGGCGATGAGCAGTGCGACGTACATGACCCCGGCGACCTGTTCGATGATGATCACGGAGCGGGCCATCGGCAGCACGCCGGTGACGTCAGACAGCCCGACGCTGGTGAGGTTGGCGAAGGACAGGTACAGGAGCTCGAGGAAGGTGCGCTGTCCCTCGCCCTGGTAGGCGGCGAACGAGTTGGGCCAGACGACCTGGATGGCCATGAACAGGTAGGCGAACATCCAGGACACGACGGTGAAGTTTGCTCCCACCGCGAAGATCTCGTCGCGGGTCACGAAGGTGTCGTCGAACAGGTACCGGATCAGGCCGTAGGCCGTGTAGGCGTAGAAGGCGGCGTGGACCAGTGCCGAAGCCAGGACGATCATCTCGTTGCCGGGGCTCACGCTCTCGGCGATGCTGAGCGCCACTGCCGGAACGCCCAGCAGCACCGCGACCCAGGTGAGGGCGGGAGTCGCCCTGACGGCGTATGCCGCGACGGCGAGGACGATGAGTCCGAACACGCTCAGGAGCGCGCGGCCGAGGTCGCTGTCACCCGCGAACGGGTAGGCCAGCACGGCGAGGAGCTGGGCCATCAGCAGCACACCGCTCGGCGTGCCGCGCATCGCACTGAGCCAGTGGCGCATGGCCCACACCCTAATGGTGGCGCGGGGAAGCGCCGGTGACCCTCGCCGCGTCAGGCGGCGAGCAGCCAGGCGCCGTCGAGCAAGGGATCGGCGAGCGCGGTCAGGGTGGGGTGAACGCCGACACCGTGCGTCAGTCCCGCCCGGTGAGGGACCAGGCGTCCTCGGAGCCCTCGTCGCTCGTGGCCTCGACCCCGTCGTACTGCGCCTCGACCGGGTCGCCCGCGTAGCGGTCACGCGACGCGGGGCTGCCGACCGCGACCTCGTCGGTCGAGTCGGTGGACTGCTCCGTCACCGATGACTGGGCGGGCGGGGCCTCGACGTCGAAGACCGGCTCGGCGTCGGGCACCTCCTCGCCACGCATCAGCGCCAGGGTGGTCGGGAGGTCGTCGGGTTTGACGAGGACGTCGCGGGCCTTGCTGCCCTCGGACGGCCCCACGACTCCCCTGGACTCGAGCAGGTCCATGAGCCGGCCGGCCTTGGCGAAGCCCACCCGCAGCTTGCGCTGGAGCATCGAGGTCGAGCCGAACTGGGTCGTCACGACGAGCTCCGCGGCCTGCAGCAGCAGGTCGAGGTCGTCACCGATGTCGTCGTCGATCTGCTTCTTGGCAGCCGCGACGGTGACGTCCTCGCGGTAGCTCGGCTTCAGCTGCCCGGTCACGTGCTTCACCACGGCGTGGATCTCGGACTCGGTGACCCACGCACCCTGGACGCGCATCGGCTTGCTCGCACCCATCGGCAGGAAGAGCGCGTCCCCCTGGCCGATGAGCTTCTCGGCTCCGGGCTGGTCGAGCACGACCCGGCTGTCGGCGAGCGAGGACGTGGCGAACGCCATCCGCGACGGGACGTTCGCCTTGATGAGGCCGGTCACGACGTCGACGCTGGGGCGCTGGGTGGCCAGCACGAGGTGGATCCCGGCGGCCCGGGCCAGCTGGGTGATCCGGACGATCGACTCCTCGACGTCGCGGGGGGCGACCATCATCAGGTCGGCGAGCTCGTCGACGATGACCAGCAGGTAGGGGTACGGCTCGATCTTGCGCTCCGAGCCGGGCAGTGCCTTGACCTTGCCGGCGCGCACCGCCTTGTTGAAGTCGTCGAGGTGCTTGTAGCCGAACTGGGCGAGGTCGTCGTAGCGGGTGTCCATCTCGCGCACCACCCACTGGAGGGCCTCGGCGGCCTTCTTGGGGTTGGTGATGATCGGGGTGATGAGGTGCGGGATGCCCTCGTAGCCGGTCAGCTCCACCCGCTTCGGGTCGACGAGGACCATGCGGACCTCGTCGGGGGTCGAGCGCATCAGGATCGAGGTGATCATCGAGTTCACGAAGCTGGACTTGCCCGCGCCGGTGGCGCCGGCGACGAGCAGGTGCGGCATCTTGGCGAGGTTCGCCACCACGTAGCCGCCCTCGACGTCCTTGCCGACCCCCATGACCATGGGGTGCTCGTTGCCCCG
>DASUKI010000124.1:0-2767 GCA_036278855.1 Pedococcus sp.
GTGCCGCTGTTCTACGGCTACCTGCTCGGCGCCGGCGTGATGATCTTCGGCGGGCTGATCGCCTGGTTCTTCGGCGTGAACGCCGAGGGGCAGAGCCTCGAGGACGTCGCAGACCCGCTCAGTCGCGTCGACACGCCTCCACCCCGCGAGCCGGCAGCGGTCTAGGACGCCGCGATGACCGACGAAGACCAGCCGTACACCATCGTGGTGGGCGTGAGCGCCACGTCCAAGTCGCCGACAGCGCTGCACTGGGCCGCGGAGCTGGCCGCCCTGCGTGGCGGTCGCGTGGTCGCCGTGCGAGCCTGGCGCCCCACACCTCCGCAGACCGGCTCGCGGGTGACGCCGGCTCCCCTGTCGGAGGACGTCCCCTCCGCCGAGCGTGAGGCCCGTGACTCCCTCGAGGCCGATGTCTCCGAGGTCCTCGGTGCCGAGCACGGCGTCGAGGTGCGCCTGGTGCACGGTGGCAAGCGCGGAGCGCTGCTGCGGGCGTCCGAGGACGCCGACCTGCTCGTCGTCGACGCCCCCCGCCGCCTGGACCTCACCTCCCTGCCGGGGTTCGCCCAGAGACTCGTGTATGCCGCGCGGTGCCCGGTCGTGGTCATGCCGCCTTCCGTTTCGGGCGCCCCCCGCACCCCCGTCGAGCGGGCGGCCGGGGCGCTCGGCCGCGGCCTCACCGCCGCCGCCGGCCGAGCGCCGCGCCCAGGCCTGGGGCACCTTCAGCCGCCGGGCTAACGTGGACGCGTGGAGCGCTGGGAGCCGCCGGTGGAGCGGGCCATCAGGGAAGCGCAGGAGCGCGGCGAGTTCGACAACCTGCCGGGTGCCGGCAAGCCGCTGCGTTCGCTGGGCAGCCTGGACACCGACGACCCCGACTGGTGGGTCAAGGGACTGGTGCAGCGCGAGCAACTCGATCTGACCGGGGCCATGCCACCGGCCATCGCGCTGCGCAAGGAGCGGGCCACCTTCCCCGAGTCGCTGCTGGACCTGCGCACCGAGGAGGGCGTGCGCGCCGTCCTCGAGGACTTCAACCGGCGGGTCCGGCTCGACCGGCTCCGTCCAACGGTCGGGCCCCTGCCACCGATCCTGGCCCCCACGGTCGACGTGGCCGAGCAGGTGGCGCGGTGGCGGGAGCTGCGCGTGGCCGCCGAAGCGCAGGCGTGGGCTGCCGCCCGAGCCGCGAGGCAAGGCCGGACGAGCGATGGGACGAGCACTCGGAAGGCAGGTTCCCGGACCGGGACCGGCTGGTTGCGCCGCATCCTGGGGCGCGGGCGGACCTGAACACGCTCCGCGGGCGGCTCGATGTTCGACCTCGTCAGTCGCGGGGTAGGACCCCGACATGAGCGACACGAGCAGCGACACCACGACCACGAATCCCCGCACCGTCGTCGTCACCGGCTCCAGCGGCGGCATCGGCCGGGCCACGGCCATCGAGTTCGGTCGCCGAGGCGCCAGGGTCGCACTCCTGGCGCGCGGCGAGGCGGGCCTGGCCGGCGCAGCCAGTGAGGTCGAGAGGGCCGGCGGCACCGCACTGGCCATCCCCACGGACATGGCCGACAACGACCAGGTGGTGGCGGCCGTCGAGCGCGTCGAGCGCGAGCTGGGGCCGATCGACACGTGGGTGAACGTCGCCTTCACCTCGGTCTTCGCCCGTTTCGACGACATCCGTCCCGAGGAGTACCGGCGCGTCACGGAGGTCAGCTACCTCGGCTACGTCTACGCGACCATGGCGGTCCTGCCACGCATGAAGGCGCGCGGCCACGGCACCATCGTCCACGTCGGCTCCGCGCTCGCCTACCGAGGCATCCCCCTGCAGAGCGCCTACTGCGGGGCCAAGCACGCGATCCAGGGCTTCCACGAGGCGTTGCGCTGTGAGCTGCTCCACGAGAAGTCCCCGGTCAAGGTCACCATGGTCCAGATGCCGGCGGTGAACACCCCGCAGTTCTCGTGGGTGCTCTCGCGGCTGCCGAGGCACGCCCAACCGGTTCCGCCGATCTACCAGCCGGAGGTCGCGGGCCGGGCCGTCGTCTACGCCGCTGACCACCCCGAGCGACGCGAGTACTGGGTCGGCGGCAGCACGGTGGGGACGCTGGTGGCCAACGCCCTCGCCCCCGGGCTGCTCGACCGCTACCTCGCCAGGACCGGCTTCGAGTCCCAGCAGACCTCCCAGCCGCGTGACCCCGACCAGCCCGAGAACCTCTGGAAACCGGCGGACCTGGAGCGCGACTTCGGCACGCACGGCGTGTTCGACTCCCGATCCACCGACCGGTCCGTCCAGCTCTGGGCCTCGCAGCACCACGGTGCCCTGGCCGGCGCGGGTGCCGCGCTGGCGGCGGCTGGCACTGCCTTGGTCACCCGACTCGCGCGCGGGTGAGTCAGTCGTCGGCGTCGGAGTTCAGCACGCTCTGCTGGGACGGGAGCTGGTCCTGGCGGACGATGCCGACCGGGCAGGTCATGCCCTTGAAACCGTGGTTGCAGTAGCCGCCGGGGTTCTTGAACAGGTACTGCTGGTGGTAGTCCTCGGCGTAGTAGAACGGGCCGGCATCCTCCGCTGAGCGGATCTGCGTCGTGATCGGGCCGAACCCGTTGTCGTCCAGCACCTTCTGGAACGCCTCGCGCGTCGCCTGCGCGGCCCGCTCCTGCTCGGGCGTGGTCCAGTAGATGGCCGACCGGTAGGCCGTGCCGATGTCGTTGCCCTGCCGGTTCGCCGTGGTGGGGTCGTGGTTCTCCCAGAACTCCTTGAGCAGCAGCTCGGGCGAGGTCTGCTCGGGGT
>DASUKI010000125.1:0-14224 GCA_036278855.1 Pedococcus sp.
CTATGTCCGGGCGGTCTGCGGCGACGAGGTCGCCCGCCACCTCGGCATCCCCACCTGAGACGGCACCGGGCGCCACGCCGACCAACTCCGGGACGCGCCCGGAATCGAGTGGGATGCTGAGGCGTTGGACACTGTCGAACCGACCGAACGACTGCACCTGGAGTCACCGTGCTCAACCCGTCCGAGCTGTACCACTTCGAGACCGACACCGACCCGCGCGAGCTGCGGGCCTCGGTGCTGCTGGTCGGGCTCGGCGGGTTCATGGACGCCGGACATGCCCAGCGCCTGCTCACCGACCACCTGCTGGCCACCGGCGAGTCCACCGTAGTCGCGTCGTTCGACGTCGACCAGCTGCTCGACTACCGCAGCCGCCGGCCCCCGATGGTCTTCGACGCCAACCGCTGGCTCACCTACGAGGACCCCTCGCTGCTGCTGCACCGGGTCCTCGACCGCGACGGCACGCCGTTCCTGCTGCTCACCGGCCCCGAGCCGGACTTCCAGTGGGAGCGGGTGGCTGAGGCGGTCCGCGAGCTGGTCGTCACGCTCGGCGTCGACCTGGTCGTGAGCGCCCACGGCATCCCGATGGCGGTGCCGCACACCCGGCCGATCGGCATGACGGCGCACGCGACCGACCCACGCCTCATCCCCGCCCAGGACAACCCCTTCGGCCGGGTGGAGGTGCCCGCCAGCCTGATGTCGCTGCTCGAGCTGCGCCTCGGTGAGTCCGGGCACGACGCCCTGGGTTTCGCGGTCCACGTGCCGCACTACCTCGCGCAGGCGGAGTTCGCCGATGGCGCGGTCACCGCCCTCAACGCGATCATCGCGGCCACCGGCCTCAACCTGCCCATCGACGACCTGGTCGCCCAGGCCGGGCTGAACCGTGCCGAGATCGCCCGCGAGGTGGAGGGATCGGAGGAGGTCGCGCAGGTCATCGCCGCCCTCGAGCGGCAGTACGACACGTTCCTGGAGGGCCGCCAGAAGCCGAGCCTGCTGGCCACCGACGTCAGCGAGCTCCCGACCGCCGAGGAGATCGGAGCCGAGTTCGAGGCGTTCCTGCGCGACGTCGCCGACGAGGGCGACGGCGAGGGCAACCCGACCTGACCCGGCCTCCCGCAGACGCAAGCGGGTTGGGCGGGGCCGGCCGGTCGGGTCAGACCTTCGCGTACCTCGCCCGCGCCAGGCTGTAGAGGCCGTAGGCGGCGATGCCCAGCGCCATGGCGACCAGCAGTGGGGTCCCGAGCGGCTGGTCGAGCAACGACTTCAGCGCGCCGTCGAGACCGGCCGCCTCCTTGGCCCTCTTGTGGATCCCTGCAGCCACGAACAGCACACCGACGATCGCCAGCGCCGCCCCCTTGGCGATGTACCCCACCCGGCCCGAGCCCGTCGCCCAGCCCCCGGGGTGCTCCTTGAGGTCCTCGAGGAACTTCTTGGCCCAGCCCTTGTAGACGTGGTAGCCCCCCACCGCGAGCACACCGAGCCCGACGAGGATGACGACGACCCGTCCGCCCGGCTTGCCCAGTGCGGTGGCGGTGAAGTCCACGCTCTCGCTGCGGCTGTTCCGGGAGCTCCCGCGGGCGAACGAGAACGCCGACCAGGCCAGCGCGAGGTACACCACCAGCTTGCCGCCCGCCTTGAGTCGGTCCGCCGCACCCGGGCCGGCCACCGCTTCGGCCAGCTGCCACAGTGCCAGCCCCAGGAACCCCGTGACCGCCAGCCACAGCAGGGCGCGGCCGAGACCGTTGCCGGCCAGGGTCGACAGCGCGCCGCTCTGGTCGGCCTGCTTGCCCCCGCTGCCGCCCAGGGCCACCTGCAGGGCGATCCAGGCGATGAGCAGGTGCAACAGCCCGCTCACGACGAAGCCGGCGCGGGCGGCGCCCTCGAGAGCCGGGTTGTCGCTGGCGCGTGAGGCCGCCCGCTCCACGTCGTGTCCACCCATGGCGCAACTCCACCACAGTGTGGGGCGCGGTGGGGAGTCGAACGCCGCTACTCCTTGGCCTCCGACCAACGGCTGATGACCGAGGCGTCGGCCACGAACCGCACCGCGGTGGAGCCGGTCCACCTGCGCGCGCTGTCGGTCAGGGCCTGCACGACCCGCTGCTGGGTCAGCTCGGCGTGCTCCTGGGGCACGTGGACAAGCAGCTCGTCGTGCAGGCAGAGCACGATCTGGGCGCCGAACTCGCGGGTCGTGGCACGGACCGTGGCCGCCCAGGCCTTGAACAGCTCGGCTGCCGACCCCTGGATCACGGCGTTGCGGGCGAAGCGACCCCGGGCGGCGTCCCGCCCGTTGTCCCGCCCTGAGCCGTCCGCGGCGCCGCGGGTCGCCTCGGCACGCTCTGGTGGGTCCAGGGCGCCGCCTTCCCGCGCGCCGTCGACGGCCACGTCGGCAAGCACGGTGTCCCAGGGGATCAGGCGCCCCCCGAAGGTGCGCATCGGCTCGCGCCGCAACCCCGCGGCATACGCCCGGTCGAGGAAGCCCATGGCGACGGGGTAGGCGCGCTCGAGGCCCTTGAGGGCCTCGCCGGCTGCGCCGCTGCGCTGGCCGTACATCGCGGCCAGCACGGCCACCTTGGCCACCGGCCGCTCGACCTCCAGCGCGGCCGCGACGGGGGCGTAGAGGTCGTCCGCCCGGGTCGCCGCCGCGAGCGCCGCGTCGCCCGACACCGCGGCCAGCACCCGCGGCTCGATCTGGCCGAGGTCGGCCCGGACGAACTGGTGGCCCGGGTGCGCGGCGACCGCGGGGCGCAATGAAGTGGGCAGGTTGTGCAGTCCGTTCTGTGCCGTCATCCGACCTGCGGCGCCGTCGCAGGCGGTCCAGCCGCCGCGCAGCCGGTCGTCGGTGCCGACGTGGGCCTCCAGCCACCCCCAGCCGTAGGTCGTGGCGATGCGCTCCGCCTTGCGCCAGTCGAGCAGCGCGGCAACGACGCCGGACGTCTCGCGAAACGGCTCGAGCACCCACTTGCGGGTGTTGGGGACGTCGACGCCGGCGCTCGCGAGCAGCTCCTTGACCTGCACGGGGTTGCGCAGGTCGGTGCGTTCGTGGCCGGGGACGTGGTCGAGAACCACGCGGTCGCGGTCTGCCCGGATCGCGCTGGCGTGCGCCTCGCTGTCCGGCCGGGGGCCGGCCGCCTCGGTGATCAGCTGCTCGGCCCGCGCCCGGTCAAGGGGCAGGCCGTCGCGGGCCAGCTCGACGCAGAGCAGGGCGGCCGCGGACTCGCAGTGGGCGGCGGCGACGGCCCGCGGGCCGGTCTGCGCGAGCAGCTCCTCCTGCCGGGCGGCGCAGTCGAGGGCCGCCTGCGCCCACGCGAGCAGCGTCTCGTCGTCCGGCCGCCAGTGCCCGGTGCCACCCTCGGGGGCGAGGTAGCCGTCGGCGCGCACGACGCTCCCGGGACCCGGCTCGTGGCCGGTGGGGGAGAAGTCGAACAGGTCGCCGCGCGAAACGGCCGGCAGCCGAGAACGGTCGAGCCGGTGGGCGGTGGCCCAGGCGGACTGCGGTGTCGCCTCCCAGCCGCCCGCGATGAGGCGGTGCGCCTCGGCCACGTCCCAACACCGCGACAGCCGGGTGCCGCGGGTCACCACCGCGTGCGCATCGACCCCTGCGGCCCACCAGACGAAGCGGACCGGGTCGCCGCCCGGGTCGCCGGCCTCGAGTGCCTCGACCCGCTCGAGGACGCCGTCGACGGTGCCCACCCACCGCTCGCCAGGGCGGCCGAGGACCGCAACCCGCCCGGTGGCCGGCGCGGCGACGAGGGCGACGAGGTGGGTGGCCATGGCGGCCTCATCCTGTCACCAGGCACGGACGGCCCCGACATCTTGGTGAAGTCCTTACCTGCGCGGCGTCCCGGTGGCGACCGATCCGGTGTTGGCTTGGGCACGTGCACGACGGGCGCCCGACCGGTGTCCGCCCAGGCTCCGCACAGCCGCACCCACCATGGAGGAGAACATGACCCACCCGTCCATCCGCAGACGTGGTCTGGCGGTCGCCGCGACCGGCGCCCTGATCGCGGCGTCGTTCGTCGCTGCCGGCTCGACGGCCGTCGCGACCCCGTCCGCAGCGCCCGCGGCGTCCGTCACCGCCGCCGAGGAGCCGTCGACGCCGGTCCCGATGACGTTCCCCGACGGCTACCTCATGAGCTACGTGCTCAACGCCAAGCGCGCCACCCCGGGTCAGACCGGCCTGCTCGAGCGCGCGGTGTCCTCCGCCGGAGGGGTGGTCGTGCAGTCCTGGCCGCAGATCGGCGTGGTCGTCGCGCACTCCGACCGGGCGGCCTTCCGGGCGGACGTGCGGCAGGCTGCCGGCAATGCGCTCGCATCCGTCGGGGCGACCCGGACGGCGGCCGTCTCCGAGGGCACGCCGCCGGGGCTGCAGGCACCATGGGGACCCGGGGCGTCCGGCTACCAGAAGGGGCACGCCAAGCCCGCCAACGGTGACCTCTCCGGTGCGCTGACCACGCCCGCCGCGCCGGCCACCGACCCGCGCGAGACCGAACAGTGGGACATGGCGCAGATCAGGGCCGACCAGGCCCATGCGATCACCGACGGCGACCGCTCGGTGCTCGTGGGTGTGCTCGACAGCGGCATCGACCCCGACCACCCCGACCTGGCCGCGAACATCGACGTCCCCGACTCGGTCAGCTGTGTCGGCGCCGGACGGCCCGACCAGAGCGAGGGTTCCTGGTACCCGACGACGTCCGACCACGGGACGCACGTCTCCGGCACCATCGCCGCGGCCCGCAACGGCACCGGAATCGTCGGGGTCGCCCCCGGCGTGCGGCTGGCCGCCGTCAAGGTCGTCAACGACGACGGCTTCATCTACCCCGAGTACGCCATCTGCGGGTTCGTGTGGGCCGGCCTGCACAAGATGGACGTCACCAACAACAGCTACTACATCGACCCGATGGAGTTCTGGTGCAACGACCAGCCTGACCAGGCTGCCGTCCTGGAGGCAGTGGGCCGCGCCGTGAAGTGGTCGACCGACCGCGGCGTGGTCCACGCGGCCGCCGCGGGCAACTCGGCCGAGGACCTGGCGAACAACACCACCAACGACTCGAGCCCGAACGACACCACGCCGATCCACCGGAGCATCAACTCCGGCTGCCTCGACATCCCCACCGAGCTCCCCGGAGTCGTGACGGTCTCGGCGACGACCCGGACCGAGCAGCTGGCCTACTTCAGCAACCGTGGCCAGGACGTCATTGACGTGGCCGCCCCGGGCCGGTCCATCCTGTCGACCGTCGTGGCGAACAACGGCTACGGCACCAAGAGCGGCACCTCGATGGCGTCCCCGCACGTGGCCGGTGTGCTCGCCCTGATGAAGTCCGCGCATCCCGAGCTGACACCCGCCCAGATGGTGGCCAAACTGCGGGCCGACGCCCGTGACGTCGCCTGCCAGCCGGCCGAGGCGAACTACGGACCGGCGTGTGTCGGCGGCGCCGACGACAACAGCTACTACGGCGAGGGCATCATCGACGCCCTCAAGGCCGTGAGCTGACGCTCGGGCTCCACCGTCGACGCGACCCGAGGCCGCGGTCCCCTGAGGGCCGCGGCCGCGTGGTCGTTTGGGTCGCGCCGGTTCGCCGCGCTCAGACGACCCCGGACCTCAGCGCGGTCTGGCGCTTGATCCGGCTCAGCATCCCCACCATCCCGCGCAGCCGCAGCGGGGACACCGCCTCGCCCAGGGAGAACCGGTACGGCGCGTCGTCCGGCACCGCCAGCACCTCCTCGACCGTCAGCCCGTCGAGCCCCTCGTGGAGGATGCTCGCGAACCCGCGCGTCGTCGGCGCCTCCGGCGGCGCGGAGAAGAACAGGTGCACCGGACGCTTCCCCGCCACCTCGGCAGGGGAGTCGCCCACCTCGACCGCCAGGAACAGCGGTGACTGGCACTCGTGGACCTGCTCCATCTCACCCAGCCGACCGGCATACCGATCCGGCAGGTCCGGCAGGCCCTCACTGAACTCCAGCAGCAGCTCGAGGCGTTGCGGGACAGCGAGATCCGCGAAGTCGTCCGCGATCTCCTGCAACGCCTCGGGGAGTGGAGTGAGCGTCTCGGACACGCGCCTACCGCTCCACGTCTTCTGTCGCGTTCGTCGGCGCTCCGACCGGTGCCATCGCCTCGCGTGTCACCTGTCGCACCGGCGCCTCCTCACCGCTCCACGTCTTCCGTCGCGTTCGTCGGCGCTCCGACCGGCGCCATCGCCTCGCGCGTCACCTGTCGCACCCGCGCCTCCTCACCGCTCCACCGGAACCCGCACGCTGTTGCCCCACTCGGTCCACGAGCCGTCGTAGTTGCGGACGTCGGCGAACCCGAGCAGCTGGGTCAGCACGAACCAGGTGTGCGACGAGCGTTCGCCGATGCGGCAGTAGGCGATCGTCGGGTCGCTCGGCGACAGGCCCTGCTCCTGCTGGTAGATGGCCTCGAGCTCGGCCCGCGACTTGAACGTGCCGTCCTCGTTGGCCGCCCGCGCCCACGGCACCGACTTCGCGCCCGGGATGTGCCCGCCACGCATGGCGCCCTCCTGTGGGTAGTCGGGCATGTGCAGCAGCTCGCCGCTGAACTCTCCGGGGGAGCGGACGTCGACCAGCGGCTTGCCCAGGTGGGTGAGCACGTCCTCCTTGAAGGCGCGGATGGGTGCGTCGTGGCGCTCCACGACCGGGTATGCCGCGCGGCTGGGTTTGGGGGCCTCCCTGGTGAGCTCGCGGCCCTCCTCGGCCCACTTGGCGCGGCCGCCGTCGAGCAGCCGGACGTCCTCGTGGCCGAACAACGTCATCACCCACAGGGCGTAGGCCGCCCACCAGTTGTTCTTGTCGCCGTAGATGACCACGGTCGTGTCGCGGCCGATGCCGCGCTCGGACATGACCTCGGCGAACTGCTCCGCGGCGACGTAGTCGCGCATCAGCTGGTCGTTGAGGTCCTGGTGCCAGTCGAGCTTGAGGGCGCCGGGGATGTGCCCGGTGTCGTAGAGCAGCACGTCCTCGTCGGACTCGAGCAGGGCGACGGAGTCGGGTGCGCCCGTGCCGACCCGGCCCGCCTCGATCTGCTCGGCCAGCCAGTCGGTGGTGACCAGCTTCTCCGGGTGGGCGTACTCGGCGAAGGGTGTCCCAGCGGTCTCGACGTTCTCAGTGTGCTCAGCCATGCCTCAAGGCTAAGCCTGCCGCTCCGGGCGTTGCGTGGCAGGATGGCGGGACGGCGACGAGGGAGGGACTGTGGGCCTGTTCGGGCTGGGCAAGGACGACGCGCAGGAGGCTGCCGGCGACGTCGCCGCGACCAAGGGGGCCCTGGAGAAGGCGCGAGACGGTGGCGAGGACCCCGGCAGGTTCGCGGGGGCGATCAGCGGGCTCGTCGAGAACCTCCTCGACACCGGCATCGACGGCAAGGGGCCGTTCGACTCCGCCCAGCGGGTCGCCGACGTCAAGCGCGCCGAGAAGCCGACCGCCGAGGAGGCCGTCGACGCGGTGGTGGGCAGCCACCTCAAGCTCGCTGCGGCCGGTGGCTTCGTCACCGGGCTCGGCGGTTTCATCACCCTGCCCGTGGCGCTCCCGGCGAACGTGCTCGAGTTCTACATCGTCGCGACCCGCATGGTCGCCTCGATCGCCTCGCTGCGCGGCTACGACATCAAGCAGCCGGAGATCCGATCGGCGATCCTGCTGACCCTCGTGGGGGCCGACGCCGACGACCTGCTGAAGAAGGCCGGTGTGGTGGCGACCGGGCGACTGTCCAACCTCGCCGCCCAGCGGCTGCCCGGGCCCGCGCTCATGGTGGTCAACAAGGCCGTCGGGTTCAGGCTGCTGTCCACCGCGGGCAAGAAGACGCTGAGCCGGTTCGGCAAGGGCGTGCCCGTGATCGGCGGCGTCATCGGGGCCGGCCTCGACGGGTACCTGCTCAAGAAGATCGCCGACCACGCGCGGCACGAGTTCCCGCCGCGCACGACCGGGCACTGACTCGGCGGAACCGGCCGGACCCGGCGGAACCGGCCGGACCCGGCGGAGCCGGCCGGCCCGGCGGCGCCGGGAATCGTCCGTCACCGGGGTTCGTTGGACTCTCGTCCGGGCCACCACGGCGTCCGGGCAGCAAGGAGCAGGAACATGACCGCACGCCGCCTCGGTGCCTTCCGCACCGTCGCCACCGCACTGCGCACCGCCATGCGACCCGGTTCTCCCGGGATGGGGGAGCGGCTCACCGCCGTCCCGCGGCTGTTCCTCGCCACCTTCCGCGGCGAGTACGCGGGCACCACGAGGGGCCGGCTGCTGCTCGTCCTCGGCGCCATCGCCTACATCGCGTCCCCGGTCGACTTCGTCCCCGAGGCGTTCCTGTCGGTGCTCGGCCTCGCCGACGACGCGCTGGTGTTCTCCTGGGTGGCCGCGTCGGTCGTCAACGAGACCGAGGCGTTCCTCGCGTGGGAACGGGCCACGCCGCGACAGACCCGATCCGGGCGTGACACCGTCCCCGGCCACGTGGTGCGCTAACCGCCGCACCGCCGTCGCGCACGGTCACCGCCCCGTTGTCCCGCGACAACGGGGCGGTGGTGTGCACACCGCGCTGCGGCCACCCGGGTCCTGCACAGGTCCACGGACCGGTCCTCGGCGGTCGGGGCCGCCGCCGCGACCGTGGGGGCATGAACCCGATCAGACTGCGCGGACCGGCTGACGTCGTCGCCGCCCTGCCCTACCAGTTTGGCTACCACCTCGAGGACTGCCTCGTCGTGATGGCACTCCGCGGTCGTTCCGTGGGCATGCTCCAGCGCCTCGACCTGCCCGCACCCGAGCAGGCCTGCGACGCCGCCGACCAGCTCGTGGCGCCACTGCTGCGCGAGGACCCGGAGGCGGTGCTCCTGGTCGCCTTCGAACGCGATCCGGGGGCGGCGACGCCGGTGCTCGACGCCGCCGCCGCGCGCATTGCGGGCGCGGGCATCGCCGTGCTCCCACGGGTCGTCGTGCGCGACGGTCGGTGGTACGGCCCCGACTGCCAGGACGACTGCTGCCCGCAGGAGGGGGTGGCCCTGCCACAGCCGGCCGACACCCCGGCAGTGGCCGACTTCGTGGGGCTCGAGGTCGCGCCGCTGCCCTCGCGCGAGAGCCTCGCCTCCCTCGTTGCCGCGGACGATGCCGTATGCCGCGAGGTCGCCGCTGCGCTCGCGCAGCCAGTCGCCTCGTGGCCGGGTCCGTCGAAGCCGGGACGAGCGGTGGGCGCGGGCGGGCCGGCTGCCGACGAGTGCGGCGACCCGCACCGGGCGGCGGTGGAGCGCTTGTCCCGGTTGTCGTTGTGGGCCCGCGCGTGCGACGTGTCGGTCAGTGCGCGGCCCGTGGACGAGCTGTCTGCGGACGGGGTGGCCGAGCTGGTGCGCAGCCTCGAGGACCGCGCGCTGCGCGACGGCCTGATCGCACGGCTGTGTCCCCAGACGCTGCCGTTCGACAAGCTCGACGAGGACCTGGCCGACGCGCTGCTCACCACCCTCCCGGAGCCGGCCTGGGCCAGGGCGGCAGGTGGCGGCGGGCGGGCGGCCGCGCTCGCGGCGCGCCGCCTGCTCACCCGGCTGCAGTGGCTCGTCCGGGCCGTCCCCGACGAGCACTGCGCACCGGTCCTGACCGTGCTGGCCAGCGTCGCCTGGTGGATGGGCGAGGGCTCCGTGGCGCGGGTGGCCCTGGAGCGGGCGCTCGAGCACGTGCCGGACTACCGGCTGGCCCGCCTGCTCGAGCAGCTGCTCGACCACGGGATCCGCCCCGGTGGCGAGGCGGTCCAGCCCGCCCTGTCGGCCTGAGCACCGTCGGCGTCCAGCGTCCGGACAGGCCTCGCAGCCGGTCGGGTGGGTGCGTCATCATGGGTCACAGGTCATGAGTTCCAGCGACAAGCCCCGGCTTGCTGGGCGGCAACCCTCCTCGCGGTGGGGTGCCCCGGGTGATGACCGGGCCGGCCCGAGCACGGGCGGCAAGCGCGATGCCCGAGGAGCTCTCGATGACGACCACGTCCCCGCCGCCAACCACCACAGCCGCGTGGCGGGGCGGGGACCCCGTGGGAAACCGCCGGTTCTGCGAGCTGGGAGCGGTCGAGCTCGAGCGCGGTGGCGTGCTGCCCGACGTGACCCTGGCCTACGAGACCTGGGGGGAGCTCAACCCCGCCGGCGACAACGCGATCCTGGTCGAGCACGCCCTGACCGGGGACAGCCACGTGGTGGGCGCGGCCGGTCCGGGGCACCCGACGCCCGGGTGGTGGGACGGGCTGATCGGTCCCGGGCGGCCGATCGACACCCGCCGCTGGTTCGTCGTCGCCGCCAACGTGCTCGGGGGGTGCCAGGGCAGCACCGGGCCCGCGACGCCGGCACCCGACGGGCTCCCGTGGGGAAGTCGCTTCCCATTCCTCACGATCCGCGACCAGGTGCAGGCCGAGGCGCTGCTCGCCGACGCGCTCGGGGTCGAGCGCTGGGCGCTCGTGCTGGGCGGGTCGATGGGGGGCATGCGCGTGCTGGAGTGGGCGGTGACCCACCCGCAGCGGGTGGACACCGCGCTGGTCCTGGCCAGCACGGCATACGCCACTGCGGAGCAGATCGCCTGGTGCCAGCCCCAGCTGCTGGCGATCCGTAGCGACCCGCACTTCCACGGCGGTGACTACTACGACGAGGCGACCGGGCCCGGCGCCGGACTCGGCATCGCCCGCCGCATCGCCCACGTGACCTACCGCAGCGAGCTCGAGCTGCACGAACGGTTCGGGAGGCAGGCGCAGGGCGCCGAGGAGCCGCTCGGCGGCGCCGGCCGCTACGCCGTGGAGTCCTACCTCGACCACCACGCCGGCAAGCTGGCCGGCCGCTTCGACGCGAACTCCTACCTCGTGCTCACCGAGGCGATGAGCTCGCACGACGTGGGGCGTGGCCGCGGCGGCGCGGCCGCCGCCCTCGCGCGGGCCACCGGGCGGATCGTGGTCGCTGCTGTCGACTCCGACCGGCTCTACCCACCTCGGCTGTCGCAGGAGATCGTCGACGCGGCGCCGTGGGCCGAGCTGCACACGCTCCACAGCGACTACGGCCACGACGGCTTCCTCATCGAGGTTGAGCAGGTGGGCGCCATCGCCCGGGCCCTCCTCGAGCCTCCTGCCCACGCAGGCAATATCCGGTAGCGTCGGCGCAGCGGCGCGTGCCGCGAGGACGAGGAGGTTCCTGTGGCCATCGTTGTGGGGTACGTCCCGACGAAGGAAGGGCGCGCCGCCCTGCGCCGCGCCGCGGACGAGTCGCTGCTGCGCAAGGCCAAGCTCATTGTGATCAACTCCCAGCGCGGGGGCCGTGACTACCCCGCCGAGGAGGCCAGCCGGTTCGAGACCGAGCTGACCAAGATCCAGTCCGAGCTGGACGACGAGGGCATCGAGCACGAGGTCCGCCAGCTGGTGCGCGGCAACGAGCCCGCCGAGGACCTCATCGCGGTCGCTGACGAGGAGAACGCCGAGTTCATCGTCATCGGGCTGCGCCGCCGTACCCCGGTCGGCAAGCTGATCCTCGGCTCGAACGCGCAGCGCATCCTGCTCGACGCCTCGTGCCCCGTCCTGGCGGTCAAGGCGGACAGCTGACCGGGCTCGACTCCGTGCGTGAGGGCCGAACGGGCCCGTGACCACGGCCGATGCGGGTTCCGGGGACATGTCGTCTTACAATGTCATCTACGAGGTCCGGCCGCGGCCACCAGCGACCGGCTCCCGATGAATACTTCCGCCCCCGCAGTTGTTGTCACTGGCATCCCCCTGGACCGCCGGTGATGGCCTGCGCCGTGCCGCGAGTCCGCGACGAAAGGTAGCCGTGTCGCCAGTGTCACCGAAGGCCTCGAACCCCACCGGACCGCAGCCGAAGCTGCCTCAGGAGTTCAGCCACACCGCGCTCCAGACGTTGCTCAAGCAGGGCCGTACCCACGGGGCGGTCAGCAGCGAGGAGCTGCGGGTCGCCCTCGAGGGGGCACAGGTGCCGGCCAAGCGCATGAAGACCGTGCTGCGCGCCATCAGCGACCAGGGCATCGCGGTCGACGTGCCCGACGCCTCCCGGCGCACCGCCGCGGCCACCGCCACGAAGAAGGCCACGGCCACGGCCAGCGCCAAGAAGGCCGCTGCCAAGCCGGTGAAGGCTGCCGCCAGCAAGCCCGCGGCCAAGTCCGCCGCCAGCAAGCCCGCCGCCAGCAAGCCCGCGGCCAAGTCCGCTTCCTCGAGCCCCGCCACCAAGGCCGCTGAGAAGGCCCCCGCCAAGCCGGCGAAGAAGGCCGCCCCTGGGCAGGACGACAAGCCGGCCAAGGCCACCGCCAAGTCGACCTCCAAGACGGCGGCGCCGAAGAAGGCCGCTGCCAAGAAGGCGACGACGACGCGGGCCGCGGCAGCTGCCGCGGCCACGCAGGCCGAGCCGAGCGCCGCGAAGCCCCCGACCGCCAAGGCCGCCACCAAGGCCACCTCGACGTCGGCCAAGGCCGACGACGAGGGTGCCGACAAGGGAACGGCAGCGAAGGTCGACGAGGACGAGGACGCCGAGCCCACCGAGGTCGTCGAGTCCGAGCTCGAGGACGTCGACATCGAGGCGGACGAGAAGTCCGAGGAGGAGGACGAGAAGTCCGGCTTCGTCCTGCGCGACGACGACGAGGAGGACGCCCCGGTCCAGCAGGTCGTCACCGCGGGAGCCACCGCCGACCCGGTCAAGGACTACCTCAAGCAGATCGGCAAGGTCGCGCTGCTCAACGCCGAGCAGGAGGTCGAGCTCGCGAAGCGGATCGAGGCCGGACTGTTCGCCGAGGAGCGGATGTCCGGGATGTCGAAGTCGGAGAAGTTCTCCAAGCCCGGTCGCGAGCTGGACTGGATCGCCCGTGACGGGCGCAAGGCCAAGAACCACCTGCTCGAGGCCAACCTGCGCCTCGTCGTCTCGCTCGCCAAGCGCTACACCGGCCGCGGCATGCTCTTCCTCGACCTCATCCAGGAGGGCAACCTCGGCCTGATCCGTGCGGTCGAGAAGTTCGACTACACCAAGGGCTACAAGTTCTCGACCTACGCGACGTGGTGGATCCGCCAGGCGATCACCCGCGCGATGGCCGACCAGGCCCGCACCATCCGCATCCCGGTGCACATGGTCGAAGTCATCAACAAGCTGGCCCGCGTGCAGCGCCAGATGCTCCAGGACCTCGGGCGCGAGCCCACCCCGGAGGAGCTGGCCAAGGAGCTGGACATGACGCCCGAGAAGGTCGTCGAGGTCCAGAAGTACGGCCGCGAGCCGATCTCGCTGCACACCCCACTCGGCGAGGACGGCGACTCCGAGTTCGGGGACCTCATCGAGGACTCCGAGGCGGTCGTGCCGGCCGACGCGGTCTCCTTCACGCTGCTTCAGGAGCAGCTGCACTCGGTGCTCGACACGCTCTCCGAGCGCGAGGCGGGCGTGGTCTCGATGCGGTTCGGACTCACCGACGGCCAGCCGAAGACGCTCGACGAGATCGGCAAGGTCTACGGCGTGACCCGTGAGCGGATCCGCCAGATCGAGTCCAAGACGATGAGCAAGCTGCGCCACCCGAGCCGGTCCCAGGTCCTGCGCGACTACCTCGACTAGGCGCGCTGTGCCGGTGGCGCCAACGCGCCACTCGCGGCCGCTTGGGCCGTCGCACCGCAACGTGTGAGATCGTCGTTCCCGCAGCGGTGCACCGACACCACCCTCCCTCACGCCGCTCGAGAGGAACCATGGCACAGCGACACCTGGAGCGCGGTTACCGGGCGTTGAGGCGCGTGGTTCCGCACGACCGTTGGCAGGCTGTGCGCAACCGTGTGCATCCTGCCTTGCGGCAGTCGGCCAAGAGGCTCGCCTCCTCAGTCCCGAACCTGGGCCGCATCTCGGTTGTCGTGCCCTGCTACATGGTGGAGGAGTACCTCGCGGGCAGCCTGACGAGCATCGTCTCGCAGACCTATCCACACCTTGAGATCATCGTCGTCATCGACGGGAGCCCGGACCGCTCGGCCGAGATCGCACGCGGGTTCGCTCGCTGGGACCGGCGCATTCGGGTCGTAGAGCAGCCCAACGGCGGACTGGGAAACGCACGCAACACCGGTATCGCGCTCGCGACCGGTGACTTCATCGCATTCGCCGACTCCGACGACAGCGTGCCATCGCGTGCGTACGCGACGATGGTGCAGACCTTGGCCGAGACAGGTTCGGACTTCGCGGTGGGCAACCTGCGACGCCGCCAGGAAAACAGGTCGTGGGTGCCGAAGTGGGCCCAGGACGTGCACCGGGAGGAT
>DASUKI010000126.1:0-20393 GCA_036278855.1 Pedococcus sp.
CGCCAGGAACCGGTGCCAGGCCACGCCCATCGTGGGCTGGAGCGAGATCACGATCATCCAGGTGAACGAGATGACGATCTTGACCGCCGCCACCACCACGATCGCGTTCTCCAGCGACCCGGCCGAGGCGCCCTCGAACAGCTGCCCGAGCCAGCCGGTCAGCGGGAAGTGCAGTGCATCCGCGTGCGCCCCACCAGAGCTGGCCGCCAGGGCGTACTCCAGGGCGCGCAGGGTCAGGATGCAGACCGTGACGCCGAGGATGACGAGCTCGACGAAGTAGGCCTGCCAGAACGTCGACCCGAAGAACCGTGACCGGGCGGGCTTGGCCTGCCCGCGCGGGTGGATCCACTGCCGGATCGACATCAGCACCACGATGCCGACCAGACCCATCCACGCGAAGAACTCCGTCACCCACTCATACGGCGGGAAGGCCCCGATCAGCGGCAGTGTCCACGCCGGCGCCACCAGCTGCCCGAACGCGTTGACCAGTGTGAAGAACAAGATCCCGAAGCTGATCATCGTGAACCAGTGCGCCACCGCGACCACCGGCAGCCGCGACATCCGGGTGTGGCCCAGGAACTCGCGCACCAGCGTCACCGTCCGCACCCCCGGCTCACCGGTGCGGGTCGGGTCCGGCTGGCCGAGCCCGAACACCGCGAGGAACTGCCGGATCACCCGCACGAACAGGGCGATACCCGTGAGCGTGACCACCAGGCACACCACGAGGGCGACGATCTGGAGCGCAGACATGCGCGTCACTCTAGTGGTGGGTAAGCGCACGCTCACCTGGCTGTGACGCTTACCGCAACAAGTCGAGAGCGCACGACATGCCCACACGCCGCGGCCGCGTCGGCATGTCGTGCGCTCTCGACAGCGGGATGGGACGGCGTTGCACCGAAGGATAACGGCGTGTTGGAATATGCATAACGTCGGGTTCGCTGAACCCGGTGACCGAGCCCACGCCCGCGCGCGAGGTGCGCACGCGGCATACCGAACCGAGGAAGCGCATGCCCATCCACGACGACGTCACCAAGCTCATCGGCAACACCCCCCTGGTCCGGATCAACCGGCTGATCGACAGCGAGGCGACGGTCGCCGCGAAGCTGGAGTTCTACAACCCGGCGAGCTCGGTCAAGGACCGCATCGGCGTCTCGATCATCGACGCGGCCGAGGCGTCCGGTGAGCTGGAGCCGGGCGGCACCATCGTCGAGGCCACCTCCGGCAACACCGGCATCGCGCTGGCCATGGTGGGCGCGGCCCGTGGCTACGACGTCGTCCTGGCCATGCCCGAGACGATGAGCAAGGAGCGCAAGGCGCTGCTCAAGGCGTACGGCGCGGAGCTCATCCTCACCGAGGGCGCGCTCGGCATGAAGGGCGCCGTGGACAAGGCCGAGGAGATCGCCAAGGAGCGCGGCGGGGTCCTCGCCCGGCAGTTCGCCAACGAGGCCAACCCCGAGATCCACCGCAGGACAACGGCCGAGGAGATCTGGAAGGACACCGACGGCCAGGTCGACATCGTCGTCTCCGGCATCGGCACCGGCGGCACCATCACCGGGGTCGGCCAGGTCCTGAAGTCCCGCAAGCCCGACGTGCAGATCATCGCCGTCGAGCCCGCCGAGTCGGCCATCCTCAACGGCGGCAAGCCCGGCCCCCACAAGATCCAGGGGCTGGGCGCCAACTTCGTGCCGGAGATCCTCGACACGAGCATCTACGACGAGGTCATCGACATCGATGCCGACACCGCGGTCGACTGGGCGCGCCGTTCCGCCAAGGAGGAGGGGCTGCTCGTCGGCATCTCCTCGGGCGCCGCGCTCGCGGCCGCCGACCAGGTCGCGCGTCGCCCCGAGAACAAGGGCAAGACGATCGTGGTCGTCATCCCGAGCTTCGGCGAGCGGTACCTCTCGACCATCCTCTTCTCCGACCTGCTCGACTGACACCCAAGGTGGCTGCGCACCCGTGACCTACGCCCTCTACGCCCGACGCGCCCGCAACCGGGTCGTCGACGACCTCGACGCGGCCATCGCCCGCGACCCCGCGGCGCGCTCGCGCCTCGACGTGGCGCTGAACTCCCCTGGGCTGCATGCGATCTGGGCGTACCGCCTCGGCCACCTGCTCTGGCTGCGTGGCGGCCCGTGGCGGCTCGCGGCGCGCGTCCTCATGACGGCGGTGCGGGCGGTGACGGGGGTGGAGATCCACCCGGCTGCCGTGATCGGCCGGCGGTTCTTCATCGACCACGGCATGGGTGTCGTCATCGGCGAGACCGCAGAGGTGGGCGACGACGTGATGCTGTACCACGGGGTCACGCTGGGCGGCCGCTCGCTGAAGAAGGTCAAGCGGCACCCCACCGTCGGGTCGCGGGTCACGATCGGCGCGGGGGCCCGGATCCTCGGTCCCGTCTACATCGGCGACGACGCCCAGATTGGCGCGAACTCCGTTGTCGTCAAAGACATCCCGGCGGGGGCGATCGCCACCGGCATCCCGGCCACCATCCGCTTCCCGCACGGCCACGAGGACCCCTACGAGGCGATGTTCAAGGACCCGGCGCTCTGGATCTGAGGGTGACCACGCGGCATACGAGCAGGTATGCCGCGTGGTCACCATTGGTGCCGACGTCGTCAGGACGCCGGTGACCAGTCCGTCCCGTAGAGGCAGAAGGCCCCCGCGCGGGGCTCCTCCTCGACCACCATGGCAAGCGCGCTGGCAGCAGACTGGCCTGCGGCCAAGTGCCGGTGGTAGCTCGCCATGGCATCCGCGGCCACGGCGTCGAGCACAGGCGCGACCGCCCCGACCACCGAGCGGGCGCCGAGGGCAAGCAGCGCGGCGGTGAGGCCCAGCGGCTCGTCCCCGGGCCGTAGGTCCGACCGCCCCACCTCACAGGCGGACAGGACCACGTGCTCTGCGACCAGCGGGCGCGGGAGCTCGTGGGCGAAGACCGGGCCGTCACTCATCCGCAGCGACGAGAAGAACGGGCTCTGCTCCTCGTGCCTGCCATGGGCCGCGACGTGCACCACAGCCGCGCTGGCCAGCGCCTGCCTGACGTCGGCGCTGGTGGCCTGCCCGGAGCATGCGGCGGAACCGTGCCCCTGCCACGCCGCCGCCACGGCCACCACCTCGGTGGCGGCACGGGCGAGCCCAGGGCCGGCCAGGGCCGCCACGGAGCGGGGGTTGCCCGTCCGGGGGGCCTGGTGGCCGAGGGCCCACCGCGTCATCGACGGTGACACCGTCACGGGTCTGCCGGTGAGGCTGGGCATGCTGCTCCACGGCACAGCCGACAAGGTCCGGCCCGGCACGACGACCATCCCTGGCGCTGCGGAGAGCACCGAGTCGCCGAACAGTGCGTGGTCGAGCTCGCGCCGGGACGACTCGACGGCGCGCTCCAGCACCTGGTCGAGCGCCGGGTTGGTCGACGCGAACGCATGCGCCCTCTGGTCGCGGTGCAAGCGCTCGGCAAGGGCTGCGACGACGGCTCGCCGCCCCAGCCGGCGCAGCCGGGTTCGGTTGCCTCCGAGCTCGAGACAAAACTGCTCCCCGTCGTGCTCGAAGAAGACCATTGCCGCTTCGCCGCGCTCGCCCAGCACGGCCTTGATCCGGCTGAGGGACAGGGCGTGGGCGCCTTGGGGCGAGCTGGCCCGGTCGGTGGATCCCCAGTCCCGTTCGGCCACCTGCCACTCCAGCTGGGCGGCGTCGGCGCGCAGTCGTTCGCGACTGGCCTGCTCGGCAAGGTCGTCGGTGGCGATGGCTCGGCGGATCTGGCGGAGCCGTGCGAGGAGCGCGGTGCCCTCGGGGTCGAGGTCGGCCGCAACCGGAGCCAACCGGTGCGAGACGGCCCGCCACCGTTCGACGCTGTCGAACACGCGCCTGACGGAGCCGCTGCGGAGGGCGTCGCCCAGGTCGAAGGCGGCCAGGGGGCGCCCGTGCAGCGCCAGGGCTGCCCGGACCTCGAGGCTCTGGGTCGGCTGCTGGCGGGCGGTGAGGCGGGTGAGGCCGCGGCGCACCGTGCGACGCGCCCGGCCAAGGTCGCCCTGAGCAGCGGCGAGCCGTGCGCGCAGGAGCCAGTCGTGCATCTCCGCCTCGACACCCTGCGGTGAGCTCGACCCGAGCGCGGTCACTGCGTCCGCTGCGGTTACCAGGTCGCCGCGCACGAGTGCCGCCTGCGCGCGGACGCGCGTCGCCAGCCGCTCGTCGGGGGTTGTCGGGTGTGTCACCTGTGCCCAGGGCTCGAGCAGCGCTGCCAGTCCCCTGGGCACCCGGCGTTCCTCGAGCGCGGCGGTGGCACGTTGCAGCGCCGCAGCGTGCTGTCGTTGCGTGGCGCCGCGGGAGCGGTATGCCGCGACGGCCGCACCCAGGTTGACGCGCGCCTCCTCGCGTTGGCCGGCGAGTGCCGCGCATCGGGCGAGGTCGAGGTGGATGTCACCCTCGTCGAGTCGCAGACGCTCGGTGCGTGCCTCTGCCAGCGCCGAGCGCAGTGTCGTGCGCGCCTGGTCGAGCAGCCCGACCTCGAGCAGCACCAGTGCGAGGTCGCGCCGTGCCCTCGCCCGCTGGACCGGGGCGTCCACCTCGTCGGCTGCGCGCATGAGCCGGATGGCCTGCGGGAACCGGCCGGCGTAGAACTCGAGACAGCCGAGGTTGTGGCGTGCCTTGAACTCCTGCTCCGGCATGGCCTCCTCCACCGACAGCTCGAGCGCCCGGTCGAGGTCTGCGCGTGCCGGCTCGAGGTGCAGGAGGGACAGGTGCGCGAGTCCGCGATTGAGCAGCGCAGCGACCTGCTCTCGTGGGGTGAAGAGCGCGAACGAGCCCTCGGCCTCGTCCATCGCCCTGATCGCCCCCTGCCAGTCCGAGCAGGTGACGTGGATGACCGCCTCCTGGACGTGGGTGAGCCCCAGCAGCCGGGGCGAGTCCGTGCTGCCCCGTACCTGGTCCAGGAGCTCGAGTGCCTGCTGCCGGCCGCGCAGGTAGACGGTTGACCAGGCGAGGGTGATCAGGATCCGTGCCCGTGCCGGGCCGGCGTACTCGTCGGGAGCTCTGTCGGTCCGCTGCAGGGCACGGCGCAGCGCGGCCTCCGCGTCCCGGTAGCGGCCGATGGCGTTGAGGTGGCGCGCCCTGTCCAGCAGGTCCTCGACGACGGGATCGGCTACCTCGATGACGTCTCCTAGATCTCGATGGCCGGGGTGATGACCGGTCGCTCCTCCGGCGCGTCGGTGCGACGGAACACGAGGTGCACCAGACCGCGTTCGGCGGAGGCGAAGCTGAAGCGCCCCTCCTCGTCGGCCGTCGTGGTCTGGGTCCGGGACCGCTCGCGCAGCTCGACCCCCACGGGAGGTGACGTCACCCAGCCGCTGATCCTCGCGGTGCCGCCGTCCATGACCTCGATGGTGATCATCGCACTGAGGTTGTCGCTCGAGAAGGTGATGGTGGCCGCCCGTTCGTAGACCGTCGACCGGACCCCGGCCAGGTCCTGCTCGCTCGAGGTGATCTCGGCGATCTCGGCCTCGAGGGCGGCCACCGTCATGGCGAACTTTGCCCGGTCGGCCAGGTCGGAGGGCGCAGGGTCACTTGCCTGGTAGATGGCACGGATCGCGGCGAGGGTTCGCAGGTCGTCGGCGTCGATCGGCTCGCCGGCAGAGCGGATCTCCGAGGCGGGCAGTGGTGTCATGCGGTGACCTCCCAGGCGGGATCTGCGGTGAGGGCCGCCCGGAGCTTGGCCAGGCAGCGTCCACGGGTGGGCCCGATGCTGCCCACGGGCATGCCGAGCGACTCGGCGACCTGGGCGTAGTCGGGGCGTTCGGCGAGGGCGACCACGCGCAGCAGTCGCTGGCAGCGGTCAGGCAGCGTCGTGAAGTGCCGCCACAGGACGCGCTGGTCCTGTCCGCGTACCACCATGTCCTCTGGGCCGAGGTGCTCGCCGGGCAGCTCTGGAGCCACGTCGGTGAGGTCGTCGCGGGCGTCCTCACGCCGCGCCCGCCGCACGGTCGACCACGCCTCCCGGCGCACGGTGGTCAGGAGCCACTTGAGCACGCCGCGTGGCTCCGTGATGGACGAGGCGTGCTGCACCAGCAGCAGCCACGTCGTCTGCACGGCGTCCTCGGCCTGCTGCTGGGTCAGGCCCTGGGCGCGCGCCGTGTGCCACAGGAGCGACGTGGTGGAGTCGACCAGCCCATCCATCGCCTCGGTGCGCCCGGACCGGTACTCCTGGAAGGCCGCGGCCACCTGGCCCGCGAGGCTCTCGGCGCTGTTGCCCGTCTGCATCAGGACCCCTCCTTGACGGCCAGTGCCACTGCCTCAGCAGCCCTGCGCACGCGTTGCTCCACGATATCGTCCGTAAGGGGCTCGGGCTTCTCGTCCTCCTCACCCTCCGCCTCCGGATCCGTATCAATGGCGCCCAAGATCCGCCTGGCGATGTCACCCGCGAGTGCTGGTGCGGCGAAGGAGGTGCCGCTCCACTGCCCGAAGCCGCCCGAGTAGTCGTCCAGGTCGATGGACCCGCGGGTCGGGTTGGGTGAACCGGGCTGGAAGAGGACGCTGCGGATGCTCCCGTCGAACGTGACGGGCATGGTGCTGACCACGGCAGTGCCGCAGCGGTAGGTCGTCACCCAGCGGCCGGTGTTCGAGTACACGGAAACGGTAGGCCTACCCGGTGGCACCAGGTGCGGTTGGCGACCGCCAGGGTTGTGCGCTCCGACGCTCACCAGCGGCACGTCGAAGCTCGCGCTTTGCGAGAAGGCGCCCGGGTAGAACTCGACGTCGCTGGCACCGTTGCCGGCTGCCGCGACGACTGCAACGCCGGTGGAGGCGAGCCCGCGCAGCGCCGAGACGAGCGCCCCTTCGTCATCGAAGGCCCCCACGGTCTCGTGGTAGTAGCCCAGCGACAGGGACAGGACGTCGACGGGCGGCCCCTGGTCAGGGTCACGGAGGGCGACCAGCTGGCGGGCGAGGAGCAGCTGCAGTGCGTCCACAACGGTGGCCTCGTCGGCGACCCCGTCGCCGTACATCACCGGGACAGCCATGAGAGTCGCTTCGGGGCAGTGCTGACGGACCACACCCGCGATGAACGTGCCGTGGCCGGCGAGCCGGTCGAGCACGCCGTTGACCGTGTCGATCGTGCAGCCAGTGCCCTCGGGGTTCTCCTGCGGTGGGAACCGCAGGCCGATCGGCTCGCCGCCGACCTCGGGGTCCCGGATCACTCCCTGCCGGAACCACGGGTGCTCGCCGATGCCCGTGTCGAGAAGGGCGACGACGGGTCCGTGGCGGGCGCCGTCAGGGGTGGGATCGGGAGCCGCCCAGGTCACCGGCGAGCGACCCGACGGCCCCCCTCCGGGCAACCCACCCAGTCCGACACCCTCGCCGTAGCCGACGCCCTCGCCGTAGCCGACCCCTTCCCCGTACCCGACGCCCTCGCCGTAGCCGACCCCTTCGCCGTACCCGACGCCCTCGCCGTAGCCCGTGCCCACGACGACGTGGCACAGGGACACCGACCGCGCCAGCCCCGTGTGCCGTGCGCGGAAGTCCTGCAGGATCGCCCACGCGTCGGCAGGCTCGACGGCCTTGTCGGGGTCGGGGATGATCCGCACGCTGGTCGACCCGTGCCGGTCCAGCTCCTCGGCCACCTCGAGACGGGCCATGAGGTCGCCCAGGCTGCGCTCCCGACGCTCCTCCACGAGGTAGCGGCCCTTGAGCATCTCCTGGAGGGCCGAGATCGGGTTGAGGGCGCTGCGGTCGGGCAGGCCGCGGACCAGCAGGCAGTCGGCGACGTAGGCCGTCGGGTGCGGTGGCACCTGGTCGCCGACCCTGGTCGCCGTCGCGGGATCGAGCACGCGCGCGCCCAGGCGCCGCACCGCGCTCCCCGGCACCGAGAGCCGGGGAATCCGGCGGCCCGGTTGGGCGGGGACGTGGGACTGCTGATCCATGGACTCTCCTGAGGGCGGGCGCCGACGGGCTTGTGAAGCAGCGTTCCCAGCCAGCGTAGTGAGACGACGAGTCACTGACAGGAGAACCGAGCAATCCTGCTGATACGTGGGAAACGGCGCGAAAAGTATTCCGGCCATGGATGTATCAGGACGCAAGAGTGCGGCTCTTGTCCGGTGTCAGGCCCGGTCGGGGGAACGGGTCGGACACGATGGGCCAGCCCTCTGGGTCAGAGGGTCAGCCCTCACGCCGGTCAGGCCGGGTCGTGGAAGGTGCTGGGTTCGGGGGTTCCCGGCACGCGCCCGACCCGCCTGTCCAGGCGGCCTGGCGGGGGAACAGGCGGCGGCGCGGTATGCCGAGGGGGCATGCCGCGCCGCTCGCGTGTGAGCCCGGTGGCTGGGTCGGTCAGGGCAGCTTGTCCGGACCCGGCCCGAAACCGGTCGTGTCGGCGTGCAGGTTCCCGTCGCTGCCTCGGTGCACCGTCTCGGGCAGGTCCTCGCCCGTGACGCGTTCCTTTGCTGCGGCTCCGGCCGACTTGGCGGCGTCGCCCAGTTTCGCTGCGACCCCCGGCGCCTGGTCGCGGATCGCCTGCTTGGCCGTGTCGACGCGGTGCTGCACGGGGTCGCTGGACCACACCTTGGTGGCTCCGCCCCGGATCTGGTCGTAGCGCTTCTGGCCGGCCTTCGCGCCGAGCACGTAGCCCACTGCGACACCGGCGAGGAAGGACAGCTTTGCCATGGTTCGCATCCTCTGGTCGGTTTCCTCGACCCTAACCCGGGTGACGCTCAGGCGCCCTTTCGATCACCGAGAGCCTCGTCGTCAGGCTGGGTCAACCGGCGCCGAAGGGTGAGCGGCAGCACCACCCACGCGCCGAGGAACATCACGGCCGCCACCACGGTGGCGCCGATCCCCAGCGACTGGCCGAACACGATGGAGAACACGAGGCAGACCACTCCCACGATCGCCAGGGCGAGGAACCCGAGTCCGAGCTTGGCGACACTGTGCCCGGCCGCGACGAGGGACTCCTTGCGCCGCTTGCGGAACAGCGCTCGGTGCATGGCGACCGGCGAGATCAGCAGGCACGCGGCGACGATGCTCGCACTGATGGTGACGACGTAGGCGCCGCGCTCGAAGTCGGTGAGGTCGTGGAACGACGGCTGCACGGGCAGGGTCAGCAGGAAGCCGGTGAGGATCTGCACGCCGGTCTGGGAGACGCGCAGCTCCTGCAGCAGCTCCACCCAGTTGCGGTCGATGCGCTCGGCCGCTGACTCCTGGTCACGGTCGTAGTGGTCCACCCGGTGACGATACTCTCGGGGCTTGGTTCACGCCCGGTATGCCGCGTGGCCGAGGAGGGCTCGCATAGTGGCCTAGTGCGGCGGTCTTGAAAACCGCTATGGCGGCAACGTCATCGTGGGTTCGAATCCCACGCCCTCCGCGTGACGGAACCGCGTCCGAACGTCGTCTTCGTGATGGCCGACGACCATGCTGCGCATGCCATCAGCGCGTACGGCAGCCGCGTGAACGAGACCCCGAACATCGACCGGATCGCCCGTGACGGCGTGCGCTTCGACAACTGCTTCTGCAGCAACTCGATCTGCTCGCCGAGCCGGGCATCGATCCTCACCGGCACCTACAACCACGTCAACGGCGTCACCACACTCAGCGCGCCCTTCGACGCCGCCCAGCCGACGTTCGTGTCCCTGCTCCACGACGCCGGGTACCAGACCGCCATCTTCGGCAAGTGGCACCTCGGCCACGGCCCGGGACACGACCCCCTGGGCTTCGACGCCTGGCGGGTGCTTCCGGACCAGGGCGAGTACCACGACCCCGAGCTCGTCGGGCCCGACGGGGTGCACCGGATCGCCGGATACGCCACTGACGTCATCACCGACCTCTCCCTGGACTGGCTGCGCTCGCGCGACCTCGACCGGCCCTTCTGCCTGCTCCTGCACCACAAGGCGCCGCACCGCAGCTGGGAGCCCGACGCCAGGCACCAGGACATGTACGCCGAGCAGGAGCTGCGCGAGCCGGAGAGCTTCCGCGACGACCACTGCGGCCAGGCCACGGCCGCGAAGGTCGCCCGGATGCGGATGACCGACCTGTGGCCGGAGGACGTCAAGGAGGAGCCCCCGGCAGACCTGGTCGGCGAGGAGCTCGACTCGTGGCTCTACCAGCGGTTCATCAAGGAGTACCTGCGCTGTGTCGCCTCCATCGACGACAACCTGGGCCGGGTCCTGGACTTCCTCGACGACGCGGGGCTGGCGGACGACACCGTGCTCGTCTACACCTCCGACCAGGGCTTCTTCCTCGGCGACCACGGGTGGTTCGACAAGCGCTTCATGTACGAGGAGTCCCTGCGCATGCCCCTGCTCGTCCGCTACCCGCGGGAGGTCCCGCCGGGCTCGGTCTGCGGCGACCTCGCCCTCAACGTCGACTTCGCGCAGACGTTCCTCGACCTGGCCGGTGTGCCACCCCACCCACGCATGCAGGGCGCGAGCCTGCGCGGGCTGATGCGCGGCGACCAGCCGGAGGCCTGGCGCGAGTCGGTCTACTACCGCTACTGGGAGCACGACGACGGCAGCCACGGGGTGTGGGCGCACTACGGTGTGCGCACCGAGCGGTTCAAGCTCATCTACTACTACAGCGACGGCCTGGGGCAGCCCGGGGCCTCCGACCGGGCCCACGAGCCCGAGTGGGAGCTGTTCGACCTCGAGTCCGACCCCTACGAGCTCCAGAGCGTCTACGACCGGCCGGAGTACCGCGAGGTTCGTGACGGGCTCACCACCGAGCTGGCCCGGCAGCAGGCCGAGATCGGTGACCGCCCGCACCCCACGGCCTGAGGTTTGCCCGGATTGTGGCGGTATGCCGCCAAGGACCCCCGCGAAATCGCTACCACTGCTACGCGAATTGAAGGATCCTGAGTCACAGCGAGGACAGTTAGCGTCCCTACGCGAGGGACAGAGGACGTCCGCCTTCGGGCGGCGGGCCGGAGGCCGGGCAACCCTGCAGCCCGGCCTTCGTGCCGTCACGGACCCGGCGCACGCGCTTCACCGCGCCCGGCTGCCCCAGCCGCTGGTCCGCGCGGCAGCGGCGATCGCGTCCGCCAGCCCCTCGTGGTCCGCCCGCGCCAACCCGACGGTGACGCGGATGTGGCCGCCCTCGACGCTGCCCACGCGGAACGGTGCGCCGGGCGCGACCCCGATGCCCTGGCTCGCCAGCCGCACCACTGCCGCGGTCTCGTCGTGCACGGGCACCCAGATGTTCATGCCCTCCACGCCACCGACGACCACGCCCCGCGCGGCCAGGGCGTCGACCACGGCAGCCCGCCGCGCGGCATACACCGTTTGTGCCTCGGCGACCCGGCGCTGGGCCGAAGCATCGGTGAGCAGGCCCACCAGCACCTGCTGGAGCAGCCGACTGGACCAGCCCTGCCCGAGCTGGCGGCGGGCGGTGACCGCGCGCAGCACCTCGGGCGGGGCGCTCAGCGCGGCGAGCCGCAGGTCCGGGCCGTGCGACTTGGAGAACGAGCGGATGTATGCCGTGTGGTCGGGACGCCACCTCCCCAGGCTTGCGAGGGTGGCTGGGGACAGGCCGGCGGCCGAGTCGTCCTCCACCACAAGGGTTTTGGTGTGCCCCAGCACCTTGGCCAGCGCGCGGGCACGGCGCGCGGTGGTGGTCGCCCCGGTGGGGTTCTGGGCGCGTGGCTGCAGGAACACCGCGGTCACGGGCTCGGCCACGGCCCGCGTCAGCGCATCGGGCAGCATGCCCTCGTCGTCGAGCGGGACGCCGACCAGCCGGACGCCCACCGACTCGAGCAGGTCGACGAGGGGTGGGAAGCAGGGGTCCTCGACGACGACCCTGTCGCCGAACCGCACTGTCGTCCGGATGATGAGGTCGACGGCGTCCATGGCGCCGTCGACGACGGCGAGCTCGTCCACCGCGTATGGCCAGTCGTCGAGGAGGACGTCCGCCAGGGCCGGCAGCACCGGGTCGTCCAGGTAGCTGCCCGTGGTCGGGGTACTCGTCACTCCCGCGAGCGCGGGCCCGAGGTCGGGCAGCAGCTCCGGGTCCGGGACGCCGGTCGACAGGTCGAACTCGAACTCGGTCTGGTGCTCCAGGGCTGCCTGGTAGCGACCGCTGGTGGGCGCACGGTGGTCGAGGACGGTTGTGCCGCGGCGACCGTCGGTGCGCACCGCCCCGGATCGCGAGAGCAGGGACCAGGCCGAGCTGACCGTGGTGGGAGAGATGGCGAGCTGGGTGGCGACGGTGCGGATGGGCGGGAGCCGGTCGCCGGGCGTGAGGATGCCGTCCCGGATGGCGGCCGAGACCGCGTGTGCCAGACCCTTGGCGGTCGGCTCCTCCAGTCGCTCCTCGAGCGCGGACAGGAGAGCCGTCATGCTTTGTACCATAGCAATCAACGTATTGTGTCACCAACGGATGGGCCGTACCGTCGGACCATGACCACCCGGATCACCCACTGGGTCGACGGGCGCCCGTTCGAGGGCGCCTCCGGCCGCACCGCTCCCGTCTTCAACCCCGCCACCGGCGCGCAGACCGGCGAGGTCGACCTTGCCTCGGTGGAGGAGGTGGACGCCGCCGTCGCGAGCGCCACCGCTGCCGCCGAGGAGTGGCGGCACGCCTCGCTCAGCAGGCGCTCCGAGGTGCTCTTCGCGTTCCGCGAGCTGCTGCACGCCCGCAGCCCCGAGCTGGCGGCGACCATCACGGCCGAGCACGGCAAGGTGCTCTCCGACGCCGCCGGCGAGATCGCCCGCGGGCTGGAGAACGTCGAGTTCGCCACCGGGGTGCCGAGCCTGCTCAAGGGCGGGTTCAGCGAGCAGGCCTCGACCGGGGTCGACGTGTTCTCGATCCGCCAGCCCCTCGGGGTGGTCGCCGGCATCACGCCGTTCAACTTCCCCGCGATGGTGCCGCTGTGGATGTGCGCCAACGCCATCGCGTGCGGCAACGCGTTCATCCTCAAGCCCTCGGAGAAGGACCCGTCGACGGCACTCCACCTCGCGCAGCTGTGGAAGGAGGCGGGCCTGCCAGACGGCGTCTTCACCGTGCTCCAGGGTGACAAGGTCGCGGTCGACGCGATCCTCGACCACCCGGGCATCGCGGCGGTGAGCTTCGTCGGCTCGACCCCGATCGCCAGGTACATCTACGAGCGCGGCACGGCCCAGGGCAAGCGGGTCCAGGCGCTCGGCGGTGCCAAGAACCACGCCCTCGTCCTGCCCGACGCCGACGTCGACCTGGCTGCCGACGCCGTCGTCTCCGCCGCGTACGGCGCAGCCGGCGAGCGCTGCATGGCCCTGTCCGTGACGGTCGCCGTCGGTGACGTGGCGGACCCTCTGGTCGACGCCATCGCGGCCCGGCTGCCCAAGCTCACCGTCGGCGACGGCGCGGACCCCGACACCGACATGGGTCCGCTCATCACCCGCGAGCACCGCGACAAGGTGGCCGGCTACGTCGGCGCGGGTCAGCAGGCGGGCGCCACGGTCGTCGTCGACGGCCGGGAGGCGGACCTGCCCGCCGACGGGTTCTTCCTCGGCACGACGCTGCTCGACCACGTCAAGCCGGAGATGACGGTCTACACCGACGAGATCTTCGGGCCGGTGCTCTCGGTGGTCCGGGTCGACACCTACGAGGACGGCCTGAAGCTCATCAACGACAACCCGTACGCCAACGGGACGGCCATCTTCACCCGCGACGGCGGCGCGGCCCGGCAGTTCCAGTTCGACGTGCACGTCGGCATGGTCGGCATCAACGTCCCGATCCCCGTCCCGGTCGCCTACTACTCCTTCGGTGGCTGGAAGGACTCGCTGTTCGGCGACACCCACATGTACGGCCCCGAGGGCATCAGCTTCTACACGCGCGGCAAGGTCGTCACCCAGCGCTGGCCGGACCCAGCCACGTCATCGGTCGACCTCGGCTTCCCGAGGACCCGGTGATGGGTGGCGACGTGCGGGCGACGGAGGAGCAGGTGCGCGTGGACGACCGGGCGCACGTCTTCCACTCGTGGTCGGCGCAGGGTCTGATCGACCCGCTGCCGATCGCCTCCGCCGAGGGCTCCCACTTCACCGACTACTCCGGCAAGCGGTACCTCGACTTCTCCAGCCAGCTGGTCAACGTCAACATCGGCTACCAGCACCCCAAGCTGGTGGCCGCCATCCAGGAGCAGGCGGCCAGGCTCACGACGATCGCCCCCGGCTTCGCCAACGACGCGCGCTCGGAGGCCGCCCGCCTCATCGCCGAGCTCGCACCGGGCGACCTCGACAAGGTGTTCTTCACGAACGCGGGCGCCGAGGCCGTCGAGAACGCCCTGCGGATGGCCCGCGTGCACACCGGCCGCCACAAGGTGATGGCCGCGTACCGCAGCTACCACGGCGCGACCGCCGGAGCCATCGCCGTCACCGGCGACCCGCGGCGGTGGGCCTCCGAGCCCAGCACGCCCGGTGTCGTCCGCTACTGGGGCCCGTACCTCTACCGCTCGGCGTTCCACGCCCAGACCGAGGAGGAGGAGAGCGCCCGTGCCCTGCAGCACCTGCGCGACCTCATCATGGTCGAGGGCCCGCAGACCATCGCCGCCATCCTGCTCGAGACCGTCGTGGGCACCAACGGTGTCCTCGTGCCGCCGCCGGGCTACCTCCAGGGCGTCCGCGAGATCTGCGACGAGCACGGCATCGTCATGATCGCCGACGAGGTCATGGCCGGGTTCGGGCGGTGCGGCGAGTGGTTCGGCGTCGACCACTGGGGCGTCACCCCTGACCTCATCACCTTCGCCAAGGGCGTCAACAGCGGCTACGTCCCGCTCGGCGGGGTGGTCATCTCCGGGCCTGTCGCGCAGACCTTCGACCAGCGCGTCTACCCCGGCGGGCTCACCTACTCCGGCCACCCGCTCGCCTGCGCCAGCGCGGTCGCCTCGATCAACATCTTCAAGGAGGAGGGCATCATCGAGCACGCCCGCTCGCTAGGCGACGACGTCATCGGGCCCGGGCTGCGCGAGCTTGCCGAGCGGCACCCCTCTGTGGGTGAGGTACGCGGGCTGGGCGTGTTCTGGGCGCTCGAGCTGGTCCGCGACCGGCATACGCGAGAGCCACTGGTCCCCTTCAACGCCGCAGGCGCCGACGCCAAGCCCATGAGCGACTTCGCCGCGGCCTGCAAGGCCCGTGGGTTGTGGCCGTTCACGCACTTCAACCGCACCCACGTCGTCCCTCCGTGCACCACCACGGCGGAGGAGGTGGCCGAGGGCCTGGCGATCCTCGACGAGGCGCTCGACGTCGCGGACAGCCACTACACCGGCGCCGACGCCTGACGACGTGACCCAGACGACGTGACCCACCCGGCCCTGCGGGACGCCGAGCCGTCGGTGTTCTGGCTCGACAGCCCCGACCGCCCGGCCAGGCGTCCGGGGCTGTCGACCCGTGAGAGCGCCGACCTCGTCGTCGTGGGCGGCGGCTACACCGGGCTGTGGACCGCGCTGCTCGCCAAGGAGGCCGATCCGTCGCGGGACGTGCTGCTCCTCGAGGCCGGCACGGTGGGGTGGGCGGCCTCCGGCCGCAACGGCGGGTTCTGTGCGGCGAGCCTCACCCACGGTGCTGCCAACGGCTTGGCGCGCTGGCCCGAGGAGTATGCCGCGTTGCACCGGCTGGGGGTGGCGAACCTCGACGGCGTGGAGGCGACCGTCGACCGCTACGGGATCGACTGCGACTTCAGGCGATCGGGTGCCCTCACAGTGGCGACCGAGCCGCACCAGGTCGAGTGGCTGGCGGACGAGCCGGGCGACTTCCTGGACCGGGATGCCGTCCGGGCCCGGGTCGACTCACCCACCTACCTCGCCGGCGTGTGGGACCGCCACGACACCGCGATGCTCGACCCGGCGCGGCTCGCGTGGGGTCTGGCCGCGGCCGCGGAGTCCTGCGGGGTTCGCATCGCCGAGGGGGTGCGGGTGACGGGTGTCGACGTCGTGGGTGGTGCCGTCGAGCTCTCCACGTCCACCGGTCCGGGAGTGCGTGCGCACCGGGTTGCCTTGGGCACCAACGCGTTCCCATCCCTGCTGCCCCAGCTGAGGTGGCACACCGTCCCGGTCTACGACTACGCCCTGATGACCGAGCCGCTGTCCAGCGAGCAGCTGGCCTCACTCGGCTGGGACGGGCGCGAGGGGGTCGGCGACCTGGCCAACCAGTTCCACTACTACCGGCTCAGTGCAGACAACCGGATCCTCTGGGGCGGCTACGACGCGATCTACCACTACGGCCGGCGGGTCGGGCCGTCCTTGGAGCAGCGCCCCGAGACGTTCGACCGGCTCGCCACCCACTTCTTCCAGACGTTTCCGCAGCTCGACGGCTTGCGGTTCACCCACCAGTGGGGCGGCGCGATCGACACCTGCACCCGGTTCTGCGCGTTCTACGGCACCTCGATGGGCGGACGCGTGGCGTATGCCCTCGGGTACACCGGGCTGGGGGTCGGCGCCACCCGGTTCGGCGCCGGAGTCATGCTCGACCTGCTCGACGGTCGCGACACTGACCGCACCCGGCTGCGGATGGTCCGCGAGAAGCCGTTGCCGTTCCCGCCGGAGCCCTTCGCGTGGGCCGGGATCGAGCTGACCCGCTGGTCGCTGGACCGTGCCGACCGCAACGAGGGCAGGCGCAACCTGTGGCTGCGTGCGCTGGACGCGGCCGGCCTCGGCTTCGACTCCTGAGCCAGCGCACGCAGGTAATCCACCCAAATGGACCGAAACCTGCAGCGCCGAGTGACGCCGTGCGCGGCTCTCAGCCCAGTCGGGTGAGGGCGCGCTCGACGAGCAGGGGCACCGCATCGCCCGCCCGGTCGTACCCCTCACCCGCCGCGATCCCCGCCAGGTACCTCGCGTGGACCCCCTCCGCGATCACGGCGAGCCGGAAGTCGGTGAAGGCGCGGTAGTACGCCAGCCCGGAGACGTCGCGACCGGTCACCGCGGCATACCGCCCGGCGAGCTCGTCCGCCGACGGGAAGCCCGACAGCGTCGGCACCCCGGCCCCCACCACGAGTGGTCGCCCGGCGTCGTCGCGGCCGGTCCAGTAGGTGAGCCAGGTGGCGAGGTCGGCCAAGGGGTCGCCGAGGGTGGACAGCTCCCAGTCGACCACGGCCGCGACGACCGGGACGCCGTCGCGCCGGCTCACCAAGGTGTTGTCGAGCCGGTAGTCCCCGTGCACGAGCGTGACCTCGCCCTCCGACGGACGCCGCGCGTCCAGGAGCGCCACCAGCTCGTCCATGGCCGTGAGCTCGCGCGTGCGGCTCGCCTCCCACTGCCCGGACCAGCGGCGGACCTGCCGCTCGAGGTAGCCAGCAGGCTTGCCGAAGTCGCGCAGGCCGGTGGCGTCGAGGCCGACGGCGTGGATGGCGGCCAGCACGTCGACCAGGTTGTCGCACAGTGCATCCCGTTCCCCCTCGGTCAGCTCGCTGCCCGCCTGCTCCGGCTCGCGGTAGACGACTCCGTCGACCTCCGCCATCACGTAGAACGGCGCACCGAGCACGTCGGAGTCCTCGCTCCAGGCCAGCACCTGCGGGACCGGGACCGGCGTGGGCCACAGCGCGGACATCACCCGACGCTCGCGTCCGACGTCGTGGGCGCTCGGCAGCAGCTTGCCGACCGGTGGCCGGCGCACGACGACGGTGCGCTCCGGGCCGTGGACCCGGTAGGTCAGGTTCGACAGGCCGCCGGAGACCAGCTCGGCCCGCCAGTCCGCGCCCAGGCCGGGCAGGTGCTCGAATGCCCACGCGGTGAAGGGTTCGCGGGGCAGGCCCCGCAGGTCGGGTGTGCCGGTGGGTTGGCTCACGCGCCTGCCTCGCGGGCTGCGAGCCGCTCCTGCGCGCGCCTCGCGGCGCGCTTCGCGATCGACATCTTGTGCACCTCGGTCGCACCGTCGTAGATGCGGAACGACCTGATGTCGCGGTAGATCCGGCCGAGCACCAGCTCCTCGGAGGTGCCCATGCCCCCGGCCAGCTGCACGGAACGGTCGACGACCCGGCACACCGCCTCGCTCACGAAGACCTTGGCCCGCGACGACTCCAGGCTGCTGCGGCTTCCCTCGGCGACCGCCCACGAGGCGTGACGGACCATGGCCCGGGCCGCGTCGAGGTCGATCTCGTTCTCGGCGATGAGTGCCTGCGCCATGCCGAGGTCGGACAGCGCCGACCCGAAGAGCCGCCGGCCCACCGCCCGGTCGAGGGCGATGTCGTGGGCCCGGCGGGCGGCGCCGAGCCAGCGCATGCAGTGGGTGAGCCGGGCGGGCGCCAGCCGCACCTGCGCATGCTGGAAGCCGCGACCGACCTCCCCGAGGACGTTGCCGTCCGGGACGAAGCAGTCGCGGAAGGTGACCCGGCAGTGACCGCCGACGCCGGTCGCGTCGATGGTGTTGAGGTGTTCACCGACCACGAACCCGGGGTTGCCGGCGTCGACGAGGAACATCGTCGCGCCGTCGGGCGCGCCGGGCCCCACGGTGCGCGCCATGACGATGGTGAACGCCGCGCCCTCAGCGCCCGTGATGAGCCACTTCTCACCCTCGACCACCCATCCGCCGTCGACCCGTCGTGCAGTGGTGCGCAGCGCGGACGGGTCGGAGCCGGCGCCGGGAGGCGGCTCCGTCATCGAGAAGCAGGACCGGACGTCACCGCTGACCAGCGGGCGCAGGTAGGCCTCGTGCTGCTCCGGCGTACCCACCTGGTGGATCAGGTGGATGTTGCCCTCGTCGGGTGCGGCGCAGTTGAGGGCGAGCGGCCCCAGCAGCGAGTACCCGGCCTCCTCGAGCAGCACGCCGGCGTCGTCGAACCGGAAGCCGCCACCGCCGAAGTCGTGCGGAGCCTGCGGCGCGAAGACGCCCGCCGTCCGTGCCAGGGCTTGGAGCTCGACCCTGAGGGCATCGGTCACGCCCTCGCGGAATGCCTGCTGCTCGATCGGGATGATCTGTGCCGCAACGAAGTCGGCGACGCGACGACGTTGCTCCTCGACGTCGGGGCTCAGGCTGAAGTCGAAGGCCACGCCCCGACCCTACTTCGCAGGCGGGTCCCGACGGCTGTCGGTGCGGTGCGAGGATGACGAGGTGATGCCTCCCGAGCCCGCCCCGCTCGACCTGCCGCGCACCCCTGCGCTCGTGCTGCGTGGCCACTCCTTCGACGCGGGCCGGCCCGCGGTCATGGCCATCATCAACCGCACCAGTGACTCCTTCTTCTCCGGCAACCGGCACGCCGACCTCGACTCGGCCAAGCGCGCCCTCGATGCCGCGGTCGAAGCCGGCGCGGACATCGTCGACGTCGGCGGGGTGCGGGCCGGCCAGGAGGGGGCGGCCGTCACCGCCGCGCAGGAGCTGGACAGGGTGATCCCGTTCCTCGAGCACGCTCGCGCAGCTCATCCCGACGTCCTCCTCTCACTCGACACCTGGCGCTCCGAGGTGGCTGCGGAGGCCGGTCGTCACGGCCTGGACCTCGTCAACGACACGTGGGCGGGCCACGACCCCGAGCTGGTCCACGTCGCCGCGCGCGTCGGCGCCGGTGTCGTCTGCTCGCACACCGGCGGCCTCCCGCCGCGCACCGACCCGGTGAAGGTGACGTACGGACCCGACCCGCTCGACGTGGTCCGCGACGTGCTGCGGACCCTCGCTGGAGGGGCGCGCACGGCCCAGGAGGCCGGCATACCGGATGAACGGATCCTCATCGACCCGACGCTCGACTTCGGCAAGACGACCGCCCACTCCCTGGAGGTGCTCCGGCACACCGGCGACCTCGCGCAGCTCGGGTTCCCGATCCTGCAGGCCCTGTCGCGCAAGGACTTCGTGGGTGAGGCGCTCGGGCTCGACGCCGACGAGCGCCTCGAGGGGACGCTCGCCGCGACGGCCGTGGCCGCCTGGCTCGGCGCCACCGTCTTCCGTGCCCACGACGTGCCCGCGACGCGGCGGGTGGTCGACATGGTGGCCGTGATCCGGGGTGACCGCGCGCCCGTCCTGTCGGTGCGCGGAGCCTGACCGTCGGTCGCACGGTTTGGCGAGAATTTGACGGTTCCGCACTTCACACGGGCACCGTCCTGCGTGCTAGCGTCTGTCGCGGTTGCAACAAGCAGTTCCTCGCAGGTCGACGAAGTGCCCGCCCTAGCACCACCAGAGCGGGCATTTGTCATCCGAGGCCGGGCATGTCCCGTCCGTGGGGTTGTGTGGGGCAGCCTGGGGCTCCGCGAGGTGCGGAACCCCAATGGCTACAAAGGAAAGAGTTAACCCCATGGCACAGGGAACCGTTAAGTGGTTCAACGCTGAGAAGGGCTTCGGCTTCATCGCCCAGGACGGCGGCGGCCCGGACGTGTTTGTCCACTACTCGGCGATCGACTCCTCGGGCTACCGCTCGCTGGACGAGGCGCAGCGGGTGGAGTTCGAGGTCACCCAGGGTCCGAAGGGCCCGCAGGCTGACGCCGTTCGCCCGATCTGAGGACTGCCCAACCACCAGTCTTCGTCGAAGGCCCCCACCGA
>DASUKI010000127.1:0-2474 GCA_036278855.1 Pedococcus sp.
CTCGAGGTTGGCCTTCACCCGGTTCTCGTAGCCGGCATAGGAGTGCACGACGTACCACTCGCCGAACTGGCTGGCGAGCATGTCCTTGAACTCCTGGACGGGGTCACCCGCCGGCGCGTCAACGTCTGCGGTCGGCTCGCCAACCTCGTCGGCGGGCGCCTCGGGCTGGTCAGTCTCGGGCGCGTCAGCCGCGTCGGTCTCGGGCGCATCAGCGAGGTCAGCCTCAGCCACGTCAGGCTCGAGCGCCTCCGTGGAGACCGCCTCGGCCGTCTCCGGCTGGGCAGGCTGCGCCTCGACCCCGTCCTCGGAGACCGGGGCCTCGGCGTTCTCGGTGGTCCACAGGTCGGACACGCTGATGACCTTTCTGTTCGTGTGCGCCGTCTGTTCGTGGGCGGCGGCTTCTGGTGTGCGCCGGGTCGCCCCGGGGTCGCTGTGGTCGGGCGGCGCCTAGCCGCCGAACACCCACAGCACGAGCTTGGTGAAGCCGAAGTCGATGGCGGCGACGATCCCCATGATCACCGACACGAAGATGATCACCACGACCGTGTAGTTGACCAGCTCCTCGCGGGTCGGCCGCACGACCTTGCGCAGCTCGTCGAGGATCTGGCTGATGAACAGGCTGATCGAGCGGAAGAACCGGGAGACCGGGTTGCCGCCCTGGTCGCGCTTGCGACCGGTGCGACCCGAGCCGCGAGTACTCGCGCTCACGTCCGTCATGCCATGTCCTTCGCTACCGACTCTCGACTGTGGTGGTCCTGCTACGCAGGGCAGGAGGGACTCGAACCCCCAACCGCCGGTTTTGGAGACCGGTGCTCTACCAATTGAGCCACTGCCCTACGGAACCCCCGGTGGGGCCGGATGGTTCCGCGGCCGATTCCGGGCACGCCGAATAGCATGACCAAAGTCAACCGAGGGGCAAGCATACGTGAGCCGAGCGGCCCAACGCGAACTCGCCGCCGGCACCCCACCCGAGGGGCTGGGTGACCGGCGCGCGGACGCCCGCGACGCGGCATACCGAGGCTCTGGGACGATGGGCAGGTGACCGAGCAGACCACCGCCACCACCCCGCTCGCCAGCCGCACCGCCGAGGAGCTCGCCCGGTTCGCCCGGGAGCAGGAGCGCGCCTACGCCGACCTGCGGGCGCGGGGCCTCGCGCTCGACCTGACCCGTGGCAAGCCGTCCTCGGCCCAGCTGGACCTGTCGAACGAGCTGCTCTCCCTGCCCAAGGGGTACCAGGACGCCAGCGGCACCGATACCCGCAACTACGGGGGCCTGCAGGGCATCGCCGAGCTGCGCCAGATGTTCGCCGAGCTGCTGTGGGTCGAGCCCGAGCAGGTCGTCGCCGGCGGCAACTCGAGCCTGGTCATGATGCGCGAGGTGCTCGTCGACCTCTGGCTGCACGGCGGCGTCGACAGCGAGCGCCCGTGGGGGCAGGAGGACAAGGTCACCTTCATCTGCCCGGTGCCCGGCTACGACCGGCACTTCACGCTGCTGGAGTGGTTCGGCATCGACATGGTCACCGTGCCGATGCACGACGACGGGCCGGACGCGGAGGCGTGCGCTCGGATCGCCGCGAGCGACCCGAGCGTCAAGGGCATGTGGCTCGTCCCGACCTACGCCAACCCGACCGGGTCGGTCGCCTCCCAGGAGGTGGCGGCGCGGCTGGCGTCGATGGAGACGGCCGCACCGGACTTCAAGATCTTCTGGGACAACGCCTACGCGCTCCACCACCTCACCGAGGACGAGGCCAAGACGGCCGACGTGCTGACGTTGGCCGCCGCTGCCGGGCACCCGCACCGACCGGTGATGTTCGCGTCCACCTCGAAGATCACCCTGGCCGGCGCCGGCGTGGGCTTCCTGGCAGCGTCGACGGAGAACGTGCGCTGGTTCCTCGACAACCTCGGCATGGGCTCGATCGGGCCGGACAAGGTCAACCAGCTGCGGCACGCGCAGTTCTTCGGGTCCGCCCAGGGCGTGCGCGACCACATGGCCAGGCACCGTGCGATCATCGCGCCGAAGTTCGCCGAGGTGGACCGCGTGCTCACTTCGCGGCTGGGTGGGCTCGACGTGGCCACGTGGACCCACCCCGCAGGCGGCTACTTCGTCAGCCTCGACGTCATGGACGGCACCGCATCACGGGTGATCGAGCTGGCCGGCGAGGCGGGCGTGGCGCTGACCCCTGCCGGGTCGGCGTTCCCCGGGCGCGACGACCCGCACGACCGCAACATCCGGATCGCACCGACCTTCCCACCGCTGGACCAGGTGACCGAGGCGATGGAGGCGGTGGCCACCTGCGTTTTGCTGGCGGCCGCGGAGCGGGTCCAGCCCAAGGCCTGAGCGGTATGCCGCGTGGTCACCTTGCAGGGCGGCCCCCGGCGTAACAGGGTTGGGGGCATGAGCGATCAGCCCGGACGCGAGAGCATCGAGACCGACCTCGGCAGCTACAGCGTCGACGACGAGGACCAGCTGGAGTC
>DASUKI010000128.1:0-3160 GCA_036278855.1 Pedococcus sp.
AACGGCAAGCCCGGGCTGTGGTGGTCGGTCAACGGCCACCTGCTGCCGAACCTGCCGATGTTCGTGGTCAGCGAGGGAGACGTCGTCAAGGTCACGATCAGCAACCACAGCGGCGACGTCCACCCGATGCACCTCCACGGCCACCACGCCGTCGTCATGAGCCGCGACGGCAAGCCCGCCACCGGCAGCCCGTGGTGGGTCGACTCGCTCAACGTCCGCGACGGCGAGACCTACGTGGTCGAGTTCCTCGCCGACAACCCCGGCATCTGGATGGACCACTGCCACAACCTCAAGCACGCGGCCCAGGGCCTGGTCACCCACCTGATGTACGAAGGGGTCACCGAGCCGTTCCGGGTCGGCGGCACGGCGGGCAACGAGCCCGAGTAGCACCGGGCGACAATGGGTCGGTGCCGACCTTCGAGTTCCACCACGAGTGGGCGCTCGACGCGCCCGCGCCCCGCGTCTTCGACGCCCTCGCCGACGTGGACCGGTATGCCGCGTGGTGGCCGCAGGTGCGCACCGTCGAGCGGATCGACGAGCAGTCCGGGCGCACCGCGGTGCGCAGCTTCCTGCCCTACACCCTCGACCTCGTGCTCCGCCGCGAGGTCGAGGACGAGGCGAGCAGGGCACTGCGCGTGGCCGTCTCCGGGGACCTCGAGGGCTGGTGCCAGTGGCAGGTTGACCCGAGCACGGAGCGCGATGGCACCGTTGCCAGGTTCGACCAGGTGGCCGTCGTCACCCCTGCGCTGCTGGCGCGCACCGCGCGCCTGACCGGGCCCCTCCTGCGGGCCAACCACGCGTGGATGATGCGTTCGGGCCGCGCCGGCCTCGCGGCATACCTGCGCAGGCAACCGGGCCCGCACCCACCGTGAGCCGCGGTGTGGACGGGCCGCCCGCGACGGCGAGCCGGTGCGCGACAATCTCGGGGTGACCCGCCCCGAGCCCGCGCCGCAGCTGGGCGGGCGCCGGGCCTGGGTGGTCTACTCGGCCGCGGTCTCGGTCTACGTGCTGGCGGTCTTCCACCGCAGCTCGCTCGGGGTCGCCGGCCTGCTCGCCGCCGAGCGCTTCCACATCGAGGCGACGCAGCTGTCGGTGTTCACCATGGTCCAGCTGCTCGTCTACGCGGCGATGCAGATCCCGGTGGGTGCACTGCTCGACCGGTTCGGGCCGAAGCGGCTGATCCTCACCGGTGGCCTGCTGATGACGGCGGCCCAGTTCGGGTTCGCGTTCTCGGAGGGCTTCGCCGGCGGCATCCTGGCCCGGGTCGTGCTGGGGATCGGCGACTCGATGATCTTCACCCCGCTGCTGCGGATCGTGGCGCTGTGGTTCCCGCCGGTGCGGATCCCGATCGTGACGCAGGTGACCGGCATGCTCGGCCAGCTCGGCGCGCTCGTGGCGGCCTCCCCACTGGTCTACGCGCTGCACCAGTGGGGCTGGACCCCGTCGTTCGCGTCGGCCGCCCTCTTCGGGCTGGTCCTGGCCGCTGTGGTCTGGGTGATCGTGCAGGACTCTCCCCATCCCGACCGCGAGCTCGACCAGATCAAGGTCCGTGCGCTGGCCCGCGCCGTGCGTGCGGCCTGGCGGACCGACGGCACTCGGCTCGGGCTCTGGTCGCACTTCTCGGCGCAGTTCGGGGCGACGGTCTTCGCGCTGCTCTGGGGCTTTCCGTTCCTCGTTGCGGGAGAGGGACTCTCGCCCAGGACGGCAGGCATCCTGCTCATGCTGATGACGTTCACCACGGTGGTCGCGAGCCCGCTGATCGGTGGCTTCGTCACCAGGTACCCGTTCTCGCGCTCCACCCTCATCCTCTGGATCGTCGTCTCGATCATGGTGGTCTGGGCGGTGGTGCTGCTCTGGCCCGGGCGGGCGCCCGTGTGGTTGCTGGTGGTGCTCGTGGTGGTGACCGCGGTGGGGGGCCCCGGCTCGATGGTCGGTTTCGACCTGGCCCGCACCTTCAACCCACCGACCAGGCTCGGGAGCGCGACCGGCATCGTCAACGTCGGCGGCTTCCTCGCCTCGCTGTCGACCGTCACCCTGATCGGCATCATCCTCGACCGGGTCGCGCCGGGTGGACCGAGCACCTACGACGTCCACGACTTCAAGGTCGCGATGTCCGCGCAGTACATCGTGTGGGGCGTCGGCATCGTGCAGATCATGCGCTACCGGCGCCGCGCCCGGCGCGGGCTGCGCGAGTCCGACCCCGATGCGTATGCCGCGTTGCGGGCTGGGGAGTCCATCACCCCCTAGCGCCTTGCTTGCGTCTACGAAGTTGCCCACCAGCGGGGCAAACTCGCAGACGCAAGCGTGTGGGGGCGAGGGTTGGTCCGGGTCTCAGGTGGTGGGCGGGCCTGTCTGGTTGCCGAGGCCGGCGTCCCGGGCCATGGCAACGGCGCGGGCGCGGTCGCCGACGGACAGCTTGGTGAAGATGGTGGAGACGTTGTTGCGCACCGTCTTCTCCGACAGGAACAGGTGCCGGGCGATCTCGGTGTTGTCCCAGCCGCGCGCCATCATCGCGAGCACCTCGCGCTCGCGCTCGGTCAGCTGCGGGAACGGTCCGCGCCGGCCGTGTGGCTCGACGAGCCGCCGGACGAGCCCACCAGCCACGTCCGCACCGAAGACCGTGTCCCCCGCAGCGACGCTGCGAACGGCGGCCAGGATCCGCTCACCCGCGGCACCCTTGACGAGGTAGCCGCGGGCGCCGGCGCGCAGGGCGGCGTGGACCGACTCGGCGTCGGTGGCCATCGTGAGCGCGAGCACGGCTACCTGCGGTGCCTTCTCGCGCAGCTCGGCGGTCGCCTCGATGCCGCCGACCGTCTCCATGTGCAGGTCCATCAGCGCCACGTCGGGCCGGTGGTGCTCGGCCAACCGGACCGCCTCGGCGCCGTCCGCCGCCTCGCCGACCACCTGGATGTCCTCCGCCTCGGCCAGCACCCCGGCCAGGCCGCGCCGGAAGACCGGGTGGTCGTCGGCGATGAGCACCCGGATCATGGCAACCTCGCCTCGACCCGCGTGCCCGCTCCGCTGTGGAAGGCCACCGTGCAGGTCCCGCCGAGCTCCTCGGCCCGAGCCCGCATCGAGGCCAGGCCGGTGCCCGTGGAGGTGGGTCTGCGGCCCGTCCCGTCGTCCTCGACCACGATGTGCAGCCCGTCGCAGTCACGGA
>DASUKI010000129.1:0-3818 GCA_036278855.1 Pedococcus sp.
ATGGTCGGCGCGGACCGACGCCAGCAGCTCGCGGGCACGATCGTGGTCGAGGTCGTCGTACGCCTCGCGCCAGCGCCCGACGACGGCGTACGACGCGCTGACGACGACGTCGCGGACCAGCTCGTCGCGCGGGATGCGCTCGGCCAGCGCAGCGCTGGTGAGGCCGATGCGTGGACGCAGCTCGAACACGTCGACCGTGCCGAGCACCTCGTCGAGGATCCCGGCCACGCCGTCCGTGGGGTGGATCTGGGCGGAGGCGACCTGCAGCAGTGTGGTCTTCCCGGCGCCGTTGGCACCGAGGACCACCCAGCGCTCGCCCTCGGCGACCCGCCACGAGATCGCATCGAGCAGAGTCGCGGAACCCCGTCGCACGGTCACGTCGGCGAACTCGATCACCGCGACCATGCGCGCCAGCCTATCCAGCGACCGGCGCGCCCCCGGCGCGTAGGGTGACGGGCCGTGCCGCCCACCCTGCCCGTCTCCGCGCGTCTCGCGTGGTGGGGCACGGCATGGCTGCGTGGCCGGGTGGTGACCGACCTTGTGCTCGACGCCGTTCTGGGTGGGGACGCCACCCACGTCGTCGCTGGTCTGCCGGACATCGAGGGCGGCGTGCCGCTCGCCCGAGCGCTCGCCGAGCTCCGGATCAGAGGCGCCGAGACGTGTGGCCTGGCCCTGCCCGAGCCCGGGGACCCGGTCGGGATCGGTGGCCCTCGCGAGCTCAGCACCGCGGCGCTCGAGGCCGGTGAGGCGGTCATCGCCGGCGGGATCGGACTCGTCCCCAGACGCGTCGGATCCGCGGTCGAGTGGTCGGCGTACGCCGCGTCCCCGCGCCAGCTGGCCGACGTCGGCGAGACGGACCGCGCGCTGCGACTGGCCCTCCAGGAGTCCGCCGTCGCCCTGGCCGACCTCGACGTCGCCCGCTGGCGCCCCGAGGCCGCCGACGCGCTGATGGACCTGCACCGGCCGCCCAGGCTCGAGCCGCCCCCCGGTACACCGCAACGCTGCGCGGAGCTGGCCGCCCGCGCCCTCCAGGCGCAGGCCATCGTCGACCTCGCGCTCGAGGACGACGGTGGCGCCCTCAGCGCGGCCGAGATCGCGGCCCGGCGGGCCGCGCTCCACCCCCTCGGGGCCGCCGCCAGGCGGGGGCTCGTGGCGGCCTGCTCCCCCGAGGTCTGGCCCGAGTGAGGACGTTCTGACCCGGCGAAGCCGGGGCAGAACGGCCGCAGCGAGCGGCGAAGCGAGCTTGCTCGCGAGCCGTCACGACCCTCCACCCGTCAGGCCTCGGTCCACACCGCCAGCGAGTTCCCCGCGGGGTCGCTGAAATGGAAGCGCCGACCTCCGGGGAACTCGAAGATCTCCTCGTCGATCGTCCCGCCCGCAGCGCGGACGGCGGCGTACGTCGCATCGAGGTCGTCGCTGTAGAGGATCACCAGCGGCAACCCCGCGCCGGCGGACCGCGCCGGGTTGAGGCCGCCCATCTCGCCGTCGCCCCCAGGTCGGCGGATGCCGGAATAGTCAGGACCGTAGTCCGTGAACGCCCAGCCGAGGGCGTCGGCGTAGAACTGCTTCGCGGCCGCGATGTCCGGCGCGGCCAGCTCGACGTAGTCGAAGGTGTGGTGTCGGTTGTCTGCCATGCCCCGACACGGTACTGACGGCCACCGACAGCCCAGCCCGCGTCGCCTCGATAGGGGTGTGCGTCAGGTTTGTGGTGTGGGCCAGAGGAGCTGGTCTCGGCCGGATTGGTGCAGGGTGCGTAGGGCGAGGACTGGGTCGAGGCCGCGGATGGTCCAGTGCATGCCGGCTCGTTTGGCGCGTTGTTTGACGATGGTGTTGCAGGCGGCCTCGACGGGGCCGGAGCCGATGTAGTAGCCGTTGGCTTTGAAGTCGGCGTATTGCATGCGGTGGTGGTTGCCGGTGAAGTAGCCGACCTCGGTGGCCGCGGGTCCGGCCAGGTCCGGCGCGTGCTGGGGTAGGTCGAGGTCGGCGACGGTGACGGCGATCTGGCGGGTGTCGCCGAGGTCGAGGTGGTCGATGAGGGCCTGCTCGAACTCGGCGGGTTCGGTCAGGATCGGGGTGAGGATTCTGGTCAGGTTGGCGAGGTGTTCGCGGGCGTGGAAGTAGTCCACGATCTGGGTGGCGGCCGGGAAATGCCGGTCGGCGATGTTCCAGATCCACTTGGCGCCGTCGCCGAGCGCGATGGGCTGGCGGATCTGGTCGAAGCCGCGGCGTCGGTATTCGGCTTTGACCTGGATGCCGAAGGTGGTGGCGGGCTCGAAGGTCGAGACGTAGTTGGCCGAGCCGGGGTCCTGGATCGGGTCGCCGGTATCGGGGTCGATGTCGGTCTGGGTGAACAAGCAGCCGATCTTCACTTCCCGGGTCCCGGCGCGTCCGTCGTTCTTGGTCGGGTCCTTGCCAGCCCGGCCGGTGCATTCGCAGGGCAGCATCGGGGCACCGGTGCCGTCCATGACGAGGTAGCAGATCTGCGGTCCCTCAGCGCTCACCCCGGGCGCCGGGACAGGGCCGGCGGCAGCGGCGTGCTCGGCGGCGATCAAGTCCCGGGCCCGAGCGCCGTGGGTGCGGGTGGTGCGAGCCAGGGTCGAGGTCGAGGCCAGGTCCAGGCCGGTCACGGTGGCGATGAAGCGCCGCGAGGTGTCATAGGGCATCTCGGCCCCGGCCAGCGCACACGCGCGTGCCAGGCCTGGTGAGAGACTGGTGCCCGCGGTGCCGAGCAGGTCGTCTAGGGGCGCGAAGCCGTGCTTGCAGGTCCGGCAGTGGTAGTAGCCGCGGACCATCTCGATGCCGCCCAGCAGGGTACGGACAGTCTTGGTGCGCCGGGCCACAAGGCGTGCGGTATGCCCAGTTTCCGGGGCTGCGTGAGGGCAGCCAGTACGGGCCGGAGCCTCGGTGCCGGCCCAGTCCACCACTGCGCCCAGGGCAGCCAAGCCGATGGCCGCCGCGGTCTGTTGGGCGGCACGCTCGATCGCTTCCAGCATCCCGCTCCCACCGTGCTCCTGCCCGTGCTCCTGCCCGTGCTCCTGACCGTGGGTGAGGAGTTCGGCGGCGGCGTGGACCAGGCGACGGGCCTCCTCGGCCGCCAGTTCGGCGACGCGGTCGGCCAGCGCGTTCAGCCCTTCTTCGTCGTCCGGCCGGAGCTCTGGCCGGTTCCTGAGCCCCTTTTTTCCCCTGTCGTCGCAGGGTCAGATCGAGCGCGACGCGCCGGTGGTCCGAGCCGTGCGGTGCACAACGCCTCGTTGACCTCGACGTAGTCCTCGACCAGCCCGGCGAACTGTGCGTAGTTGTCCAACTCGGCACGCACCTGGTCGACCTGCTCGACCGGGATGTATTGCCCCCGCGACTGCCCCTTGGCCCCGCCCGGCTCCTTGGCGGTGCGAGTCCACAGCCCGCGCGGGCCATGGCCCTGCTCGCCGGGGCGGGCGCAGCGGCAGCTCGGCTTGCCGCACTTGCGGTAGCCCACCTGCAACGATCCCCGCCGGAACTGCGGCACCGAGGCGATGCGGCCCAACATCAGCGTGCGCAACTCCTCCAGCTGGGGCACCGTCATCGTCGAGTAGTCCTTGGCCATGGCACTCCCATCATAGATCTGATTACGCCTTCCGTAATCAGACTAAGGAATGACCTGCACAAACTCATGGACGCCACGTCCATGACTCACACCCCCTCGATAGCCTCGGGGGGACATGAACGACCAGAGGCCGGAGACGCTGCTCCTGACGATCTCGGGGAAGGACCGGCCGGGCGTCACCTCCGCCATGTTCCGCACGCTCACCCGAGCGGGCGTCGAGGTGCTCGACATCGAG
>DASUKI010000130.1:0-15202 GCA_036278855.1 Pedococcus sp.
ACGGCCTGGGCACCGTCTGGGGTGTCGAGCTGGCCGAGCAGATGCTGCGCGCGGCGGGCTTCGCGGACGTGCAACGGCACGACCTCGAGGACGACCCGTTCAACGCCTACTTCGTGGCGCGGGCCTGAGCCCGACCCACCATGCCGGCTCCGTCGGGCAGCACCATGAGCAGCACCGGCAGGTGGTCGGTGGGCAGCCACCACGGGCGTGCCTCGCCGACCACCTGCCAGCCGTGTCGCGCGTAGAGCCGCACCGCGTTCGCCGTCTCTTGGACCACGTCGAGGACCGGGGCCCGACCCGACCCCCGGATGAAGGTCACCGCGGCGTCCAACAGGGCACCACCGACACCACGTCCCGACACCCTGTGGTCGACGAACAGCACCGAGACCGCGGCCAGCTCCTCGGCCGGCCGCCCCGCACCGGCGACCCAGCCGTCGACCTCGGGACCGGATCCCGCAGTGGTCACCGAGACGTGGCCGACCGGAGTTGGGTTGTCGTCCAGCGTGGCCACCCAGGCACCCAGCTCGCCGCGCCGGGCCAGGAAGTCCTCCACCGGATAGGGCAGTGGCCAGCGCTGCGGATATCCCGTGTGCGGCTGCTGCTCCTCGAGCACCCGAGCCAGCGAGCGAAGGTCTCCGGGAACCCGCTCCCGGATGGTCGGCACGGACATGCCCGCAGCCTAGTTTGTAGCGGTACGTCCACACCCTTGCTTATGGAGTTGGTAAAGAACCTCCACATCCCCGCCGTTGCCGAGGAACCTGCAGAGGAAGGACCGGTTCCACCGATGGGGAGGCAACCATGCCAGGCACCGTTCTCGACCTCGGCTTCGACGGAGCACGGCCGTTCGCGACAGGTGGCGGGCCGCGGCTGAGGACCTCCGGTGTGGCCCTCCGGGAGGGCCCGGCGCCGGGCAGCGTGGAGCTGGCGCCGAGCACCCGGATCAAGGTGTCGCGCGACCCGGCGCTCGACGGACTGGACCAGTTCACGGTCGACCTCGAGGTCACGCCCTCGCGCACCGACCGGGCCCAGGTCCTGTTGGCCTCGCAGAACCCCCCGCTGCGGGTGGAGCTGGACGGGGGCGGCAAGGTCGTGGCCTCGGTGCACACCGCTGACGGGTGGCAGGAGGTCAGCAGCACCAAGGCGCTGCGCAAGGGTCAGGCAGCAGCTGTCCGGGTCGCGCGCGACCCGCGCGGCAGGCTGTCCATCGACCTCGATGGTGCTGCGTCGGGCACGGGTTCCACGGGTGGGGCGCTGGTCCCCACGGGCCGGGGCGGGATCACCGTGGGGGCGGACGCCAGTGGCGGCAAGGGTTTCGCCGGAGCGCTCGGCAAGCTGCGGATCAGCGACGTCGGACTGTCGCTCAAGGCGGAGAAGGCGCTACGCGCCAAGGAGAAGAAGTATGCCGGCGTGTTCAGCGGGAGCTTCAAGGTGCCGGTCGACGTCCACCTCCTGCCCGGAGCGGTCGACGACCGCTTCAACCGCATCAAGGCGATCATGAACGCGTGCGGGGTCGAGGACCTGTCCGACCTGTCGACCCTGCAGGTCCAGCACCGCACCGTCCTCACCCCCGGCACGGTGCTCAAGGCCCCGCGCGCCTCCCTGGTGCCGGTCGTGGACTTCCCGAAGATCGCGGTCGCGTTCGCCAGGGCACAGGGCCGCGACCGCGACGAGGCCCGAAAGCTCCTGGACGGCGTGCTGCTCACCCGATCGGTCTCCACGAGAGCCGCCAGCACCATCACCGACGCCCCGACCACGGTGCTCGGCACCCGGCCCGCGCCGCGCACCGGCCCCAGCCCCCTGGGTCGGCGCGCGCCCAGGCTGCCCGACGTCGTGAGCACCCGGGACCTCTCGCGGATCACGGCGGTGGAGAGCGTGGAGCGGCTTCGGCGGGACCGACCGTCCGAGTGGCCGGTCATGGCAGCCGCGCCGATGGTGGTGCGCTCACTGGTCATCCCCGTCAGCTCGGCAGTGATCATCGCGCGGCGGCTTGACCTGACGAACCAGACCTTGGAGCTCGACCCGGCCGTCGGGACCCTCTACATCATCGCGGAGGAGATCGAGGCCCGGTCCGGCGCCCGGATCACCTGGCGGCGCCCGGTCCTGGACGTCCCCAACATCGGGCCGGACCCGAGCCTGGACGGCCACCCGAACTGGTCCGGGGTCCACACCGGCGACGACTCGAAGGACGGGTTGCCCGGCGGCGACGCCCGCACCGGCGCGGGAGGGATCGCCGGGCGCACCGCCCAGGACTCCCCAAGCGTGGAGATCTGGGTGCTGCGCATGAACGGCATGCCCGACATCGACCTCGCTGGTCAGCAGGGAGGAGCCGGTGGCCGGGGTCAGCAGGGTGGGCGCGGCGGACGCGGGGCCGACGGCAAGCCAGGGGAGTGGTGGTGGTTCTTCGGCAAGCAGTGCTGGTCCGACCCCGGCAGCGGTGGGAACGGAGGTCACGGTGGGGACGGCGGTCGAGGCGGTCGAGGAGGCAACGGTGGCAGTGCCGGCAGCATCCTCTTCGCCGTGCTCCAGGACAGCCTGGACGAGCTCACCACCAGCAACGCGTTCACCCCTGACCTGTCGGCAGGTCGGGCCGGTGACGGCGGTGACGGTGGGTTCCGTGGTGAGGGCGGTCGAGGCGGAGCCCGCGGCTACACCGACGTGTGCGACGGCGGACGCGCCGGTGCCCAGGGCCAGCCCGGCATCGTCGGGGCCAAGGGCGACGTCGGGTCGGCCGGCCGTCAGGGCTCGATGCGCATCATGACGGTCACGCAGGAGGCGTGGGACGAGCAGCTGACCAAGCCGTGGCTCTACGACGTCACACCTGACGCGGCGCTGCCCGGCGGCAACGTGGTCGTGAAGGGGAGCCGCTTCGCCGACACGGACACCCTGGTGCTCGGGACCAGGACGCTGGCGCACACGCTCCGCCCCGACGAGGGCCTCGACGTCACCCTGCCCGACAACCTCGACGGCGGAGAGCAACAGCTCTACCTCCGCCGCCAGGGCGGACAGGAGAGCAACCGGCTGCCGCTGGTCATCAAGCCGGTCGTCACGGGAGCACTGCCCACGGTGGTACCGGGCAGCACGAGCACCGTGACCGGACACGCCTTCCTCCCCGGCGCCACGGTGGACTACGACGGGGACCTCTACCCGGCCACCGGCGTCACGCCAACCTCGTTGACCTTTGTGGTGCCCGAGACTGCGGGCGCTGTGGCCTCCGAGCACACGGTGGGGCTCACGGTGGTGAACCCGGACGGGCAGCGCAGCAACACGGTCACGGCCACCGTTCCCCGCGTGGCGAAGAACGGCTTCCTGTTGGGCGTGCACGACTTCTCCTTCGCCAACGACGCGAACGGCACCCCGAGCTGGTCGACGTTCGAGGACACCTACGGTGGGGTGGAGGTGTGGCACGAGCTGCTGGACCCGGTCTTCGGCCACCCCGTGCTGACCACCGCGTTCTACTTCTTCTACGAGGAGTTCCTCAAGGGTGAGGACAACGGCGGGCTCGCCACGGGGTTCTGCACCGCGCTGGCGTCGATGTCGCTCGACCGGTTCTGGCTCGGGCACAACGACACCTTCTCGTCGGTGGTCCGGGACGCGGCGTTCCGCAAGCAGATGACCGCGATCCACGGTCGCCTGCTCACCCGCGAGTCGCTGCTCGACTTCCATGACCAGGGCCGGCGCGGCCAGGCGAACGTCGTCACGGTGTTCCGCGAGATCGAGGCGGAGTTCACGTCCGGTGGCACTCGTGAGACCGCCCCACTCCTGTTCTTCGTCCCAGCAGGCGACATCTGGGACGAGGGCTATTTCGACATGCTCTCCGACAGCCACTGCATCGTCCCGATCCGCATCACCTATCCGCAGGGCAACGACGGGTCGGCGACGCTCGACGGCATCCGGATGCACTGCTGGGACAACAACCACCCGGCGGACCCCAACTGCTTCGTGGACTTCCGTGTCGTCGGAGGGGAGACCCGGTTCACCTACACCGCAGCCGGCGCCGAGAAGTTCAAGAGCGAGGACAAGATCACGCTCGCCTCCGCGACACTGGGTGAGTACCTGCTCCGCGACCTCGACCTGCCGTTCGGCGGTCCGCTCGGACTGACGACGTTCGTCCTGGACTTCCTGCTCTCGCCCGCCACGCTGCAGGTGGTCGACGACAACGGCCGCGTGACCGGGCGCTCTGGCGACCAGCTCCTCTCCGAGATCCCGGGCAGCCACCCCGCCTACCTGCTGCCCGGTGCCGTGCTGCTGCCCCCGCAGACAGGGCTCACCCGGCGCATCACCGGCACCGCGTCAGGCACCTACACCTACGCATCCCTGACCCCCACCGGCACGTCGCTCGGCCTCACCGACGTGCCCACCGCCGCGGGTCAGGTGGATCGCCTGCTCGCCAACGCCGACGGCACCCGGGTGCGGTTCGCGCCGGGCGCAGCCAAGACCGCGAACCTCACCGTCGCCCGCCAGGTCAGCGGCCAGGCCAGGGGGGTGAGCGTCGAGGGCTTCGGTGCCACGCCCACCAACGAGCTGGACATCACCTCCTCGCCCGACCTGTCCCTGGTCCGGCTCACCAACCCCGGACCGGCCACGACCGTGGACCTCAAGGTGCTGGCCTTCAACACCTCCACCAGTGCCAGGTCCTCAGTGGCACGCACCTCGGTCGACGTCCCGACCGACAGCGACCTGGTGCTGGCCGTCAGCTCCTGGTCCGGACTGGACGACTCCAAGGTCACTGCGTCCGTCGTGGCCACCCCGTAGCCGTACCCGCGCCGCGCGTACGCTGCGCGCTGTGAGTCCGACCATCGGTGTCCTCGCCATCCAGGGAGACGTGCGCGAGCACCTGCACGTACTCGAGGAGGCCGGCGCACGGGCGACACCGCTGCGCCGGCCCACCGAGCTGGACGCCGTCGACGCGCTCGTGATCCCCGGCGGGGAGTCCACCACCATCGACAAGCTGGTCCGAGCCTTCGGGCTGTACGAGCCGCTGCGCGCGCGGCTGGGAGCCGGCATGCCGGCATACGGCTCCTGTGCCGGCATGATCATGCTCGCCGACCGGATCGCCGACGGCCGCCCCGACCAGCAGACCCTCGGCGGCATCGACATGACGGTGCGGCGCAACGCCTTCGGGCGCCAGGTGGACTCCTTCGAGCACGACCTGCACATCCGCGCCATCGGTGGCACGCCAATGCGGGCCATCTTCATCCGGGCTCCGTGGGTCGAGGAGGTGGGCGAGGCCGTCGACGTGCTGGCCAAGGTCGAGGACGGACCGGCCGCAGGTAGGATCGTCGCCGTTCGCCAGGGACCGTTGCTGGCCACCTCCTTCCACCCGGAGGTGAGCGGGGACCACCGGTTCCACCAGTTGTTCGTCGAGATCGTGAGAGGCAACGCATGAGCGGCCACAGCAAATGGGCCACCACGAAGCACAAGAAGGCTGCCATCGACGCCAAGCGCGGCAAGCTCTTCGCCAAGCTCATCAAGAACATCGAGGTGGCCGCGCGCACCGGTGGCGGCGACCCGGCCGGCAACCCCACGCTCTACGACGCGATCCAGAAGGCCAAGAAGACCTCGGTCCCCAACGACAACATCGACCGGGCGGTCAAGCGTGGCTCCGGCGCGGAGGCGGGTGGCGCCGACTGGCAGACCATCACCTACGAGGGCTACGCGCCCGGCGGTGTCGCGGTGCTGATCGAATGCCTCACCGACAACCGCAACCGCGCCGCCGCCGAGGTGCGCACCGCCCTGACCCGCAACGGCGGCCAGCTCGCAGACCCCGGCTCGGTGGCCTACGTGTTCAACCGCAAGGGCGTCGTGTTGGTCCCCAAGGCCCAGGAAGGCAGGCCGGACGCCACCGAGGACTCCCTGCTCGAGGTGGTCCTCGAGGCCGGCGCCGAGGACGTCAACGACAACGGCGACACCTGGGAGATCGTCTCGGAGGCCACCGACGTCGTGGCCGTCCGCACCGCGCTGCAGGACGCCGGCATCGACTACGACTCGGCCGAGGCGTCGTGGGTGCCCAACCTCCAGGTGCCGCTCGACGCCGACGGCGCCCGCAAGATGATCCGCGTCATCGAGGCGCTCGAGGACTCCGACGACGTCCAGGACGTGTTCGCCAACGGAGACATCCCCGACGACGTGCTCGCCGAGCTCGAGGACGACGAGTAGCGGCGGACCGGGCGTGTTGGACCCGATCGGCCACCCCTCGTGTGTAGCGTGGGCGCCGAACACCTGTTCGGACGTGAGGAGCCTGCACCAGTGCGCGTACTCGGGGTCGATCCCGGCCTGACCCGCTGCGGCGTCGGGGTCGTCGAGGGCGGCCTCGGCCGGCAGGTCCGGCTCGTGGCCGTGGGCGTCGTGCGCACCCCGGCGAGCACCTCGACGCCCGAGCGGCTGCTCTACCTCCAGACCGAGCTCGACGCCTGGCTCGACCGGTTCGAGCCCGACGAGATCGCGGTCGAGCAGGTCTTCGCCGACGTCAACGTCGCGAGCGTCATGGGCACCGCGCAGGCCTCCGCCCTGCCCATGCTCGCCGCCGCCCGCCGGGGCCTGCCCCTCGCGCTGCACACCCCCACCTCGGTGAAGGCAGCGGTCACCGGGTCCGGCCGCGCCGACAAGGCCCAGGTCACCGCGATGGTCACCCGCATCCTGCACATGTCGGCTGCGCCCAGGCCGGCCGACGCAGCGGACGCGCTGGCCCTCGCGATCTGCCACCTGTGGCAGGGGACCCAGGCCGGCCGCCTCGAGCAGGCGGCCGCGACGGAGCGCGGCAGGCTGACCGCCCAGCGCTCGGCGGTGGCCCGGTGATCGCCTCAGTCCGCGGCCCCGTCCAGCACGTCGGGCTCGACCGCGTCGTCCTCGAGGTCGGGGGAGTGGGGCTGCTCCTGCACACCACGCCGGGCACGGCCTCCGCCCTGCACCGCGGGCAGGAGGCGGCGCTCGCCACCACGCTGGTGGTGCGCGAGGACTCCCTCACCCTCTACGCCTTCGGCACCGACGACGAGCGCGACGTCTTCGAGCAGGTCCAGACCGTCTCAGGGGTGGGGCCGCGGCTCGCGCTGGCGATGCTCGCCGTCCTCGACCCCGACCGGCTGCGCGCCGCGATCGGCAGCGGCGACGTGGCCGCCCTGACCACCGTGCCCGGCATCGGCAAGAAGGGCGCGGAGCGCCTGGTCCTCGAGCTCCGCGACAAGCTCGGTGTGCCGCGTGGCACCGGCGGCGGGGCCACCGCGGTTCCCGCCGTGGCCGGCACCGCGTGGCGCTCCCAGGTCTCCGAGGCGCTGGTGGGCCTCGGCTGGTCGGCCAAGCAGGCGGACGACGCGGTCGCGACGGTCGCCAGGGACGCCGGCGCGGACCCGAGCGTGTCCGACATGCTGCGTGCCGCCCTGCGCGAGCTCGGACCGAGGTGAGCGCGGTGACCGACGGCTTCAGCTCCGAGATCTACGAGGACGACTCCGTCGACGCCACGGCGCGCGTCGTCGACGCACGCAGCGACACCGACGAGCGCACCGTCGAGGCAGCCCTGCGACCGCGGCGGCTCACCGAGTTCGCCGGGCAGCCGCGGGTCCGCGACCAGCTCTCGCTCGTGCTCGAGGCCGCCCGGCGCCGGGGCAGCCCGCCCGACCACGTGCTGCTCAGTGGGCCACCCGGCCTGGGCAAGACCACCCTGGCGATGCTGATCGGCTCCGAGCTCGAGCGCCCGATCCGGATCACCAGCGGACCTGCCATCCAGCACGCCGGCGACCTCGCGGCGGTGCTGTCGTCGCTGACCGAGGGCGAGGTGCTCTTCCTCGACGAGATCCACCGGATGTCGCGCTCGGCCGAGGAGATGCTCTACCTCGCGATGGAGGACTACCGGGTCGACGTGATCGTCGGAAAGGGACCCGGCGCCACCGCCATCCCGCTCGAGCTGCCGCCGTTCACCGTGGTCGGCGCCACCACGCGCGCGGGTCTGCTGCCGGCACCACTGCGCGACCGGTTCGGGTTCACCGGCCACCTCGACTTCTACGCCACCGCCGACCTCGTGACGATCCTGCACCGATCGGCCGGGCTGCTCGCGGTGAGCGCCGACGAGGCGGGCATCGCCGAGATCGCCCGCCGGTCGCGTGGCACGCCCCGCATCGCCAACCGGCTGCTGCGCCGGGTCCGCGACTGGGCCCAGGTGCACGGCCGCGACGTGGTCGACGAGCCGGCGGCGCACGCCGCGCTGGCCCTGTTCGACGTCGACGACCGCGGCCTCGACCGGCTCGACCGCGCCGTGCTCGACGCCCTGTGCCGCCGCTTCGGAGGAGGCCCGGTCGGGCTGGGCACTCTCGCGGTGGCGGTCGGCGAGGAGTCCGACACGGTGGAGTCGGTCGCGGAGCCGTTCCTGGTCCGCGAGGGCTTCATCTCCCGGACGCCGCGCGGGCGTGCGGCCACCACCCTCGCCTGGCGGCACCTGGGCATCACCCCACCACCCGGGGCGGACCTCCAGACGCCCCTGCCCCTCGAAGGCACGGAGGGCCGCTTCGGCGACTGACCGGCATACCCGATCGAGACCGAAACGGAACGCCACGACCGTGGGGCACGTTGGTTCGTATGCCGTGCGTCACCTACACTCGGGCGGTCGCCCGCAGTGGCGCGCCACCCACACCCGGCAACGAAGGAATGCTCCATGCTCATCGGCGGCTTGCCCCAGGCCACCTCCAGTGGCGGCTCGGCCTACGGAAGCCTGCTGATCTTCCTGCTCCCGGTCGCGCTGATCGTCTTCATGGTGTGGAGCCAGCGGCGCCGCCAGCGGGCGACGCAGAGCCTGCAGGCGGCCCTTCAGGTGGGCGACGAGGTGTGCACTACCTCCGGCCTGTTCGGCACGATCCGCTCGCTCGACGGTGACGTTGCCACCCTCGAGGTCGCCCCGGGCGTGAGCGTCCGCTTCGACCGCCGCGCCATCGGGCTCAAGGCGGCCCCACAGACCACGACGCCAGAGTCCGGCGCCGACACCAGCACCCAGTAAGGCTCCTCGTTCGTGGCAATCAACCCGCACAACCGCAAGCCGATCCGCGTTCTCTCCGCACTGGCTGCGGTCATCGTGGGCCTCTACGTCCTGCTGTTCGCCGTGGCGCAGTGGGGCACCGCCCAGACCACCCCCAAGCTCGGGCTCGACCTCGAGGGCGGCACCCAGATGATCCTCCAGCCGGTGCTGGTGGGGACGAACAAGGTCTCCAGCGACCAGCTGAGCCAGGCACGCGACATCATCACCCAACGCGTAGACGCCAACGGTGTGGCCGGCGCCGAGGTCACCACCCGCGGCGGCCAGGACATCGTCGTCACCATGCCCGGCGTGCCCGACAAGGCCACCGAGGACGCGATCCGCAAGTCCTCGCAGATGCGCTTCCGCGCCGTCCTCGTCGCCCAGCCCACGGCCGCCCAGCCCGTGCCGACCTCGACCCCGAGCGGCACCGCCACCGGGACGGGGACGGCCACGGCCCCAGGAGGCGAGGTCCCCTCGACGGCCACCGCGACCTCGTCGGCAACCACCCAGTCCAAGTCGGCGCTGCCGGGCGCCTTCGTGCAGGCGACCACGCCCCCGCCGACCCCGAGCGGCTCGGCCACACCGGCGCCCAACGCGAAGCCCCAGAACCCCAGCGACACCGCCTGGATCACACCTGAGCTGACCAAGCAGCTCCAGGAGCTCGACTGCACCAACTCTGACGCGCTCGACAAGATCGTCGACGACCCCGCCAAGCCGCTGGTCACCTGCAACGACGACGGCACCGAGAAGTACATCCTCGGACCCGTCGAGGTCCGCGGCGACCAGATCAAGGACGCCGTCGCCGGCTACCAGACGCTGTCCAACGGGCAGCCGTCCTCGATCGTCGAGATCCGCCTGTCCTTCAACGGCTCCGGAACCAAGGCCTTCGGCCAGGTCACCTCGCGGCTGGTCAACCTGCCCGACCCGCGCAACCGCTTCGCCGTCACCCTCGACTCCAAGGTGCTGACCGCACCGGTCGCCCAGGCGGCGATCCTCGACGGCAACGCCAGCATCACCGGAAACTTCACGCTGGACAGCGCCCGCGACCTCGCCAACCAGCTGAAGTTCGGCGCCCTGCCCATGTCGTTCACCCTGCAGACCCGCGACCAGATCAGCCCGACGCTCGGCGGCGAGCAGCTCCGCTACGGGCTCTACGCCGGCATCATCGGCTTCATCCTGGTGTTCGGGTACTCGCTGCTCCAGTACCGCGCGCTCGGCTTCGTCACGGTCCTGTCCATCGTCATCGCCGCACTGCTCACCTACGTGTCGATCACGTTGCTCGGCTGGTCGCACAACTTCCGCCTCGACATGGCCGGCATCACCGGCTTGATCGTCGCGATCGGCGTCACCGCAGACTCGTTCATCGTCTACTTCGAACGCATCCGTGACGAGGTGCGCGAGGGACGTCCGTTGCGGGCGGCCGTCGACACCGGGTGGCGTCGGGCGCGGCGGACCATCCTGGCCGCGGACGGCGTGAACTTCCTCGCGGCCGTGGTGCTCTACCTGCTCGCCGCCTCCAACGTGCGCGGCTTTGCGTTCACCCTCGGCCTGACGACGATCATCGACTTGCTGATCGTGGTCATGTTCACCCACCCGCTGGTGGCGCTGCTGGCCGGGACCAAGTTCTTCGGTGGTGGACACCGGCTGTCCGGCCTGGACCCGGAGCGCCTGGGCGCCAAGACGGTCCGGTATGCCGGCCGCGGCCGCGTCTCCATGCCGACGCCGGCCGTGCAACGCACCGCCACGAGCGACGGGAGCGCGCTGTGACCAGCTTCGCCAGCATCGGCAACGACCTCTACACCGGCAAGCGGTCCGTCGACTTCGTCGGCCGCTACAAGCAGTGGTATGTCGTCTCCGGGGTCTTCGTCCTGCTGGCCGCCATCGGCCTGGTGTGGCACGGGCTGAACCTCAGCCTGGAGTTCCGCGGCGGGTCCGAGTTCCGCGTCGCCGGCGTCACCACGAGCAGCTACGAGCAGACCGCCAAGGACGCCGTGGCCAGCGTCTCCGCCGCCGGAGCGGCCGAGGTCACCAAGGTCGGCACCGACACCGTCCGCGTGCAGACCGAGAAGCTCGACGACGCCCAGGCAGAGCAGGTCAAGACGGCCCTCGCCAAGGACCTCGGCGTCCAGGAGACGAAGATCTCCTCGTCGTTCGTCGGGCCGTCGTGGGGTGCCTCGGTCAGCCAGAAGGCGCTCAAGGCGCTGGTCGTCTTCCTCGCCCTGGTCTCGCTCGTGATGGCGATCTACTTCCGCACCTGGAAGATGGCGGTTTCCGGCCTGGTCGCCCTGCTGCACGACCTGTTCATCACGGTCGGCATCTACGCGCTCGCGGGCTTCGAGGTGTCGCCGGCGACGATGATCGGCTTCCTCACCATCCTGGGCTACTCCCTCTACGACACGGTCGTCGTGTTCGACAAGGTGCGCGAGAACACCGGCGAGGCCATGGGCAACGGCCGGATGACCTACGCCCAGGCGGCGAACCTCGCCGTCAACCAGACCCTGGTGCGCTCGATCAACACCACAGTGGTGGCCCTGCTGCCGATCGCGGCCATCCTGGTCATCGGCTTCCTCTTCCTCGGCCCCGGAACGCTGCTCGACCTGTCCCTCGCGCTGTTCGTCGGCATCGCCGTCGGCGCGTACTCCTCGGTCTTCATCGCCACCCCGCTGTTCGTGCACCTGCGCGCCCACGAGCCGGCCGTCGTGGACCTCGACAAGCGGGCCAAGCGCTACCAGGACCGCCACGGCGGCGTGGTGTCCTCCTCCGACGCGGCGCCGGTCGCGCACCAGCCGGATGCAGAGGAGCAGGCCGAGGCTGCCCGTGAGGGCGCCGACGAGCCCGAGCGGGTCGGCGCGAGAGCCACCAGGGACGGTGCTCCCGTGCGCGAGACCCACCGATACGCGCAGAGCGGGCCACGCAACCAGCCGCGCCGGGCACCCAAGTCGCGCCGATAGCCAGGCACTGACCATGTCGAGCACCGCGATCGCCGAGCTGGTCTCCTCCCGGCTGCGGGACGTCCCGGACTTCCCCGAGCCCGGGGTGGTGTTCAAGGACGTCACGCCGCTGCTCGCCGACGGTCCGGCGTTCAGCGAGCTCGTGCGCGACATCGCGGAGCGGTGGCGCGACAAGGTCGACGTGGTCGTCGGCATCGAGGCACGCGGATTCATCTTCGGAGCGGCCATCGCGCACGAGCTGGGCATCGGCTTCGTGCCGGTCCGCAAGGCGGGCAAGCTGCCCGGCAAGACCCTCGGTGTCTCCTACGACCTCGAGTACGGCAGCGCCCGCATCGAGCTCCACGAGGACTCCTTCGTCGGCGGGGAGCGCGTGCTCCTGGTCGACGACGTGCTCGCGACGGGGGGCACCTCCGCCGCGGCCTGGCAGCTCCTCGAGGACGCGGGCGCGAAGGTCGTCGCCCTCGAGACCGTCGTCGAGCTGGCGTTCCTGCACGGCCGCGAGCGGCTTCCCGGGCGCGACGTCCGCTCGGTTGTGGTGGTCAACTAGGCTTTCTCCATGAGCGAGGAGGTCGTCGCCAGGAGCGCGGAACGCGCGGCGCCGACCTCTGGGCCCTCCTCGGCCAGCCGCATCCGAGCGCGGCTCGCCCGCCTCGGCAGCCGAGGGGGCCCGAGCAACCCTGTCCTCGAGCCGTTGCTGCAGAGCGTCCGCGCCACCCACCCACGGGCCGACCTGTCCGTCATAGAGCGCGCCTACGCCGTCGCCGAGGAGGCGCACCGCGGCCAGAAGCGCAAGTCCGGTGACGCCTACATCACCCACCCCCTCGCGGTCACCACCATCCTCGCCGAGCTCGGCATGACCCCGGCCACCCTGGCAGCGGCGCTGCTGCACGACACGGTGGAGGACACGGCATACAGCCTCGAGGCCTTGGGCCGCGACTTCGGTGACGAGGTCGCGATGCTCGTCGACGGGGTGACCAAGCTCGACAAGGTGACCTACGGCGACGCCGCCCAGGCCGAGACGGTGCGCAAGATGGTCGTGGCCATGGCGCGCGACATCCGGGTGCTGGTGATCAAGCTCGCCGACCGGCTCCACAACGCCCGCACCTGGCGCTACGTCTCCCTCGAGTCGGCGCAGCGCAAGGCCCGCGAGACCCTCGAGATCTACGCGCCGCTGGCCCACCGGCTGGGCATGAACACCATCAAGTGGGAGCTCGAGGACCTGTCCTTCGCAACGCTCTACCCCAAGGTCTACGACGAGATCGTGCGGCTCGTCGCCGAGCGGGCGCCCGCGCGCGAGGAGTTCCTCGCCGGGGTGCGCGAACAGGTCAGCGGCGACCTCAAGTCGGCCAAGATCAAGGCGACCGTCACCGGCCGGCCGAAGCACTACTACTCGGTGTACCAGAAGATGATCGTGCGCGGCCGCGACTTCGAGGACATCTACGACCTCGTCGCAGTGCGGGTCCTCGTCGACTCGGTGCGCGACTGCTATGCCGCGCTCGGCGCGCTGCACGCGCGGTGGAACCCCCTGCCCGGGCGGTTCAAGGACTACATCGCGATGCCGAAGTTCAACATGTACCAGTCGTTGCACACCACGGTGATCGGGCCCGAGGGCAAGGCGGTGGAGATCCAGATCCGCACCCACACCATGCACCGCAGGGCCGAGTACGGCGTCGCCGCGCACTGGAAGTACAAGGAGGACGCAACCGCGCCCGCGGCCGGCGTCAAGGAGGGCGAGACCGGCCCGATCAACGACATGGCGTGGCTGCGCCAGCTGCTCGACTGGCAGAAGGAGACCGCGGACCCGGGGGAGTTCCTCGACTCGCTGCGCTTCGAGATCAACGCCCGCGAGGTCTACGTCTTCACGCCCCGCGGTGAGGTAGTGGCCCTGCCGGCTGGTTCGACGCCGGTCGACTTCGCCTACGCCGTGCACACCGAGGTGGGCCACCACTGCATCGGCGGACGCGTCAACGGACGCCTCGTGCCGTTGGAGTCGGTGCTCGAGAACGGCGACGTCGTCGAGGTGCTCACCTCCAAGGCCGACGGCGCCGGCCCCTCGCGCGACTGGCTGAGCTTCGTGAAGTCACCGCGGGCCCGCAACAAGATCCGCCAGTGGTTCTCCAAGGAGCGCCGCGAGGAGATGATCGAGACGGGCAAGGACGCCATCGCCAAGGCGATGCGCAAGGAGGGGCTGCCGTTGCAGCGCCTCATGTCCGTGGAGACCTTGACGGGCCTGGCCTCCGAGCTGCGCTACCAGGACATCGACGCCCTGTATGCCGCGGTGGGAGAAGGGCACGTGTCCGCCCAGCACGTGGTGGGCCGGCTCGTGGCCTCGCTCGGGGGAGAGGAGGGCGCGTCCGAGGACCTCGCCGAGGCGACGACCCCGTCGCGGTCGATGCGGCGCCGCAGCGGGGACCCGGGTGTCGTGGTCGTCGGCACCGCCGACGTGTGGGTCAAGCTCGCGCGCTGCTGCACCCCGGTGCCCGGAGACCCGATCATGGGGTTCATCACGCGGGGCAACGGCGTCTCGGTGCACCGCACCGACTGCACCAACGCCGAGTCGCTGCTCTCCCAGCCCGACCGGATGATCGAGGTCGAGTGGGCGCCGACGTCGGGCAGCGTCTTCCTCGTGCAGCTGCAGGTCGAGGCACTCGACCGCAACCGGCTGCTGTCCGACGTCACCCGGGTGCTCTCCGACCAGCACGTGAACATCCTGTCCGCGTCCGTGCAGACCTCCCGCGACCGGGTGGCGATCAGCAAGTTCACCTTCGAGATGGGCGACCCCAGCCACCTCGACCACGTGATCAACTCGGTACGCAAGATCGACGGCGTGTTCGACGTCTACCGGATCACCGGCACCAAGGCGACCGCCGCCAAGGCCTGAGTCGCGGGACCTCGGCCGAAGCCCCCGCTAGGCCCGGAACTCGTCGAGGTTGCCCCGCGCCTGGGTCAGCCACTGCTCCTGGGCGTCCAGCTTGGCCCGGGCGTCGTCGACCTTTGTCGCGTCACCGGACGCCTGGGCCTTCGCGAGGTCCTCGCGCAGCGACGCCACGGACGACTCGAGCTGGTCCACCATGCTCTGCGCGCGGGCTGCGACCTCGGGGTTGGTCTGGTGCCAACGCTTCTCGTCGGCGTCGCGCACCGCCTGCTCGACCCGGCGCATGCCCTTCTCCACCCGGTCGACGTCACCGCGGGGGACCTTGCCGGCCGCCTCCCACTTGTCCTGGATGGCGCGCAGCGCGGTCTTGGCCGCCTC
>DASUKI010000131.1:0-2945 GCA_036278855.1 Pedococcus sp.
ATCGAGCGCAACACCGCGATCCCGACCAAGCGCTCCGAGGTGTTCTCGACCGCCGAGGACAACCAGCCGAGCGTGCTGATCCAGGTCTTCCAGGGCGAGCGCGAGATCGCGCAGCACAACAAGGCGCTGGGCACCTTCGAGCTGACCGGCATCGCGCCGGCGCCGCGCGGCGTGCCGCAGATCGAGGTCACCTTCGACATCGACGCCAACGGCATCGTCAACGTCTCCGCCAAGGACCGGGGCACCGGCCAGGAGCAGAAGATCACGATCTCTGGCGGCTCGGCCCTCCCGAAGGAGGACATCGAGCGGATGGTCAAGGAGGCCGAGGAGCACGCCGAGGAGGACAGGAAGCGGCGCGAGGAGACCGAGTCCCGCAACACCGCGGAGCAGCTGGTCTACTCGACCGAGAAGTTCCTCACCGACAACGCCGACAAGCTCCAGGACGACCAGCGCAAGCCGGTCGACGAGGCGCTCGCCGACCTCAAGGACGCCCTCAAGCCCGAGTCCGGCGCGACCCCGGAGGACATCTCGGCAAAGAGCTCGAAGCTCTCTGAGGAGTCCCAGAAGATGGGCACCGCGATGTATGCCGCGGCGTCGGCTGCCGAACAGGCCGGCACCTCCAGTGACGGCGCGGCTTCCGGGGACGGCACCGAGGGTGCCCAGGCCGGCGGCGGCGCCTCCGCGACCGATGACGACGTCGTGGACGCGGAGGTCGTCGAGGACGACGAGGAGAAGAAGTGACCGACCAGAACCCGACGGCTGACCAGCCTGACGGTGCCGAGGCGATGGTGGGCTCGCAGGAGTTCGAGCCCACCGCCGCCGAGGCGGCCGAGCAGCTCGCCGACGAGCAGGAGGCCGTGGCCTCGCAGGCGCCCAGGGCTGAGGACTTCGAGGCGCTCGCGGCTGAGCGGCTCGGGGACCTGCAGCGGCTGCAGGCGGAGTACGTCAACTACAAGCGGCGCGTCGACCGCGACCGCGCGGTGGTGCAGGAGCGCGCCGTGCAGTCCGTGCTCGAGGCGGCGCTCCCGGTGCTCGACGACATCCACGCGGCCCGCGAGCACGGCGACCTGGCGGGTGGCCCGTTCGCCGCCATCGCCGACAAGCTCGAGACGACGCTCGGCAAGTTCGGGCTCGAGCGCTACGGCGCCGCCGGTGAGGAGTTCGACCCCAACCTGCACGAGGCGCTCATGCACACCGCCTGGCCGACCGACGGGTCCATTCCTGCGAGCGGCGACTCGACCACCGTCGTGCAGGTGCTGCAGCCGGGCTACCGTGCCGGCGAGCAGGTGCTGCGGGCCGCGCGCGTCGCGGTGGCAGACCCCGAGTGACCTCGGCACCGACGCCGACCCCGCCGCGCAGGCAATCCACCCAAATCGACCGAGACTTGCAGTCAGGCAACTGAGAGGAGGACGCCATGGCCAGTCAGGACTGGTTCGAGAAGGACTTCTACGCAATCCTCGGCGTCCCCCAGGACGCCGACGCGGCGCAGGTCAAGAAGGCCTACCGCAAGCTCGCCCGCAAGCACCACCCCGACCAGAACCCGGGTGACGCGGCGGCGGAGCAGCGCTTCAAGGACATCGGCGAAGCCAACTCCGTCCTGTCCGACCCCGAGCAGCGTCGCGAGTACGACGCGATCCGCCAGATGGCGCGCGGTGGCGCCCGTTTCACTGCAGGTGGCCCGGGAGGGGCAGCTGCCGGCGGGTTCGAGGACGTCTTCTCGTCCATGTTCGGAGGCGGCGGCGCAGGCGGGGGGACCCGGGTCCGCTACAGCACCGGCGGAGCCGGTCAGCCCAACCTCGAGGACATCCTCGGGGGGATGTTCGGGGGAGGTGCCGGCCCGGCATACGGCGGCTTCGGCGCACCCGCGGGCCCGCGCAAGGGTGCGGACCTCGCCGCCCGGACGACCCTGTCCTTCCGCGACGCGGTCGGGGGATCGACGGTCACCCTCGGCACGAGCGACGGCGGCCACATCACGACCCGGATCCCCGCCGGGGTCAAGGACGGCCAGAAGATCCGGTTGCGCGGCAAGGGGCAGCCGGGCGACGCCGGCGCACCCGCGGGCGACCTCATCCTCACCGTGACCGTCGAGCCGCACCCCGTCTTCGGGCGGGACGGGGACAACCTCACCGTGGAGCTGCCGGTCACGTTTGCCGAGGCTGCCCTCGGCGCCACGGTGGCGGTGCCCACCCTCGACGGCGGCTCGGTGAAGGTCAGGATCGCCGCCGGCACCCCGAGCGGGCGCGTGCTGCGGGTCAAGGGCCGCGGCGTCCCGAGGAAGGACAAGCCCGGCGACCTGCTCGCCAGGGTGAGCATCCTTGTGCCGCAACGGCTCTCGGACGACGCGAAGGCCGCCGTGGAGACGCTGAGGGCGCAGGACGACGGGCACGACCCGCGGGCCGAGTTGTTCGACAAGGCACGGAGGTGACCGGCCGTGGCCGAGCTCCGAGGTTTCTCGCCTGACGACGACGCACCGGTCTTCGTCATCTCGGTGGCGGCGACCCTGGCCGGCCTGCACGCGCAGACGTTGCGGCAGTACGACCGGCTCGGTCTGGTCACCCCGTCCCGGACGCGGGGCGGTGGCCGACGCTACTCCGGGCGTGACGTCGCGCTGCTGCGCGAGGTCCAGCGCCTGTCCCAGGAGGAGGGCGTCAGCCTCGCCGGGATCCAGCGGATCCTCGACCTGGAGAACCAGGTCGTCGCCCTGCGGAGCCGGGTCGTCGAGCTCCAGGACGAGCTCGAGCAGGTGCGCACCGCGGCTCTGGGCCACCTCGGCGCACGGGTGTTCGCCGTCGGTCCCGGCGGTGAGGTGGTGCCGGCGCGCGTCGGCCAGCGGCCCCGTGCCGAGCGCAACCAGGCGCTGGTCCTCTGGCGGCCGTTGGGCTCGCGCCGCAGCTGAGTCCCGTCGCCGCGTCCGCACCGTGGGCGGCCCGTCTCTCCTGCTGGAC
>DASUKI010000132.1:0-2767 GCA_036278855.1 Pedococcus sp.
ACTCTCGGACCGCTGCTGATACCCGAGATGAGAGGCATTTCCCCCCGTGCCTGGTGCCCTCCACACCCGCCGCGTCGTGCGCGCCGGAGCCGCCATGTCCCTCATCGCGACGATGTCGGTCACCACGGCGCTCGCCGCCACTGCGGAGCCGGCTCCCAAGCCGGTCTACCCGTCCAAGTCCCAGGTCGACCGTGCCAAGGCGGCCGTGACCAGCACCGCCGGCCAGATCTCCCAGCTCGACGCCCAGTACGCCGCGGCGAGCGCGCGTCTGGCGGACGTGCAGGACCAGGCGGCGGCCGCCAACGAGGCCTACAACGGGGCACGCTACGAGCTCGACCAGCGCACCGCGGAGGCGACCGCCGCCAAGAAGCGGGCCGCAGACGCACAGTCCCGCGCCGACGCCGCCAGCCTCGTGGTCCGCCAGTACGCCGCGACGGTCTACCAGGAGGGTGGCAGCCTCGGCTCGCTCGAGGCCTACCTGAGTGCCAGCGGTCCGCAGGACCTCATGGACCGGGCCGCTGCCCTCGAGGCCGTCGGTGACGCCCGGGCCCGGACCCTGCAGCAGGCCGCCGCCACCTCGGTCGTGGCCGACACCATGCGCCGACAGGCGGCCCTGGCCGAGGAACAGCAGGCTGCCGCCGCCAAGGCCGCCGAGGCCGCCCGCGACACCGCCAAGACCAAGGCCGAGCAGGCCCAGGCCGCGGCGACCCAGATCCAGACCCAGCAGCAGCACCTGGTCACCCAGCTGGCCAGCCTGCGCAAGACCTCCGTCGACCTCGAGAAGCAGCGCCAGGACGGTCTCGCGGCAGCCGCTGCAGCCCGCGCCGCAGCTGCGGAGGCGGCCCGGCAGGCCCGACTGGCCGCCGCTCGGGCCAAGGCTGCCCGTGACGCGGCGGCCAAGCGTGCCGCCGAGGCCGCAGCCAAGCGCGCGGCCGCCGAGGCGGCTCGGCAGAGGGCCGTCGCGGCAGCCGCCGAGAAGGCCGCAGCAAAGGCTGCCAAGGGCAGGACGGAGACCCCGTCGCCGAAGCCCAGCGACCCGCCGCCACCACCGCCGCCGGCGTCGCGCGGAGGCGTCTCCGCGGTCATCGGCTACGCGCAGGCACAACTGGGCAAGCCCTACGGCTGGGGTGCCTCCGGCCCGAGCTCGTTCGACTGCTCGGGGCTGACCATGATGGCCTGGCGGCAGGCCGGGGTGTACCTCTCGCACTACACGGGCGCGCAGTGGTCGGAGACCTCGAGGGTGGCGATCAGCGACCTGCGACCCGGCGACCTGGTGTTCTTCGGCTACAGCGGCCCGTCGAGCCACCACGTGGGCCTCTACGTGGGCGGCGGCCAGATGATCGAGGCACCGCACACCGGTGCCGTGGTCCGGTACGCCTCGATCTACCGGTCCGACCTGCTGCCCTACGGCGGGCGGCCCTGACCCCGACCGCGCGGGCGGTCGAGGAAGACGCCCGCGCGGTCGTGCGGCCTCAGGCGGTGGGTGGCTTGGCCGTTGACTCGCTCACGTGTGCAGGCAGGGTCCAGCGCGTCGTCGAGAAGTCGTGCTCCGTCGCGCGCTCGAGCGCCTCGCGGACGCACTGCTCGGCCTCGGCGCGGCCGGCCCAGTGCGCCCCCTCCACCGACTTGCCCGGCTCGAGGTCCTTGTAGGTCTCGAAGAAGTGCTGGATCTCCAGCCGGTCGAACTCGCTGATGTGCTCGAGCTCGGTGATGTGCGCCTGGCGCGGGTCGCCGGCCGGGACACAGAGGATCTTGTCGTCGCCGCCGGCCTCGTCGCGCATGTGGAACATGCCGATCGGGCGGGCCCTGACCAGGCACCCCGGCCAGGTCGGCTCCTCCAGCAGGACCAGGGCGTCGAGCGGGTCGGCGTCCTCGCCGAGGCTGTCCTCGACGTAGCCGTAGTCCGCGGGGTAGCGGGTCGAGGTGAACAGGAGCCGGTCCAGCCGGATCCGGCCCGTCGCGTGGTCGACCTCGTACTTGTTCCGTGCCCCCTGTGGGATCTCGATCGTCACGTCGAACTCCACGACGCTGCCCCTTCCGTTGTGCGCAGGCCCATGACCTAGGCTCGCCGACAAGTGTTCCGCATGGCGCAAGTCCAGTCCTGAGGGGGTCGCGTGCGTCGGTTGGTGGCCGCCTGCGCCGCGGTGCTGGTGCTCGTGCTGGGCTACGCCACCCTCGACGTCTACGACCTCGCACCCGGCATCCTCACCCGGGCCCGGGCTGCGCCAACGCCGCCACCAGCGGCAGCTCCCACCAGCGGTGCGACCGGAACCGTGGTGACCGTGCCGCAGGTGGACCGCGAGGCACGGCCGCTCCAACCCGCCTCGGCCAACGCACCGATCCCGGACCCCGCCAAGCTCTCGAGCGCCGTCGCACACGCCGTCGCCGACCCTGCGCTGGGCCCGCACCCCGGCGTGGTGGTCCGGGACGCCTTCACCGGCGAGCACCTGTTCGACCGGGCCCCGGACACCCCGCGCACCGCCGCCTCCACGGGCAAACTGCTCACCGCCGTCGCCGTCGCCACCACCCTCGACGTCAACGCGCGCCTGCCCACGACGGTCGTGCAGGGAGCAACACCAGGCGAGATCGTGCTCGTCGCGGGCGGTGACACCATGCTCGCGAAGGGCAAGGGCGACCCCTCGGCGGTCGAGGGACGCGCCGGGATCGCCGACCTCGCCAGCCAGGTGGCCACCGCCCTCCAGGCCGGTGGCACGACCGCCGTCACGCTGCGGCTCGACACCACCTACTGCCACGGCAAGCGCTGGGC
>DASUKI010000133.1:0-15841 GCA_036278855.1 Pedococcus sp.
GCCCCTCGACTTCTCCCGCTACGACGGCATGCAGGACGACCGGTTCGTGCTGCGCTCGATCACCGACGAGATCATGTACGAGCTGATGCTGCTCTCCGGCCAGGAGTACGTCGACATGTACGCCACGTCGATGAAGGACCGCATCCTCGCCGCGGCCCGCACCAAGGCCCGGGAGCTGCAGGAGGCCGCGCTGCCCGGCACGGCGGCGAAGGAGCTCGAGGACGCGCTCGACGCGGGCGACGAGCGCGACGAGCGCGACGACGCGTCGGAGCCGGCTGCGGCCGGCGACGAGGAGGCGGCAGCCGCGGTCGACGACGCGGCAGCTGACATCGACGAGTCCACCGTCGCCGACGGCCGCCACCGCGCCGCGAGCTGACCGGCCGGCGCGCGTGGCCGACACCGAGCCAGAGGTCGTCTCCGCCTTCTGGAAGGGCATCGACGTCTTCCGTCCCATCGCCCTCGGCTACGCGGCATACTCCCTGGCCGACCGGCCCACCGACCTGGTGCGACCCGCGCTCGGCTGGGCAGTGCTGGCGGTCCTCGGTGCGTGGACGGTGTTCCTCGTGGTCCACCGGCGGCGCCGCCTCTGGCTGGTGGTCGTCGAGCTGCTGCTCGCCGCTGCGGCGATCATGGCCACCCGGCTCGTCGACTCGGAGGCGGCGATCGAGGCGGGGGCGCGGACCCTGCCGACGTTCTGGCCGGCCGCCGGCGTCGTGTCGGCTGCGGTGCTGCTCGGCCGCAAGGGCGGGATCCCGGCTGCGCTGTTCATCGGCGTGGTCGACCTGGTGGAGGTCCGGCAGACCACGCCCAACACGATCAACAACATCGTGCTGCTGCTGCTCATCGGCGCGCTGATCGGCTACGCCTGCGACCTCGCCCGCGAGGGCCACGCGCGCCTCCGGGAGGCGATCGCGCTCGAGGCGCGGGTCCGTGAGCGCGAGCGGCTCGCCCGCACCGTCCACGACGGCGTCCTGCAGACCCTGGCCTTCATCAACCGCCGAGGCGGCGACCTCGGCGGGGAGGCCGCTCGGCTCGGTGGCCTGGCCGCCGACCAGGAACGCCGGCTGCGCGCGCTGGTCAGCGGGGTGTCGCCGGACGAGGCGCACGCGGCGGTGGAGGGCGAGGTCGACCTGCGCCAGTCGCTCGGGGGGTTCGCGGGCTCGCGCGTGCACCTCGTGGCTCCCGCGGACCCGGTGCTGCTGCCGCGTCGCGTGGCGGGCGAGCTGTCCGCGGCCGTGGGCGCCGCGCTCGACAACGTGAGCGCACACGCAGGCGACGGGGCGCAGGCCTGGGTGCTCGTCGAGGACGAGGGCGGGTCGGTCACCGTGACGGTGCGGGACAACGGCCTCGGTATGCCGGCCGGTCGCCTCGAGGAGGCCGCCGCAGCCGGGCGGCTCGGCGCGTCCTCGAGCATCCGGGGCCGGCTGGCCGACCTTGGCGGGCATGCTGAGTACACGAGCCGCGAGGGCGGGGGAGTCACGGTCACCATGACCGCGCCGAAGGGAGAGCGATGAGCGAGCAGGAGGCGCCAGCCCCGCAGCGGGCCACCACCGTCGTGGTTGCCGACGACCACCCGCTGTGGCGCGACGCCGTCGCGCGGGACCTCGCCGAGGCGGGCATGAGTGTGGTGGCGACTGCCGACGACGGGCCGTCGGCGGTCAACCGCACCAAGGCGACCCGCCCCGACGTGCTCGTCCTCGACCTGAACCTGCCCGGGATGCGCGGCCACGAGGTGTGCGAGGCGCTGGGGTCGCTGACGACCCGGGTCCTGGTGCTCTCCGCGAGTGGGGAGCAGGGCGACGTCCTCGAGGCGGTGAAGGCCGGGGCGACCGGGTACCTCGTCAAGTCGGCCTCGCGAGAGGAGATCGTCGAGGCCGCGCACGCGACCGCCCGCGGGGAGGCCGTCTTCACGCCCGGGCTCGCCGGCCTGGTGCTCGGGGAGTTCCGCAAGATGGCGACCCAGGAACAGACCGACCCGGCCCGCCCCATCCCCGAGCTCACCGAGCGCGAGACCGAGGTGCTGCGGCTGGTCGCAACCGGCATGTCCTCCAAGGAGATCGCCGCCCAGCTGTTCATCTCCCACCGCACCGTGCAGAACCACGTCCAGAACACCCTCGGCAAGCTCCAGCTGCACAACCGGGTCGAGCTGGCCAGGTTCGCCATCGCCAAGGGGCTGGACTCACCGGAAGCCTGAGATGCGCATCCGCAACGTCGACGTCCGGCCCCTCGGTGGTGCAGCCGGGTGCCTGACCATGGTCCTGGCCTCGATCCTGCTGTCCATCCTGCTCACCGTGGGCCTGAACCTCCTCCTGCGCTGAGCAGCGTGCCCGGCATGCGGGCCGGACGGTGGCGTGCGGTGGCGCGCGCCTATCCTTGTGCGGTGAGCACCACGCATGACGCACTCGCCAGCCTGGCAGCTGGTGCAGAGCTCCCCGCCGCGCAGCAGCCCGAGTGGCCGGACGCCGCGGCACTGGCCACGGCAGTGGCCGAGCTCGGGTCGTACCCCCCGCTGGTGTTCGCCGGCGAGTGCGACGTGCTGAAGTCGCGGATGGCCGCGGCGGCCCGGGGAGAGGCGTTCGTGCTCCAGGGCGGCGACTGCGCCGAGACCTTCGCGGCCGCCACTGCCGACAACATCAAGGACCGGGTCAAGACGATCCTGCAGATGGCGGCCGTGCTCACCTACGGCGCGTCAGTCCCGGTGGTCAAGGTCGGCCGGATGGCCGGGCAGTACGCCAAGCCGCGCAGCAGCGGCCTGGAGACGCGTGAGGGTGTGAGCCTGCCCGCTTACCGCGGTGACATGGTCAACGACTTCGGGTTCACCACCCAGGCGCGCACCCCCGACCCGCAGCGGCTGCTCAAGGCCTACCACGCGAGCTCGGCCACCTTGAACCTCGTCCGTGCCTTCACCCAGGGCGGGTTCGCCGACCTGCGCCACGTCCACGACTGGAACCGCGGCTTCGTCGCCAACGCCGCCAACAGCCGCTACGAGCACCTGGCCAAGGACATCGACAAGGCGATGAAGTTCATGTCGGCCTGTGGCGCCGACTTCGACGCCATGCGCACCACCGAGTTCTTCTCCGCCCACGAGGCGCTGCTGCTCGACTACGAACGCCCGCTGACCCGGGTGGACAGCCGCACCGGTGAGCTCTACGACACCAGCGGCCACTTCATCTGGGTGGGTGAGCGCACCCGCGACATCGACGGGGCGCACGTCGACTTCGTCTCCAAGGTGCTCAACCCGATCGGCGTCAAGCTGTCGGCCTCGGCCCAGGTCGACGACGTGCTGCGGCTCATCGACAAGGTCGACCCCGACCGCGAGCCCGGCCGGCTCACCTTCATCACCCGGATGGGAGCGCGGACCGTGCGCGACGCCCTGCCGTCCCTGGTGGAGAAGATCACCGGCTCCGGCGCGCAGGTCACCTGGATCTGCGACCCCATGCACGGCAACACCTTCGAGTCCTCCAGCGGCTACAAGACGCGCGACTTCGAGGACGTGGTCGAGGAGGTGCGTGGCTTCTTCGAGGTGCACCAGGGCCTGGGCACGGTGCCCGGCGGCATCCACGTCGAGCTCACCGGCAACGACGTCACCGAGTGCATCGGTGGCGCGGAGAAGATCCTCGACGCCGACCTGACCAAGCGCTACGAGACGGTGTGCGATCCGCGGCTCAACCACCAGCAGAGCCTCGAGCTCGCCTTCCTCGTCGCGGAGATGCTGGCCCGCGACTGAGCCGTCGAGGTCGGAGCCTAGGCTGCGGACATGCCCGAAGTCCTCGTCGACCTGCTCTCCGACACCCTGACCAGGCCGACCGACGCGATGCGCGCGGCCATGGCCGCCGCACCCGTCGGCGACGACGTCTTCGGCGAGGACCCCACCGTCCGCGAGCTCGAGCAGCGGGTCGCGGGGCTGCTGGGCCACGAGGACGGCCTGTTCACCCCCAGCGGCACGATGGCCAACCAGCTCGGGCTGCGGCTGCACGTCCAGCCGGGCGAGGAGCTGGTCGCGGACTCCCTGGCCCATGTGCTGCGTGCCGAGATGGGCGCCGCCGCAGCGCTGTCCGGCATCTCCGCCCGCTCGTGGGTGGCCGACCACGGTCTGCTCGACGCGGCCCAGCCGCTGTCGCTCATGGTCCCCGACGGGGGCGCCTACCAGGTGAACACCCGGCTGGTGGTGGTGGAGAACACCCACAACTTCGGTGGCGGCACGGTCCAGCCCCTCGACCAGATCGAGAAGCTGCGTGAGGGCACCTCGCCCCACGGCATCGCCATGCACCTCGACGGCGCGCGAGTCTGGAACGCCCACGTCGCCACCGGGGTCCCCCTCGACGCCTACGGCAGCCTGTTCGACACGGTCAGCGTCTGCCTGTCCAAGGGGCTCGGCGCGCCGGTCGGCTCCGTCCTGGTCGGGTCGAGCGACCAGATGGCCACCGCCAGGATCTGGCGCAAGCGGTTCGGCGGCGGCATGCGTCAGGTGGGCATCCTCGCGGCGGCCGGCCTCTACGCGCTCGACCACCACGTCGAGCGGCTCGCCGACGACCACGCGCGTGCCCACCGGTTCGCCGAGGCCGCCGCACTGGCGGCGCCTGGTTCGGTGGACCCCGCGAGGGTGCAGACGAACATCGTCGTCCTCGAGGTGGCGGGAGCCGGGTGGACGCCCGCGGGGTTCGTCGAGCAGGCGGCCGCACGCGGCATACGGCTCTATCCCGTCAGCGGCACCGCGGTGCGGCTGGTCTGGCACCTCGACGTCGACGACGCCGGCACGGACCGGGCCATCGCAGCGCTGGTGCCGCTGCTGCAGAAGGGGCCCACCGGCGCCTGAGCCCGCGGGCTACGCCACTTCGTGGTGGAGCAGCTCCGTGGAGCCCGGCGAGCGACGGCCGAGCAGCTCCACGACGTACATCGCCGCGAGCACGAGCCCACCACCGAGCAGCATCCGCGCGGTGAGCGACTCCCCGCCCAGGAGCACCGCGAAGAAGGCCGCGAACACCGGCTCCATCGTCATCACGATCGCGGCGCGGGTGGCCGGTAGGTGCGACTGCGCCCAGGTCTGCGCCCACAGGGCCACGGCACCAGCCACGAGGGCCATGTAGAGCAGCGAGGTCCACTGGCCGCCGTCTTGCGGGAGGGTGATGCCCCCGGGCAGCGCGCCCACCAGTGCGACGAGCGCGATGACGAAGGCCTGCACGGTCGCCAGGCCGGTGGCCGAGCCGGACGTGGAGTAGCGCCCCAGGCCGAGGATGTGCAGCGCATAGAGGGCGGCGGCGGCCAGGGTGAGCGCCTCGCCGTAGCCGACCGAGAAGCCACGCAGCGAGAGCACCGCAAGGCCCGCAGTGGCCAGGCCCACCGCGACCCAGGTCGTGCCGGGTACGCGGTCGCGCAGGAGCAGCGCGCCCAGGACCGGCGTGAGCACGACGTAGGTTCCCGTCACGAAGCCGGAAACCGAGGCGTCCGTGTGCTCCAGGCCCACCGTCTGGAGGAGCTGCGCGCCGCCGTAGAGCACGCCGAGACCGACCCCGACGAGGACCTCGCGGCGGCGCAGCGCACGGGTCTGGCGGTGGAACACCGCCGCCATGACGACCGCCGCGATCGCGAAGCGCACGGTGAGGAAGTCCGCCGACGGGACGTGCGCGACCAGGTCGCGGATGAGGAAGAACGTCGAGCCCCAGACCGCGGTGACCGAGATGAGCAGCAGCGTGGCCAGGCGAGCCGCGGGGAGGGGGCGAACGGCCACCTAGACGATGACCATGGTGACGGTCGACCCCTTCGGGGCCTCCGTGTTGGCCGCGGGCTCGGTGTGGTGGACGGTGCCGAAGACGCCGCCCAGCACCCGCTGTTCCTCCACCTTGAACCCGGCGCCCTCGAGGATCTGCCTGGCCTCACCGGCCTGCTTGCCGGTGACGTCGGGGACCTTGACCATCACCGGTCCCTTGGAGACCACGAGCTTGACCTCGTCACCCTTGAACAGCGTCGTGCCGCCGGAGGGAGTCTGGCTGATCACGCTGCCCTTGGGGACCGTGTCGCTGTTCTGCTGCTCGGTGGCGTCGACCTTCAGGCCCAGGTCGCCGAGCCCCTTGACCGCGTCGTCGGCCGGCTTGTTGGTGTAGTCCGGGACCTTGATCGGCTGCTTGCCCTTGCTGACGACGAGGTTGACCTTGTCGCCACGCTTGAGCTCGGTGCCGGCCTTGGGGTCGGTGCTGACGACCAGACCGGCGTCAACCGACTCGTTGTAGGCCTCCTTGGTGGTGCCGACGACGAGCTTGTTGGCGGCGATCTGGTCGCGCGCCTCGGCCGCGGACTTCTTGACCACGTCGGGGACGGCGTAGCGCTCGGGTCCCTTGGAGATGTTGACGTCGACGTCGGTGCCTCGGCGCACCTGGGCACCGGCGACGGGGTCGGTCGAGATGACCTTGCCCTTGGCGACGGTCTCGCTGAAGGAGTCCACCTCGTGCGCGTCGAGGTGGGCGGTGTGCAGCGCCGACTGGGCCTGCGCGAAGGTCTTTCCCTGCAGGCCGCTGGGCACGACTGTCGGTGAGCCGGGTCCGGAGAGGAACCACCACGCGGCGGCGCCGGCGATGGCCGCCACCGCGAGGACGGCCCACAACCAGCGCCACGGCCCGCGCCCGCCGCCGTCGGACTGACGACGACGGACCGGGACCGGCGGCAGCACGCGACCCTCGAGCGCCGTGCCGGGCGGCTCGGTCGGCGTGTGGTCGACGGGAAGGGCGAGCGGTGGCACCCTGCGCCGTGGCTCCTGCGGCAGCGCGCTCGTCGGCTCGACGGCCACAGTGCTGGCACCACGGGCTGCGGTGCCCTGGTCACCCTCCGGGCGACGGTCGAGCTCGGCGGGGGTGAGCAGGGCGCGCGAGCGACGCACCTGGGCGAGCAGCTCCCCGGCGTCGGCTGGGCGCTGGTCGGGGTCGCGCGCGGTGGCGAGCGCGACGAGCGCATCGAGCTCGGTGGGCACCGTCGGGACCCGGGAGGACGGCACGGGCACCGAGCCGTGGACGTGCTGGTAGGCGACGTGGATCGGGGTGTCGCCGGTGAACGCCTTGGCGCCGGTGAGCATCTCGAACAGCACCAGCCCGGCGGCATAGACGTCGCTGCGCGCGTCGGCGATGCCGCGCTCCACCTGCTCGGGGGACAGGTAGGCCACCGTGCCCAGGAGCACCCCGGTCTGCGAGGCGGTGCTGGTCTGGGTGGTGACGGCCCGGGCCAGCCCGAAGTCGGCGACCTTCACGGTGCCGTCGTCCTCGCGCAGGATGACGTTCTCGGGCTTGACGTCCCGGTGGATGATGCCCGCCCGGTGCGCCGCAGCGAGCGCCTGCAGCACCGGGGTGATGACGTCGAGCGCGGCCCGCGGCGTGAGCGGCCCCTCCGCCCGGATGACGTCGCGCAGCGTCTGGCCGGGCACGTACTCCATGGCGAGGAACATCAGCCCGTCGTCCTCGCCCTGGTCGAAGACGGCCACCACGTTGGGGTGGGACAGGCGGGCGGCCGAGCGCGCCTCGCGACGGAACCGGCTCGCGAAGGCATCATCCTGGGCGAGGTCGCGGCGCAGCACCTTCAGGGCGACGTCGCGGTCCAGCCGGGTGTCGAGGGCGAGGTAGACCGAGGCCATCCCGCCGTCGGCGATGTGCGACTGGACGCGGTAGCGCCCGTCGAGCACACGCCCCTCGAGGGACTCGGTCACACCGGAAGACACCCGCAAAGTGTAGGAGGTGATCGAGGGGTTCTCGGACAGGCGTGGCCGGGGCCGCGGTCGCCTACATCCGGGCCCGGTGCGCCTTGATCGCTGCGACGTACTGCTTGGTGTCGGCGTACATGCCGTTCTTCTGCACGGAGTAGAGGCCCTGGTAGTAGCCCGCGATGGCCTGGTCGAGGTTCTTGGCGGAACGGGTCAGGGAGCGCAGGATCACGACGCCGGCGGTGACGTTGTCCTGCGTGCGCAGGAGGTTGAGCTTGCGGCCTGCCATCTGGGAGGCCCACTCGCCGGAGGAGGGGATGACCTGCATCACGCCGATGGCGTTGGCGACGGAGACCTGCCGCTGGTTCCAGCCGGACTCCTGCCAGCCCACTGCCAGGGCGAGCTTCGGGTCGACGCCGTGGCGCCGGGCCGTGTTGATGATCATGGCGCGCGTCTGGGCGCGGGTGGGCACCGCGGTGCGGGCCAGGGCCGCGCGGTTGCGGTTGGCGGCGTTGACGATGGAGCTCGGGTAGGTGCGGCCGGCGAAGGTGTTCGCGCTGGTCGCCTTGGGTGCCGCCTTCACGGGGACCCGCAGCCGCTGGCCCACGGTGAGGTGGTTGGGGTTGCGCAGGTGGTTGGCCTTGCCCAGTGCCGCGACCGTGCTGCCCGTGCGGGCGGCGATCTCGCTGAGCGTCTCGCCGGCCCGGACCGTGTATGCCGCGGTGCGGGGGGCGGCGGTCCTCGCCGGGGCGGTGCCACGCACCTTGAGCCGCTGGCCGGGGTGGATCACGCTGCGGGGGCCGAGCCGGTTCATCGAGTAGAGCGTGCGCAGCGGCGTCTTCGTGCGGGCTGCGATCGCGCTGAGGGTGTCGCCGCTGCGGACCCGGTAGGTGCTGGTGGTGACCTTTGGGGCTTTGGGCTTGCTGGCGCCGACCCGGGCGGCGGCGCCGGGGATGCGCAGCTTCTGGCCGGGGTGGATGACCGAAAGCGTGCTCAGCCGGTTGGTCTTGAGCAGGGCGGCCAGGGTGACGCCGCGCCGGGCCGCGATGGCGCTGAGGGTGTCGCCGCTGCGGACCATGTAGGTGGCCCGGCGGATCGCCGCGGCCCGGGCTGCTGCGGCCGCCTTGGCGCGGGCGACGTCGGCGCGGTGCTGGGCGGCAGTGCGGGGGACCGAGAGCCGCTGGCCGACGGACAGGTGGTTGCCGCCACCGCGCAGGTGGTTGTGGGCCGCGAGCACGCCCGGGGTGGTGGAGGTGCGGGTGGCGATGGCGCTGAGCGTGTCGCCCGCGCGCACGGTGTAGCTGACCCAGCCCCACGGGGCGGGCTTGGCCTTCTGGACCAGCGCGAGGGGCACATGTGTCGCGGCTGTCGGAGCTGCAGCGGGGGCGAACACGGGTGACATCGGACGTCCTTCGATGCGTGAGTGGGCAGTGTGACAGGTGTGGCTCGTGTGAAAGGTACACCACGGTGAGCGCGGCCACATTGACTTACATCGATGTAATTTGATTTGCCTGCGGTGGCTGGGCAGGCTGTGCGCTGTGACCAACCCACCCACGGACGACGCCACCCCGACCGAGATCCCGCTCGAGACCCTCGTGGGGTCCTGGCTGACGGTTCCCGACGTCGCGGAGCGGCTCTCGGTGCCGCTGTCGGCCGTGCGCCGGATGCTGGAGGACCGCGAGCTGCTGTCCGCCCGGGTGGGGGAGCGACGCGTGGTGTCGGTGCCCGAGCAGTTCCTCGACGAGCGCGTCCTGCGTCACCTGCGCGGCACCTTCACGGTGCTCGCCGACGGCGGCATGGACGACGAGGAGCTGCTGCGCTGGCTGTTCACCCCGGACTCGACGCTGCCGGTCGACGGGACACCCGTGGACGCCCTTGCCGCCGGGTTCAAGACCGAGGTGCGCCGCCGGGCGATGGAACAGGCCGTCTGACCGCGTGAGTGGATCGCGCACTTGTTGCCGGACGCTGGTCAGCGGGTTGCCGAGACGCCGGTTCGGTGACCGGCAGGTGGCAACGAGTCGGGGGCGCTCGCCCCGTAGTCCCCGGCGCTCGGCTCAGTAGTCGCGGGCCGTCGCGCTGTCGATGAGCTGGTCGAGCACGTCGACCGCGTCGGGGGCCAGTCCGGTGGTGGACTTCAGGGCCATCCGGGAGGACTCCACGAGCCGGGCGATGTCGGCCTCCACCGCGTCCACCGCACCACTGGCGACGATGGCCTCGCGCAGCCGCTCGACGGTCGCCCCGTCGAGCGCCGGGTCGCCCAGCCGCGCTTCGACCAGCTGACGGCCGGGCTCGTCGACGCCGGCGAGCGCGTGGGCGACGAGCACGGTCCGCTTGCCCTCACGCAGGTCGTCGCCGGCCGGCTTGCCGGTCGCGACCGGGTCGCCGAACACCCCGAGCAGGTCGTCGCGCAGCTGGAACGCCTGCCCGAGGTCGAGGCCGTAGTGCGACAGCGCCGCGAGGTCGTCCGCGCCGGCCCCGCCGGCCGTGGCCCCGATGAGCAGCGGGTGCTCCACGGTGTACTTGGCGCTCTTGAACCGGATCACGTGGGCCGCCCGCTCCACCCGCTCGGGCGTCGGCACGCCCTCCCAGGACCTCGCCGACTCGACCACGTCGAGGAACTGCCCGCCCATCAGCTGGGTGCGCATGGTGTCGAACACCGGCCTGGCGCGAACCAGGTGCTCGGCCGGGAGGCCGCACCCGGCATACAGGTCGTCGCACCAGTTGAGGCACAGGTTGCCTGCGAGGATCGCCCCGGCGACCCCGAACCGGCCGGCGTCGCCGGCCCACGCCTCGCGCTCGTGGCGGGCGGCGAGCGAGCGGTGCGCGGCCGGCATACCCCGCCTGGTGTCGCTGTCGTCCATGACGTCGTCGTGGATCAGGGCCGCCGCCTGGAAGAACTCCATCGCGGTGGCCGCCGTGACCACCGCGTCGGAGTCCGGCTGGCCGGCCGCACGGTAGCCCCAGTAGAGGAAGGCCGCCCGCAGCCGCTTGCCGCCGGTGAGCAGCCGGGCGACGGCGTCCAGCAGCTCGCTGGCGTCCGGACCGACCTCGGCGAGCACCGCCGACTGGCGGGCGAGCACGTCGTCGACGCAGCGCTGCACACGCTCGCGCAGCCGCGCGGCGTCGAGCGGGCTGGTCATGCCCCTGAGCCTACGGCGTGGCCGCTCGACTAGTCTCACCGCCATGGCATCCGGGCAGCCCTCGCGACTGGAGCGACCGGCACAGCTGACCCGGTCGATCCCGGGCATGCTCGCCTCCCCGACGCCCTCGGTCAGCTTCGAGTTCTTCCCGCCCAAGGACGACGCCGGCGAGGCGCTGCTGTGGGACGCGATCCGGCGGCTGGAGTCGGTGCGGCCGGCATTCGTGTCGGTGACCTACGGCGCCGGGGGGTCGAACCAGGACCGGACCGTGCGGGTCACCGAGCGGATCGCTCGCGAGACCACCCTGACACCGCTGGCCCACCTCACCTGCGTGGGCGCCTCCGTGGCGGCGCTGCGCCAGGTGGTCGGGCTGTATGCCGCGAGCGGAGTCCGCAACATCCTCGCCCTCCGGGGCGACCCGCCGGGCAACCCCGGCGGTGAGTGGGTGGCCCACCCCGAGGGCCTCAACCACGCCACCGACCTGGTCGAGCTGATCCGCCCGCTCGGCAGCTTCACCATCGGCGTCGCGGCGTTCCCCGACGTCCACCCGTCCTCGCCGGACCTCGACCACGACGTCGAGGTGCTGGTGCGCAAGGCCGACGCGGGGGCGAGCTTCGCGATCACCCAGATGGTCTTCGACGCCGAGACCTACCTGCGGCTGCGCGACCGGGTGGCCGAACGGCGGCCCGACCTGCCGATCAGCCCCGGGCTGATGCCGGTCACCAACTTCAAGCAGGTGGCCCGGATGTCGCAGCTGATGGGGACCCCGCTGCCGCCGTCCGTGGTGTCGCGGCTCGAGACGGTCGCCGACGACCCGGCGGCCACCCGCGAGGCGGGGGTGCAGATCGCGACCGAGCTGGCCCAGCGGATGCTGGCCGAGGGTGCTCCCGGCCTGCACTTCATCACGATGAACCGCTCCACCGCGACCCTTGACGTCCACCGCAACCTCGACCTGTAGGCGAGGAGTCGAACCGGTTTCTCAGGCGACCTCGATGGCCTGGCCGCCGGTGACCCTGAGGAGCTCTTCGTACGTCGTCCGGTAGACGGTGTGGCTGTGGCCGGCCGCGGCCCACACGCTGGGGTAGCGGCTCAAGGACACGTCGACGAGGGTCTGCACCGGGCTGGTGTGGCCGACCGGCGCCACGCCGCCGATCGCGAAGCCGGTGGTGCCGCGGACGAAGTCGGCGTCGGCCCGCTCGACGTGGTCGAGGCCGTCCACGAGCTCGACCACCTTGACCAGGTCGACCCGGTGGGCGCCGGAGGTGAGCACGAGCAGGGGAGTGGTCTGGCCGTCGTCGCGGTGGGCCCGGAAGATCAGCGAGTTGGCGATCTCCGCCGGGGTGATGCCCAGGGCGCTGGCCGCCGCGGCTGCGGTGCGGACGGCGTCCGGCAGGGTGACGACCTCGGGGACGACGTGGTGGACGGCCAACGCAGCGAGCACCCGCTGGACGGCCGGGTGGGTAGCCAGGTCCGGACCTTGCGGTGCAGGTGGTGGTGCGGGCGGCGCACCCTGCGATGACATGACCGCAGACTAGGGGCGTTCAGGGCGGTTGGCCATGCCCGTCCGGAGCGTGTGCACGCGGCTCCCGGGTCCGCACTCGACGGGGCTTGACGGGCTGTCCGAACCCGGGTGTAGCGTAGCGTTCAAGTCGAACTGATGTTCGAAACTGAGGTTCGATCGACGAAGGGCTCCGCCACCGGCGCGCCCACGGCCCCCACGCCGTGGCGTCGTCGCGGAACCCACGGGCTCCGGCCCCTGCGCAGCAGGCGCCTCGACCCCGCCCGCGTCCGCGGGGCCGGAGCCCTCAGTTCTCCATGTCCCTGTGCCCTGGAAGGAGCCCGTTCGTGGTGCGCCGGTACGAAGAGTCCATCGAGGTCCGTGCGGACGACCCGCAGCCGGAGGCGTTCGTGTGGCGTGGCCGGCTCTACGTCGTGCGCGCGGTGCTCGACCACTGGCAGGAGCGCCGGGCCTGGTGGCGGGACGCCCGCGAGGGGACCGACGTGCTCACCGACGCCCGCGAGCGGCAGGTGTGGCGGGTCGAGGCCAGCCCCGGACGGCTCGCCGGGGTGGGGGTCTACGACCTCGGTGCCGTGGCCGACGGCGTCGAGGGTGACCGGTCGTGGCGGCTGCTGCGGGTCGCGGACTGAGGTGCCACCGATGACGACCACCACCCGCGCAGCCGCGCCCACCACCCGCGCAGCCGCGCCCACCGCACCCGCAACCGCGCCCACCCCCGCAACCCCGACCACGCAGTCCCTCCAGACCGCCGGCGCCACGGCGGTCCTCGAGCTGCTCGAGCGCGCCGAGGCCTCACTGCTCGCGGCGTGCCACAGCCGCGAGGTCGACCAGCGCCACCAGCACGCCCGGCTCGGTGCCCTGCGGGCCGCAGCTGCGCTCGTCGCCGCCCGCACCACGGGCAGCGCCTCCGGTCCGCGCAGCCTGTGGGCGGTGCTGCCGGTCGTCGCGCCCGAGCTCGCCGAGTGGGCCGGGTTCTTCGGCACCGCGACCCGCCGCACCGGCACCCCCGGCACCCGCGAGGCCGACGACCTGCTGCGCCAGGCCGAGGCCTTCCTCGACCTGGTCCGCGCGGGCCTGGGCCTGCCGGCGTCCCGCCACCACGACCTCCTGCTGCCCGCCGCAATGCCCACGTCAACGCCCACGTCAACGCCCACCTCGGCCTCGCCATGACCGGCTTCGCCCACCTCCACGTCGCCTCCGGGTTCTCGATGCGCTACGGCACCGCCACCCCCGAGGCGCTCGTCGAGCGTGCCGCCCAGCACCGCCAGCCGGTCCTGGCGCTCACCGACCGCGACGGCCTCTACGGCGCGGTCCGGTTCGTCGTGGCCGCCACCGCCGCCGGCATCTCGCCCGTCCTCGGTGTCGACCTCGCGGTGGAGCCCCCGTCCCGGCCGCAACCGGCGCGCGGTGGCGCCGACGCGGCATACCGGCGCACCCCGGCGCGCGGTGGTGCCGCGCGCGACCCCCGCCACCCACGGGTCACCGTGCTCGCCCGCGGGCGAGCGGCCGGGCTGCCCGCAGGAGTGGGGTATGCCGCGTTGTGTCGGCTCGTCACCGACACCCACCTGCGCGGTGAGCGGGGTGAGCCGGTGTGCTCGGTGGGCGTCCTCGCCTCCCGGTGCGGGGGAGTGGCCCCAGGGGCGCCACCCGCCCCGCCCAGCCCGCTCGTGGTGCTGCTCGGTCCCGACTCCGATGTCGGGCGGGCGCTGCTGGCCAGGGCGACGGGGCGGGCACGCGAGCTGCTGTCGGCCTGGCGGCGCCGGCTGCCGCCCGACGCACTCGTCGTCGAGGTGGTCTGCCACGGCGGCCCCGAGGGCACCACGGCCTCCCGCAGCCACGCGCAGCGGCTGTTGGGGCTGGCCGACGCCGAGGGCGTCCCCGCGGTGCTCACGGCGGCGGTGCGCCACGTCGACCCGGGGGAGTCTGCGGTCGTCGACGTCCTCGACGCGGCCCGGCGGCTGGTCGCCCTCGACACCCGCCACCTCGACCGGGTCACCGACGCAGCCCACCTCGCCGGCACCGACGCCATGCGCGCGGTGGCGCTCGAGGTGACCGGGGGCGACCACACCCGGGCCGACGCGCTGCTCGAGCGGACTCTCGCCCTCGGGCTCGCGTGCGCCCAGAGCGCCCGCCACGACCTCGGCATCGGCTCGGTCCACCTGCCCGAGCCAAAGACGCTGGGCATCGAGGCGGGCGAGAGCCCGCAGGTGCGGCTCGAGCAGCGCTGTCGCGGGGCGGTGGCGTGGCGCTACCCCGGCGTCGGCGAACGCGACCTGGCCGCGGTCGAGCGCCGGCTCGTCGACGAGCTCAAGGTCATCGCCGAGCTCGGCTACGCCACCTACTTCCTCACCGTCGCCCAAGTGGTCGACCTGATCCGCGAGCTGGGGGTGCGGGTGGCCGCGCGGGGGTCGGGGGCCGGGTCGCTGGTCAACTACCTGCTCGGGATCAGCGGCGTCGACCCGATCCGCTACGACCTGCTCATGGAGCGGTTCTGCTCGCCCCTGCGGGCCGAGCTGCCCGACATCGACGTCGACGTCGAGTCGGCCCGGCGCACCGAGGTCTACGAACGCATCCTCGAGCGGTTCGGCGGTGAGCGGGTCACCTGCGTGTCGATGATGGACACCTACAAGGTGCGCCACGCGGTCCGCGACGTCGGGGCGGCGCTGGGGCTGCCGCCGGTGGAGGTCGACGAGATCGCCAAGGCGTTTCCCCACATCCGGGCCCGCGACGCGCGCAGCGCCATCGCCGAGCTGCCCGAGCTGCGCTCGCGGGGCCTGGACCACCCGCGGCTGCGCGCGCTGTTCGACCTCGTCGAGCGGCTCGACGGGCTGCCCCGCCACGTCGCGCTCCACCCGTGCGGGGTGGTGCTGTCCGACGGCAGCCTGCTCGACCGCACCCCGGTCGAGGCGAGCTGGCTGGGGTTCCCGATGAGCCAGTTCGACAAGGACGACGTCGAGACCCTCGGGCTGCTCAAGCTCGACGTGCTCGGCATCCGCATGCAGTCGGCGATGGCGCACGCGGTGGCCGAGGTCGAGCGGGTCGACGGGGTCAGCGTCGACCTCGACGACCAGGCGCAGGTACCGCTCGACGACGAGGCGACCTTCCGGCTGATCCGCACCAGCCACACCCTCGGCTGCTTCCAGATCGAGAGCCCGGGGCAGCGCGAGCTGATCGGCAAGTTCGGGCCGGAGCGGTTCGAGGACCTCGTCATCGACATCTCGCTGTTCCGTCCCGGGCCGGTGAAGTCCGACATGATCACGCCGTTCCTCGAGGCCCGCCACGGCTGGAAGGAGGTCTCCTACCTCCACCCCAGCCTCGTCCGGGCGCTCCGGGAGACCGAGGGCGTCGTGGTGTTCCACGAGCAGGTGCTGATGATCGTCGCCGAGACCACGGGGGTGTCGCTGGCCCAGGCCGACGAGGTCCGCCGCGCGCTCGGCACCCCCAAGGGGCAGGTGGAGATCGAGGCGTGGTGGCGCCCGGCGGCACTGGCCCGGGGCTACT
>DASUKI010000134.1:0-2838 GCA_036278855.1 Pedococcus sp.
CGCATCCTGTGTGCGGAGGCGTGGGTGCGTCCCCAGGCCCGGGCGGTGCGCTACGTGCGGCCCGACGAGATGCACCAGGCGTTCAACTTCGACTTCCTCAAGACCCCGTGGCTGGCCGACGACCTGCGTAGGGTCGTCCGCGACTCGCTCGAGGCCGCCGACTCGGTGGGCGCGCCCAGCACCTGGGTGCTGTCCAACCACGACGTGGTGCGCCACGCGTCACGGCTCGGCCTGCCGGTCGGCGAGCGCCAGCCGAACGGCATCGGCCCGGACGACCCCCAGCCGGACCGCGAGCTCGGGCTGCGACGGGCGCGCGCGGCGACGACGCTGATGCTGGCGCTGCCCGGGGGCGCCTACCTCTACCAGGGCGAGGAGCTCGGGCTGCCGGACTCGACCGACATGCCCGCGGAGTTCCGCCAGGACCCGACGTTCATCCGCACCCACGGCAAGGAGATCGGCCGCGACGGGTGCCGGGTGCCCGTGCCGTGGGAGAAGTCGGCCCCGTCGTTCGGGTTCGGGCCGTCCGCGAACAGCTGGCTGCCGCAGCCGGCGGTCTACGGCGAGTACGCCGTGGACCAGCAGGTGGGGGTCGAGGGCTCGACGCTCGAGCTCTACCGCACCCTGCTGGCCCTGCGGCGTGAGCGAGCGCTGGGCACGGGCGGGCTGGCCGAGGGGGACGGGTTCGGCAACGACGTGGTTGCCCTGGTGAACAGCGGCGCCGCTGGCGACACGCTCGTGCTCGCCAACCTCGGTGCCGAGCCGGTCGCGCTCCCCGAGGGGGCGCGGGTGCTGGTGGCGTCGGGCCCGCTCACCGACGTGGGCGGGGTGCCGACCGACACGACGGTCTGGGCCGCCCTCTGACCCCTGCCCGAAACGGCGGTTGCGTCGCCTTCCCGGGAGGTACAGCTGCCGCAAAGGTGACGCAACCGCCGTTTTGACGGGGAAGGGCAGGATGGGTGACGTGAGGGCCGCCGACTTCGCGTACTTCGACCCGCCGACCCCGATCGGCCTGGCCCACCGCGGCGGCGCCAAGCTCGAGGCGAACCTCGACCGGGAGAACACCCTGTCGGCGTTCCGCGAGGCGGTCCGCATGGGCTACCGGTACCTCGAGACCGACGTGCACGCCACCGTCGACGGGCACCTGCTCGCGTTCCACGACTTGCGGCTCGACCGCGTCACCGACCTCACCGGACGGATCGCGGAGCTGCCGTGGGCGACCGTCCGGCAGGCCCGGATCAACGGCACCGAGCCGATCCCACTGCTGTCCGAGCTGCTCGAGGAGTTCCCCGACGCGCGCCTCAACATCGACGTCAAGGCCCCGGGTGCGATCGAGCCGCTGGCCAGGGTGATCCGTGAGCACGACGCCCTGGAGCGGGTGTGCGTCGGCTCCTTCTCCGACCGCCGCCTCCGCGCGGTGCGACGGCTGCTCGGGCCGGACCTGGCCACGGCCGCCGGCCCCTCGGAGGTCTTCTCGATGCGACTCGCCCCGGCCCGCCTCGCCGCGCTGCTGCGAGCGCCTGCCGCGGTGCTCCAGGTCCCCAGCGGCTACGTCACCGGCAAGGGACGCCGTTTCGACCTGGTCACGCCCGCGTTGGTCGAGCGGGTCCACGCCATGGGCAAGCACGTCCACGTCTGGACCATCGACGACGCCGACGAGATGCACCGCCTGTTCGACCTCGGGGTCGACGGCATCGTCTCCGACCGCATCGACACGCTCGCCGAGGTGCTCGCCGAGCGCGGCGTAGCGTTGGCGCAGTGACCGCCCCGCACCCCAACCCCGCACCGGAGCAGCTCGCGGCGGCGCGGACGCGCGCGGGGGTCTTCCAACCGGCATACGCGCTGATCTCCGTGGCGCTCGTGGCGCTCATCACCGTCATCGCGTTCGAGGGCATGGCCGTCTCGACGGCCATGCCCGAGGCCGCCAAGGAGCTCGACGCGGTCCGCTCCTACGGCCTGGCCTTCTCGGTGATGCTCACCACCCAGCTCCTCGGGATCGTCGTGGCGGGCGTGTGGTGCGACCGTGCCGGTCCGCTGCCGTCGCTGTACGTCGGGCAGCTCCTGTTCGCGGCCGGCTCGGCCCTGTGCGGGTCCGCGTCGGGCTTCGGTTTGTTCCTCACGGGCCGTGGGGTCGCCGGTCTGGGCGCCGGGCTGATCATCGTGGCCGCGTACGTCGTGATCGGTCGGGCGTACCCGGAAACCTTGCGGCCCAAGGTCTTCAGCGTCATCTCGGCTGCCTGGGTGCTGCCCTCGCTACTGGGTCCGCCGATCTCCGCGTGGGTGACCACGACGTGGGGGTGGCGCTGGGTGTTCTGGCTGGTCGTCGTGCCGGTCGCCGTCGCCCTGGCGCTCGTGGCCACCCGGCGCGGGCAGATCACGGCCGCCGACGCGGCGGTCGAGGAGTCGAGCCGCGACCACCGCGCCCACACCAAGGCTGCGTGGTTCGGGCTGCTGATCGCGGCCTCGGCCGGTGCGCTCCAGTGGGGGACGTACGACCTGGTCATCCGCTGGTCGGCGCACACCGTGGTGGCCGCCCTGGGGGTGCTCGGCGTCGCGGTGGCCGCTCCCCTGCTGCTGCCGGCCGGCACCTGGCTGATGCGGCGCGGCCTGCCCTCGGTGATGCTCGCGCGCTCCCTGTTCACCTCCTCGTTCTTCGGCACCATCACCTACATCCCCCTCATGCTCGTCAACGAGCGGGGTCTGAGCCTGCGCGCGGCCGGCACCGTCCTGGCGGTCGGCTCGCTGGGCTGGTCGGCGGGCTCGTGGGTGCAGGGACGTGACCGCTGGGGCGGTCGCCGGTCGCACCTCGTCTCGGCCGGGGGCGCGCTGCTCACCCTGGGG
>DASUKI010000135.1:0-2071 GCA_036278855.1 Pedococcus sp.
GGCCGGCAGGTCCTTCGCGGCGCGCAGGGCGGCCACGACCGCCATGCCGCAGGAGCCCCCGACCAGCAGCCCCTCCTCCTTGGCGAGGCGCCGGGTCATCTCGAACGAGTCGGCGTCACTGACCGCGATCACGTCGTCGACGACCTGCGGGTCGTAGGCGGTGGGCCAGAAGTCCTCGCCGACGCCCTCGACGAGGTACGGGCGGCCGGTGCCGCCGGAGTAGACCGAGCCCTCGGGGTCGGCGCCGATGATCTGCACGCGGCCGCCCTCACGGTCCTCGGACACCTCGCGCAGGTATCGGCCGGTGCCGGTGATGGTGCCGCCGGTACCGACGCCGGCCACGAAGTGCGTGACCTTGCCGTCGGTGTCGGCCCAGACCTCCGGGCCGGTCGACTCGTAGTGCGAGGCGGGGCCGTTCTGGTTGGCGTACTGGTTGGGCTTCCAGGCACCCTCGATCTCGCGCACCAGGCGGTCGGACGTCTCGTAGTAGGAGTCCGGGTGGTCCGGCGGGACCGCGGTCGGGCACACGACGACCTCGGCGCCGTAGGCCTTGAGGACGTCGCGCTTGTCCTGGCTCACCTTGTCGGGGCAGACGAAGACGCATTTGTAGCCCTTGCGCTGCGCAACCAGGGCGAGCCCCACGCCGGTGTTGCCGGAGGTCGGCTCGACGATGGTGCCGCCCGGCTTGAGCTCACCGGAGGCCTCGGCTGCCTCGACCATCTTGAGCGCGATCCGGTCCTTCACCGACCCGCCCGGGTTGAGGTACTCGATCTTGGCCAACACCGTCGCGGCGATGCCTTCGGTGACCGAGCTGAGCTTGACGAGGGGCGTGTTCCCGACGAGGTCGGCGATGTGCTCTGCGTACTTCACCGCTTCATCCTCTCAGATGCTGGACGACGCTCCCGGCGGCATCTCCGCCAACTGGCTGAGGCACCCGATGCCCCTCGCGCGCACCATCGAAGTCTGGGGAACGTCGGGGGTGGGGGACAAGGTGGCCGGGTCAGCCGTTAACTTGATAGACAGCCGTGACGGGAGGGAGTCGCCCATGGGTCGAGCTCGACGCGCGCGCAGGATCGCCGCCACCGCCGCATACGGCGGTGGTGGTCTCGCGGCTGGGATCGGGACGTTGGGCGCGCTCGGCTACGGCCTGCTCAAGGCCGAGGCGATCATCGCGAGACGCGTCGTGGGCCAGCCGTTCGAGGGCGCCCCCGACGACAACGGCGTCTACGGCGCGGGGTCCGGGGACCCGGTCGAGCTGGTCGTGCTCGGTGACTCCTCCGCCGCGGGCATGGGGTGCGACACCAGGTACCAGACGGTCGGGGCGATCATCGCCAACGGCGTCTCCGCCCTCATGGGGCGCCCGGTGCGCCTGACCAACACCGCTGTCATCGGCGCCGAGTCCTCCGGCCTGGAGCTCCAGCTGGCCAACGCCCTCGACCAGGTGCCGCGGCCCCACGTCGCCGTCATCATGATCGGCGCGAACGACGTCACCCACCGGATCGACAAGTCTGTGGCGGTGCGCCACCTCGGCGACGCCGTGCGCCGGCTGCGGGCGCTCGGCGCCGAGGTGGTCGTCGGGACGTGCCCCGACCTGGGCACCATAGAGCCGATCCCCCAGCCGTTGCGCCTCATCGGCCGCCGCTGGTCGCGAGACATGGCGGCGGCGCAGACCGTTGCCGTGGTCGAGGCGGGCGGCCGGACCGTGTCCCTGGGCGACCTGCTCGGGCCCGAGTTCGCCGAGCGCCCCCAGGAGATGTTCAGCGCCGACCGGTTCCACCCGTCGCCCGCCGGCTATGCGCGGGCAGCCGCTGCGCTGCTGCCCAGTGTGTATGCCGCGTTGGGCGTCTGGACGCGCGGCTCCGCCGAGGAGCGTCCCCTGGACACACGCCGCGGCGAGGGGGTCGGCCCGGTGGCCGTGGCCGCCACCCACGCGGTGCGTGACCCGGGCACCGAGGTCAGCGGCACCGACGTGGCCGGCCAGAGCGGTGGCCGCAGGGGCCGCTGGGCGGTGCTGCTGCGCCGCCAGCACGACGTCGTGCCCGACCGCGCCGACGACGTCCCACTGCAGGTT
>DASUKI010000136.1:0-2596 GCA_036278855.1 Pedococcus sp.
TCGCCGGATGGCCGAGACGGTGGCCCGCCGCGGCGGGATCGCCGTGATCCCGCAGGACATCCCGGTCGACGTCGTCTCCGAGGTGACCGCCTGGCTCAAGACCCGCCACCTGGTCCACGACACCCCGATCACCCTGGCTGCGACCGAGACCGCGGGGGCGGCTCTCGGGCTGCTGCCCAAGCGCGCCCACGGTGCGGCGATCGTCGTCGACGAGTCAGGGAAGCGACCGGTCGGCATCGTCACCGAGGCCGACCTGACCGGTGTCGACCGGTTCACCCAGGTCCACATGGTGATGACCGCGGACCCGCTGCTCATCCCCGAGGGCAGCGACCCCGAGGCCGCGTTCGACGCACTCGCGACGGCGCACCACCCCGCCGCGCCGGTGGTGGACGCCGCGGGCAACCTCGTCGGCATCCTGACCCGTCCCGGTGCGCTGCGCGCCCGGCTGTACACGCCCAACGCCGACGCGCAGGGCCGGCTGAGGGTCGCCGCCGCCGTCGGCATCAACGGCGACGTCACCGGCAAGGCGAGCGCGCTGCTCGACGCCGGCGTCGACGTGCTGGTCATGGACACCGCGCACGGCCACCAGGAGAAGATGCTCGACGCCCTGCGGGCCGTGCGCGCGCTCGATCCGGGCGTGCCCGTTGCTGCTGGCAACGTCGTCTCCGCGGCCGGCACCCGCGACCTCATCGAGGCCGGCGCCGACATCGTCAAGGTCGGGGTCGGCCCGGGCGCCATGTGCACCACCCGGATGATGACCGCCGTGGGCCGCCCCCAGTTCTCCGCCGTCCTCGAGTGCGCCACCGAGGCGAAGCGGCACGGCAAGCACGTCTGGGCCGATGGCGGCGTCCGCCACCCCCGTGACGTCGCCCTCGCCCTTGCGGCGGGGGCCTCGAACGTCATGGTCGGCTCGTGGTTCGCGGGCACCCTCGAGTCGCCGGGCGACCTGTTCACCGACGAGCGCGGACGGCGCTACAAGGAGTCGTTCGGCATGGCGTCGAGCCGTGCCGTGCGCAACCGCACTGCCACCGACAGCCCCTACGAGCGGGCCCGCAAGGCGTTGTTCGAGGAGGGCATCTCCAGCGCCCGGATGTTCGTGGATCCCGAGCGCCCCAGCGTCGAGGACGTGATCGACCAGATCGTCGCCGGTATCCGGTCCTCGTTCACCTACGCCGGTGCGCGCACCGTCGAGGAGTTCGCCGAACGTGCTGTGGTCGGCCTGCAGAGCCAGGCCGGCTTCGCCGAGGGCCGCCCGCTGCACACCTCCTGGTGACCAGCGGAGGTATGCCGCGTGGTCGCCTCCGTCGCCGCCCTCACCGCGCCCGTCGAGCCAGACGAGGCGCTACGGCGCATCGCCTTCCTGCTGGAGCGTGAGCGCGCCGGGTCCTACCGGGTGGAGGCATTCCGCCGGGCGGTGGTGACCGTCCGGGAGACGCCGGACGAAGAACTGCGCGGCCACCACGCCACGGGCACGCTCCAGAAGCTGCCCGGGATCGGGAAGTCCACCGCCGCGGTGGTGGGCGAAGCACTGGACGGGGAGCTACCGGCATACCTGAAGTCGTTGCAGGACAGGACAGCCCCGCTGGTGACCGACGGCGAGGAGCTGTTCGCCCGCATCAAGGGCGACTGCCACTCGCACTCGAGCTGGTCCGACGGGGGCAGCCCGATCGAGGAGATGGTGCTGACTGCTGTCGAGCTGGGGCACGAGTGGCTCGCGCTGACCGACCACTCGCCGCAGCTGCGCGTCGCCAACGGGCTCTCGGTCGAGCGGCTCACCAAGCAGCTGAAGATCGTCGACGCGGTGAACGCCTCGCTGGGCGACGGGTTTCGGCTGCTCAAGGGCATCGAGGTCGACATCCTCGACGACGGGTCGCTGGACCAGACCGAGTCCATGCTGGGGCGACTGGACGTGGTGACCGCGTCGGTGCACTCCAAGCTGCGCATGAACGCCGCGCCGATGACCAGGCGGATGGTCGCCGCGGTGTCCAACCCGCGGGTGAACGTGCTCGGCCACTGCACTGGGAGGCTGGTCACCGGGTCGCGCGGGAAGCGGCCGCAGTCGGAGTTCGACGCGCGGGCGGTGTTCGAGGCCTGTGCGGAGCACCAGACCGCGGTCGAGATCAACAGCCGACCGGAGCGCTGCGACCCGCCGGACGAGCTGATCCTCCTCGCGCTGGAGATCGGCTGCCTGTTCGCGATCGACTCCGACGCGCACGCGCCGGGGCAGCTGGAGATGAAGGCGTACGGGTGCGAGCGGGCCGAGCGCCTGGGCGTGCCGCAGGATCGCATCGTCACGACCTGGCCGGTGGACCGCCTGCTGGACTGGACGTCCGTCTGACCCCGGACTGCTTGCGTCTGCGGCGTTGCCCACGAGCGGGGCAAACGCGCGGACGCAAGCAAACGCGGGAGGCGAGGACGCGGCACACCGCCTCGTTTTGGAGGTAGGGCGGGGCACCCCCTATGCTTTGCGAGTCCTCGACGGATCCGAGCGCCTGCTCGCTGGCGGCGAGGGTCGGTCGAGCACCGGTCCCCATCGTCTAGCGGCCTAGGACCCCGCCCTTTCACGGCGGTAGCACGGGTTCGAATCCCGTTGGGG
>DASUKI010000137.1:0-3805 GCA_036278855.1 Pedococcus sp.
CCACAACTGAACAGCGTGTGTGTGAGCACCCCATGGGGGTGATCGGTTTCGACATTGGTCGGTTCTCCAGGAGAAGCGGGTCGAGGATGCAAGGTCATCTCGTCAACGCTCCTTGCAAAACAACAGGTGCCAACTCCAAGCGCACCGACTTCGCCCTCGCCGCCTGAGCGAGCCTCGAAGTCCGTCAGCCTGAGCTAGTTCCCGTCTCAGAGCCTGGCGTCAGCTAGGGAACTTGCCGCGTCGCCCTTGTCGGGGGGTGCCGCGGGACTCCAATCCGACTGGGCCTGTCAGGGAACGTGTGCGCGCGAGCCCTGGGGCCGAGAAACTCCGCAGCGCACTGCACCCGGAGAAGTCCTGGGTTGCCGTCAGTGGACGCGGGTTCAATTCCCGCCACCTCCACCACCGTGCTCACACCACGCCAGAGTTGTGCGGGCGGCCCGGTCAGTGTGACCGGGCCGCCGTGGTCCTTGCTGCGGTATGCCGCGGGGCCCGAACCACTTAATCCAATTGGGCATTGTGTAAAGTCTCAGGCATGACCTACGTCATCGGACAGCCGTGTGTCGACGTGATGGACCGGGCGTGCGTCGACGAGTGCCCCGTCGACTGCATCTACGAAGGCGCGCGGACCCTCTACATCCATCCCGACGAGTGCGTCGACTGTGGCGCCTGCGAACCGGTGTGCCCGGTCGAGGCGATCTACTACGAGGACGACCTCCCGGACACCCTCGTCCCCTACCTGCGGGACAACGAGGAGTTCTTCACCGAGACCCTGGGGGGACGTGAGCAGCCGCTCGGCTCCCCAGGCGGTGCGGCCAAGCTCGGGGCCCTCGGTGTCGACACGCCACTCGTCGCAGGACTGCCACCCCAGGGCGATGCCGCGACGAAGTCCGCTTCGTGATGCCGGGCCCGGGGGCTCCGGCCGGCAGACGGGGCCGTGCTGGTGGTACCGGCGCCTCGGCCGGGCACCCGGACCGACGTGAGCTGGTCCTGCGCGAGCTCAGGCTCGCTGGGGGCCCGGTCGGCATCGCGGAGCTGGCTGACCGGTTGGGCGTGCACCCCAACACCATCCGGTTCCACCTCGCCAAGCTCGTGCACGGCGGCCGCGTCGAGCGGGTCCGCGCAAGCACGCCCTCGGGCGGGCGGCCGCCGCAGCTCTACCGAGCGGTGCGGGCCATGGACCCAGCGGGACCGCGGCACTTCAGGTTGCTCGCCCAGGTGCTGGTCGAGGCCCTGTCCGCCCATCCCGAGCCCGCCGCCGAGGCCGCGCGGGCGGGTCGTGAGTGGGGGCGTGCGCGGGCACGATCCGACGGCCCGGACGACGAGCGAAGCACCCCGCCCGACCGGCTCGTGCAACTGATGGCGGAGCTGGGGTTCGACCCGGAGGTCTCCCCGCCGCGGGGCAGGGAGACGGGAACCCCGTGGATGGGGCTGCGGAGCTGTCCGTTCCTCGAGCTTGCGACGGACCGGCCGGCGGTCGTCTGCCCCGTGCACCTGGGCATCATGCAGGGAGCCCTGGAGGGGTGGCAGGCCGACGTGACGGTCGACCGCCTGGACCCGTTCGTCCAACCCGACCTCTGCCTGGCCCACCTCGTCCCGGTCGGCGCCTGAGACGGCTGCCCGGCTCGTCGTCGGGCGCCTTCAGCCGGAGCCCGGACTGGCGAGGAACGAACCCAGCACCACAGCGGCGAGGGTGAGCAGCCCGAGCGCGGCCCGCAGCGCGGTGGCGCGGCGACCGCCGCTGCGCACCCGGGCGGCCAGCTGCTCGTCACCCGGCTCCCGGACCGCTCGGCTGCGCAGGCGCGTCATCGCCCGGGCCTGGGCAACGGCCACGGCGAGGCCGATGAGCAGCAGCGCCACCACCGCGACGGTGGCGGCGAGCAGCGCGTCCCACCGGCGTCCCCGCAGGAGCGCGGCCCCGGTGCCGAGTGCGACCAGGAGGGCCGGAGTGCCGACCCGGAGGTAGGAACGACCCAGGCTGCGAAAGAACGCCACCCGCGCCGGCCCGTCGAGGGTGGCGCCGGCGCTGCGGGCCACCACCCCGATGGCGACGTAGCCCCCCACCCAGATGCTCGCGGACACGGTGAACACGCTCAGCAGGAGCGCCTGCCCGGCCTCGCCCATCCCCACTCCTCACCACCCGGCACTGGCTGTTTGTCCAACAAACGCTTGTGGAAAACCTACTCCACGAGGGCGGTGGCCCCGAACGAGGGACCGGCCGCCCCACGGGGGCGGCCGCTCGGACAACCTCGGCGTCGAGGGTCCCGTCAGGCGGTGGCCGCGTCGCCGCCCGACTGCTGCTTCTGCGACTCGATGTCGGCGCGAACCGCATCCATGTCGAGGCCCTTGACTCCCTCGATGACCTGCTCGAGTCCCTGTGCGGGCAGGGCGCCCGGCTGCGCGAAGACCAGGATGCCGTCACGGAAGGCCATCAGGGTGGGGATCGAGGTGATGTTCGCAGCCGCCGCCAGGGCCTGCTCGGCCTCGGTGTCGACCTTGCCGAAGACGATGTCGGAGTGCTGCTGCGACGCCTCCTCGAACACCGGCGCGAACCGCTTGCACGGTCCACACCACTCGGCCCAGAAGTCCACGAGGACGGTGCCGCCCTCGAGGATCGTCTTCTCGAAGTTCTGTGCTGTGAGCGTCGTGCTCGCCATCTAGCTCCACTCCCATCGGACCGCGACGGTCGCGGTCACCGTGTTCTCGCCCAGCTCCAGGCCGGCTGCCTTGGAGGCCGCCATCAGCTCGTAGCGCGGCTGGGGTCCGCCAGGCACAACGTCGCGCAGCCGCTGGACCTTCCCGAGGTGCCGGCCGGCCAACGCGGCATACTGCTCCGCCTTGCCCCGGGCGTCCGCGAAGGCGGCCTCGCGCGCCCGGGCGAGCACCGGCTCGGGCTCGCCGATGTCCAGCCCGATGTGGTCGATCGTGAGGGCGTCGCCGGCCGCGCCGGCGAAGGCGTCCACGAGGCTGTTGACGCGGCTCGTCTCCCGGGCCGTGACCACGAGCGAGTGGTATGCCGTGTAGCCCACCACCCGGGTCCCGTCACGGTCCTGGCGCGGGTGGACGCCGGTGCCCGTGGTGCGCAGGTCGCGGTCCTCGACGCCGTGGTCACGGGCTGCCTGGGCGATGGCGCCCGCCCGCTCGCCGGCATCGGCGAGCGCCGCGGATACGGTGTCGCCCTCGCACCGGACCCCGGCGTGGATGCGCACGACGTCCGGGACCGCCGAGGCCGAGCCGGTGCCCGACAGCTCGATGTGATCCGTCATCGGCCCAGCCTAGGAGCAGCGGGCCGCGACGTGGTGGGATGGACGACGGACCGTAGCAAGCCGGCAGGAAAGGGACCCTCGTGGACACCGACCAGATCCGCAGGTACTGGGACGACCAGGCCTCGGAGTACGACACCTCCCCGGACCACGGTCTGCTCGACTCCGACACCCGCGGGGCCTGGAAGGACCTGCTGCGTACCTGGCTTCCCACCACCCCTGCCCGCGTCGCCGACCTCGCCTGCGGCACCGGGACCATGTCGGTGCTCGCGGCGGAGCTCGGGCACCAGGTCAGTGGGATCGACCTGTCCGGCGAGATGGTCCAGCGCGCCAAGGCCAAGGCCGCGCCGTTCGGGGCGGCCGTGGAGATCCACCAGGGTGACGCGAGCAACCCACCTCTCCAACCCGGAACGTTCGACGTGGTCCTCGCCCGGCACATCCTGTGGACCCTGCCGAACCCGACCGAGGCGCTGCGGCGCTGGGTGGCGCTGCTGCGCCCGGGCGGCCGGATGGTCCTCGTCGAGGGGCGCTGGGGCCTGGAGGCG
>DASUKI010000138.1:0-12425 GCA_036278855.1 Pedococcus sp.
GGCGCGTGGGAGCTCACGCCGTTGTGGGAGGCGTGGCAGGCAGGCGGGGTCGACGCCGTCCACGCCGCGATGGAGGCTGCCGAGCGCGCCGCCACCGAGCAGGCGGTCGCGGCGGAGGCGGTGCACAGCGGTGAGCTCGCGAAGGGCCGACGGGTGCTGGTGCACGCCTCGGGGTTCAAGCAGTCCCCCTACGCCGACACGCGGCCACCCGGGGAGGACGTGCGAGCGGCGCACCAGCTGGGCCGGGGGACCGTGGTCCCGGGAGGTCCCGGCGCAGGCCGGCTCGACCCGCCGCGCAAGCTCTGGCACGCCAGCCCCGGCAGCTCGGGCCACTGAGCCCGTGCCACCGCGCCCGTGCCACCGCGCCCGTGCCACCGCGCCCGTGCCACCGCGCCCGTGTCACCGGGCCGTGCCACTGAGCACGTGGCCGGCTCGACTACCCTCGGCCAGGTCCCGGCGACCGCCGCCGGAGCGACGAGAGGACCCCGATGCCAGCGGCCCCGCCGGACACCGAGCCGGCCGCGACCACCCGCGACGGCGGCTCCAGCCGCTCGACCGGCCAGCGCTCGCGCAGCTGGCCAGTTTGGCCACTCGCGCTGGTCGGGTGGTTCGTCGGCCTCCTCCCGTGGTTCGTCGCGCGCCGCACCGTGGGCACCTTCGGCACCCCGTGGAACCCGCGCAACGACATGCGCGAGGCGCTCCTGCCGTTCCACCACGACCGGCTCACCCTCCTGCTGTCCATCGCCCTGTTCGCCGGTGGCCTCGCCGGCGTCGCCGCCTGCTGGGTGCACCCGCGACGCGGGCGACGAATGGCCGCCCTGGCCCTGGCCGTCCTGGGCGCCGCAACCGCGGTCGTCGTCTCCGTCGGGCAGACGCTGTCGCTCCACCCCGACCTCGGCGGGACCGGCACCACCGCGACGTCGCCAGAGACCGCGCTGGTCCTGCTCACCGTCGCCGGCGCCGTGACCGGGCTGGTGCTCGGCCTCCTCGTGAGCCTCGGTGGGCCCGCCGTGCGCATCGTCGCCGGCGCACCGCTCGCGGTCGTCGCCGCCAACTGGGTGGGACTCCTGGTCACCTTCGCCACCGCAGACCCCTCGACGCCGACCCCCCACGAGACGCTGCCCACCGTGCTCTGGGTGCTCACCGGCGTCCTCCTCGGCGTCTGCCTGGCGCTGGGTCCCCTCCCGGTGCCGATCGGTCGCGCCGTCGGTGTCGCCCTCCTCTGGCTGGTGGGGCTGGGACTCCTCTGGCTCACCCAGTCGGCGTTCACCGCCGTGCGCTACTTCCTCGAAGGCGTCCGTGGCGTGGCCACCGACGCAGCCGAGATCCGAGCCCTGGCCGGGGACGTGCTGCGGATCTTCGGCGACACCCTGGCACCCGGCTTCGCCCCGTGGCGGGTGGCGCTGGTTGCCCTGCTGGTCGGGGTGCTCGGCCTGCTCGCCCGAGTGACCGTGGCGCGCCGGGGCACTGGCAGTACCCCCGGCTAGGGTTGGCACCGACCGACCGACGAGCCGGACCAGGAGGTGACCGGTTGGGCGAGAAGCAGTGGCGGACCCGGCGCGGTGGCGTCGAGACCGGCTTGCGCACCTCCGCCGTCTGGGCCGCCGTGCGCGCTCTCGTCGACGGCGAGCAGGCCGACCTGGGCCGGCCGCTGCACGTCCTCGACCTCGGCGGCGGCACCGGCGGCCTCGCCGTCCCCCTCGCCGAGCTGGGCCACGAGGTGACCGTCGTCGACCCCAGCCCCGACGCGCTCGCCTCCCTGTCGCGGCGCAGCGCCGAGCGCGGCGTGGCCGACCGGGTCACCGCCGTCCAGGGTGACGCCGACAACCTCGTCGACCTCGTCGGCGACCAGGCGCGCGACCTCGTCTGCTGCCACGGCACCCTCGAGGTCGTCGACGACCCGAAGGCGACCCTGTCCGCCCTGGCCGCGGTCCTCGCGCCCGGAGGGCACCTGAGCCTGGTCACCGCCCAGCGGCTCGCGGTGGTGCTCGCCCGCGCGCTGGCAGGGCAGTTCGCCGCGGCCCACCAGGCCCTGGTGAGCCCGGACGGCCGTTGGGGCGCGGCCGACCCCCTGCCCCGTCGGTTCGACGCGACCGCACTGCGGTCGCTGGTCGAGGCGGCCGGGCTCACCGTCGTCGACGTCCACGGGATCCGGGTCTTCAGCGACCTCGTGCCCAGCGCCCTGATCGACTCCGAGGGCGACCGGGCCGCACTGCTCGACCTCGAGGAGGCGGCGAGCCGGCACCCCGGCGGACTCGGGCAGTTGGGCGCCGCCGTGCACGTCCTCGCCCGACGCTGAGGCCACAGTGAGCCGGCGCCAGTTCGCCCTCCCGCAGCGCACTGCGGACCGACCACCCGACGACACCGGGTGCACCGTCCTGCACGTCGACATGGATGCCTTCTACGCCTCCGCCTCGCTGCTGAGCAGACCCGAGCTCGTCGGCACCCCCGTCATCATCGGCGGCGGCAACCGTGGGGTGGTGCTGTCCGCGACCTACGAGGCGCGCCGATTCGGGGTCGCCTCGGCCATGCCGATGGCCCGGGCCCGGCGGCTGTGCCCGCACGCCACCGTCGTCGCGCCCGACCACCGCCTCTACTCCCAGATCTCCGCAGCCGTGATGGCCACCTTCGACACCATCACCCCGGTGGTCGAGCCGCTGTCGCTCGACGAGGCGTTCCTCGACGTCTCCGGCACGGTGCGCCGCCTCGGCAGTCCGGCCGTGATCGGCCAGCTCATCCGCGACACCATCCACGACGAGCAGGGCATCACCTGCTCGGTCGGTGTCGCGCCCACCAAGTTCGTCGCCAAGCTCGCCTCCGGCCTCGCCAAGCCCGACGGCATGGTCGTCGTGCCACGCGAGGAGGTGGTGGCATTCGTGCAGCAGCTGCCCGTCGGCGCGTTGTGGGGTGTGGGGGACAAGACCGAGGAGGCGCTCGTGCGGCTCGGGCTGCACACCGTTGCCGACATCGCCCACACTCCACTCGCCACGCTGAAGCGCGCCCTCGGCGAGACCGCCGGCCCGCACCTGCACGACCTGGCGTGGGGGCGTGACCCTCGTCACGTGGAGCCGGTGCGGCGCGAGAAGTCGATCGGCTCGGACGAGACCTTCGAGTTCGACGTCGACGACCCGGCGCGCATCCACCGCGAGCTGCTCAAGCTCAGCGACCGCACCGCCGCGCGGGTGCGTTCCGCGGGGATGCTCGGACGCACCGTCACCATCAAGGTCCGGTTCTCGGACTTCACCACGATCACCCGCAGCCGCACGCTGCGCGACCCCACCGACGTCAGCCGCGACATCTACGACACCGCCAAGGGGCTGTTCGACGCGCTCGGGCTCGTGCGCGCCCGGATCCGGCTGGTCGGCGTGCGCATGGAGGGCCTCGTCGACGCGCAGGGGGCACCCATCCAGGGCCTGCTCGACGAGCCGGACCACGGCTGGCGCGAGGCCGACCGGGCCGTGGACCGGGCGAGCGCTCGGTTCGGGGCCGGCAGTGTCCGTCCGGCCAGCCTCATCCCGGACCAGACGGCCGACCGGACCACGCGAACAGGTGGCTCATCGCGGCGCGGCGACATATCCTGAAGAAGCCAGCGCAGCACGGCTCACCGGCACGGACTGCCTGCCACCTTCAGGCAACGAATCGGTGGCCCACGACGTTGGTACAGGTGGATGCCCGTCATGCCCCTCAGGAGGAGACCGTGCCGCTGTCAGAGCACGAACAGCAGCTGCTCGAGCAGATGGAGCAGGCGCTGTACGCCGAGGACCCGAAGTTCGCCTCCCAGATGCAGGGCGCGGGTGCGCGAGCAGCGGCTCGACGACGGCTCGTGATCGGTGGCGTCGGGGTCGTGGTGGGCCTCGCACTGGTGCTGGTGGGCGTCAACACGACCATGTGGCTCGGCGCCGCAGGCTTCGCGATCATGGTGGCCGCGGTCGCCTTCGCGCTCACCCCGCCCCGCCGTAAGGGCAACCTCGGCACCGTCCAGCCCGATGGCACCGTGCGTCGTCCGGCACCCCAGGCCAAGCCGAAGGCCGGCGGGTCGTTCATGCACCGGCTCGAGGAGCGCTGGGACCGCCGCCGCGACACCTACTAGCGGCTGAGCAGCACCCCGACGACCCAGGTCGTCGCTATGGCCAGCGCGGCGAGCAGCTCGATCCCCATCGACGTGAACACCGCCTTCAGGGCACCCTTGGTGGAGCGCCAGGCGGTCGTGCGGTCCCGCGACCGGGTGTACTCCACGAGGTAGATCCCGAGGACGAACCCGAGGGGTCCACCGACCACCGGGACCACGAAGAAGCCGACGATCCCCAGCAGCACGGCCAGCACCAGCGTGGAGGTGCCGACCCCGGCCGCGCGCAGGCGGCGACCCGGCACGGCATACTGCAGCGCCACCCCGGCCACCCACAGCGCCGCGGCCACCCCGAACACCCACCACGCCAGCGGCGTGCCGAGGTCGAGGGCCCAGATGAGGACGGCCGCCAGGACCAGCAGCAGTCCCGGCAGGACGGGAATGACGATCCCCACCATCCCGACCAGGATCAGGATGGCGGGGACCCAGATGTCGGTCGCCACGGTGGCGGGACTCAGGTGGCCCGGTCCGCCTAGCGCTCCTCGAGCGGCGCGATGGCCGGGGTCTCGTGGAGCCGGTCGCTCTCGTCCTGGATGTCCGCGTGCTCCCGCAGCCTGGGGAGGTGCTCGCGCCCGTGGTGGGCGCAGAAGAGCAGCTCGCCGCCGGTGTGAAGGCGCGCACGTACATAGGCCTGGGCGCCGCAGCGGTCGCAGCGGTCGGCCGCGCTCAGAGTGGGTGCCAGTGCAGTGGTCACGTCTGCCTTCCTCTATTCGTCGTCCCTGGACGCTGTGCCCGGTGGACGTCTGTGGAAACAGTCAAGCATGCCCCGATCTTCCCGCCGTGCATTGGCCCACATTGTGGGGCCGGTCATGTCGCAAGAGGTGACTCGTGGATCGGGCGTGCGGTGGAGGGGGAGAACTGGCCCGCTTGGCGCGATGACTACTCCACCTGCCGTATGCCGCGTGGCTGCGCGGGTGCGTCGGTGCGCCGGGATAGCGTGGTGAGGCCCCGGGGACCGGGGCCTCGCACGAGTCCAGGAGAGTTCTGCACGTTGGCCACCGCCACCACCGCCAAGAAGGCCGCCACCACCAAGTCCGGGTCGGACTACAGCGCCCACCACCTGCAGGTCCTCGAGGGCCTGGAGGCGGTACGCAAGCGCCCCGGCATGTACATCGGCTCGACCGACGGCCGCGGGCTCATGCACTGCCTGTGGGAGATCATCGACAACGCGGTCGACGAGGCGCTCGCGGGCGTGTGCGACCGGATCGACGTGGTGCTGCACCGCGACGGCTCGGTCGAGGTCCGTGACAACGGGCGCGGCATCCCGGTGGACATCGAGCCGCGCACCGGCCTCACCGGCGTCGAGGTGGTGTTCACCAAGCTGCACGCGGGTGGCAAGTTCGGTGGCGGCTCCTACACCGCGTCCGGTGGCCTGCACGGCGTCGGCGCCTCCGTCGTCAACGCCCTCTCGGCCCGCCTCGACGTCGAGGTCGACCGGGCCGGCAAGACCTACGCCATGAGCTTCCGCCGCGGGGAGCCCGGCTACTTCCCCGACGTCGCGACCGCGGACAAGAGCCCCGAGCACGAGTTCACCCCCTACGAGCGCAGCAGTGAGCTGGCCGTGGTGGCCAAGGCGAAGCGCGGCGTGACCGGCACGCGGATCCGCTACTGGGCCGACCCGCAGATCTTCCTCAAGGACGCCGGGTTCGACTACGACCAGCTGATCGGGCGGGCACGGCAGACCTCGTTCCTCGTGCCGGGCCTGACCCTGGTGGTGCGCGACGAGCGCCGGGTCCCCGGCACCCCTGGCGCGGAGGCGGCGCACGAGCAGACCTTCGTCCACGACGGCGGGATCAGCGAGTTTGCGGAGTTCCTCGCGCCGGATGCCGCCGTCACGGACGTGTGGCGGCTGCAGGGGAGTGGCACCTTCACCGAGACGGTGCCGGTCCTCGACGCCAAGGGCCACATGACGCCGACCGAGGTCGAGCGCGAGTGCGGCGTCGACATCGCGGTGCGTTGGGGGACCGGCTACGACAGCTCGGTCAGCTCGTTCGTCAACATCATCGCCACGCCCAAGGGCGGCACCCACATGGCCGGGTTCGAGCAGGCCCTGCTCAAGGTGTTCCGCAAGCAGCTCGAGGTGAACAGCCGCCGGCTCAAGGTGGGCAACGACAAGCCGGAGAAGGACGACGTGCTCGCGGGCCTGACCGCGGTGGTCACGGTGCGTCTCGCCGAGCCGCAGTTCGAGGGCCAGACCAAGGAGGTGCTCGGCACCTCGGCGGTCCGCGCCATCGTCGCGAAGGTCGTCGAGACCGAGCTCACCAGCCGGATCACCAACCCCAGACGGGGTGAGAAGGCACAGTCCGCGCTGCTGCTCGAGAAGGTCGTCGCAGAGATGAAGTCGCGCATCAGCGCGCGACTGCACAAGGAGACCCAGCGCCGCAAGAACGCCCTCGAGACCTCCAGCCTGCCGGCGAAGCTCGCCGACTGCCGGTCCACGGACGTCGAGCGCTCCGAGCTGTTCATCGTCGAGGGCGACAGCGCGCTCGGGACCGCGAAGCTGGCCAGGTCGAGCGACTACCAGGCGCTGCTGCCGATCCGCGGCAAGATCCTCAACGTCCAGAAGGCGTCCGTCTCGGACATGCTCAAGAACGCCGAGTGCGCCGCGATCATCCAGGTCATCGGGGCGGGCTCGGGTCGCTCCTTCGACCTCGACTCGGCTCGCTACGGCAAGGTCGTCATCATGACCGACGCCGACGTCGACGGCGCCCACATCCGCACGCTGCTGCTCACCCTGTTCTTCCGCTACATGCGCCCGCTCGTCGAGGCCGGGCGGGTCTACGCCGCGGTCCCCCCGCTGCACCGGATCGAGGTCGTCAACCCGGGCTCGAAGAAGAACGAGCTCATCTACACCTACTCCGAGAACGAGATGCGCAAGACCGTCGCATCGCTCGGCAAGCGCGGCAAGAACATCAAGCAGCCCCTGCAGCGTTACAAGGGCTTGGGCGAGATGGACGCCGACCAGCTGGCCGAGACGACCATGGACCCGCGCCATCGCACACTGCGCCGGGTGACCCTGCGCGACGCCGAGGTGGCCGAGCGGGTCTTCGAGCTGCTCATGGGCAACGACGTCGCGCCACGCAAGGACTTCATCGTCGAGTCGGCCGACAAGCTCGAGCGCGAGCGCATCGACGCATAGGGGAGCGGGGGCGACGCCGCCGCGGAGGTGACTAACCGGGTGCGCCGGCAGGGACAGGGGTATGCCGCGTGGGCCGCGTCCGTGTGCCGGTCGCCGGGGGAGCGGTGGAGCCCCGCGTGACCAGCTCGACGCCGAGCACCCGGTCGTCGTCGGGGCTGCGACCGCGAAGTGCGTCGAGCATCAGGGTGCCGGCGGTGCGCCCCTGGACGACGACGTCCTGGCGGACGGTGGTGAGGTCGAACACCTCGGCGTGCACGTGGTCGTCGATGCCGATGACCGACAGGTCGCCGGGCACGCCGAGGCCGTGGCGGCGGGCGGCGGCAAGCACCCCGAAGGCGATCTCGTCGGAGGCCGCGACGACACAGGTGGGCACCTGGTCGCCGGCGAACAGCAGCTCGGCGTGTTCGGCCGCCCCATGGGCGGTCCAGTCGCACTCCACCCACCAGTCGCGGGGGCAGCTGAGCCCGTGGTCCCCGAGCACTCGCACGAAGGCCTCGCGCCGGTCGAAGGGCGTCTGGAGGTGCGTGATCGAGGACGGGACGGCTCCGGCGTAGGCGATCTCGCGGTGTCCCAGCGCGATGACGTGCCGCGTTGCCAGCGCCATGGCCTCCCCGTCGTCGATGCGCACCGACGGCCAGCCGGGCTGCCGGTTGCCGACCGTGACGACCGGCAGGCCGAGCCGGTCGAGCAGGGCCCGTTCGGCGGGCCGGACCGGCACATTGAGGATGATGGCGCCGTCCACCCGCTTCCACAGCATGCTCTGGGTGATGGGCAGGCGGGTGTCGAAGGTGTGGCCCTCGAGGTCGCAGAGGAGCACGTGGTGGCCGTGCTCGCGCAGCGCCTTCTCGATGCCACTGACCACGGTGGCGAAGAACCACCGGTTGAAGTACGGGGCGATGACGGCGACACCGCGGGTTCGGCCGGACACCAGGCTCGTGGCGGCCGGGGAGGCGACGTACTGCAGGTCCTCGGCAGCCCGCAGCACCCGCTCACGGGTGTGCGGGCTGACCCGGTCCAAGCCGCGCAGGGCACGCGAGACGGTGGCCACCGACACTCCAGCGGCCTTCGCCACGTCGCTGATCGTGCTCACGGCCCACCCTTCGTCCTCTCGTCCCGGCGCAGGCCTAGACGCCGGTGTTGCGTCGCGCCCGCCACGTCAGCCAGGTGCCGACCACCAGCACAAACAGCACCAGAGCGGACCCGAGGGCTGAGTCTCCGCGCAGCTCGAGGACGACCGTCTGGATCGCCGCCATGGCGGTGAAGAAGGCGAGGATGCCGAGCAGGACGTCGAGACGCTGGGCGCGGGCCCGTACGCCCCCGGTGCCGCTGCCGGGGTTGAACACTCCCATGCCGACCGGGCTGCCGGAGGCTAGCCCTTCACCCCTCCCGCCGTCAGACCGGACACGATGGCCCGCTGGAAGATGAGCACCATGATGATGAGCGGCACGGTGACGATGGTCCCCGCCGCCATGACCGCGGTGTACGGCTCCTGGTGCGGCTGGGCGCCGGTGAACTGGGCGATCGCGACGGTGACCGTCTGGGTCTGCTTGGTCGAGAACTGCTGGGCCAGCAGGTACTCGTTCCAGCTGGAGATGAAGGCCAGGATCGCCGTCGTGAAGAGGCCGGGTGCGGCCAGCGGCAGCATGATCTTGCGGAACGCCTGCCCCTGGGTGCAGCCGTCGATGCGGGCCGACTCCTCCAGGTCCCAAGGCATCTCGGCGAGGAACGCCGTCAATGTATAGATCGTCAAGGGCAGTGCGAAGGAGATGTTCGGGATGATCAGCGCCTGGTAGTTCGCGCCGTCCATCCAGCCGATGTTGGAGAACAGCTGGAACAACGGCGTCACCAACGCGACTCCGGGGAACATCGAGGCACCGAGGATGATGCCGAGCACGACGTACTTGCCGGGGAACTGCAACCTGGCCAGCGCGTAGGACGCGAAGACGCCCACCAGCATCGCCACCGCGGTGGTGACGACGCCGATGATGACCGAGTGGACCAGTGCAGCCCCGAAGTGGTTGCCGCGGTTCGTCGAGAACGCCGTCTGGAAGTTCTCCAGGGTCACGTGGGTCGGCCAAGGAGTGGTGTCGAACGTGAAGCCCACGTCGCGGAAGGCGGTGACGACCATCCAGTAGAACGGCGCGAGGCCCCAGATCACCAGCACCGCCAGCCCGATGTACATCCGGATCCTGGCTCCGCGCTGGCTCTTCTGGTGGTACTCCAACGCCTGGTCGGTGCCACGCGTCTCGCTCGGGGTCGTGGTGGTGGCGGTCATCTCAGGCTCCCGGGGTGGTGGCGTTGGCTGCGACCGGGTTGCCCGTGGCAGAGCCCGTGTCCTTGTCCGTGTCCTTGTCCTTGCCCTGGGGCGTGGCCCGTTGTGGCGGACGCTGGATGACGTCCGCGCCGCCGAACTTGATGAACAGGAACGCCACGATCGCGATGAGCAGGAAGACGATGGTCGACAGCGCCGAGGCGCTGTGGAAGCCGGCTCCGATCTGCTTGATGACCAGCATCGACAGCGAGGTCGTGCCGCCGCCGCCGTTGGTGAGGATCGCGGGCAGGTCGTAGATGCGCAGCACATCGAGGGTGCGGAACAGAACGGCGACCATGAGCGGCGTCTTGACCAGTGGCAGGGTGATCTTGGTGAAGGTCTGCCACTTGGTGGCGCCGTCGATCTGCGCGGCCTCGTAGACGTCGCCCGGGATCAGCTGGAGTCCGGCGAGGATCAGGAGCGCCATGAACGGCGTGGTCTTCCAGACGTCGGCGATGACGATGGCGAACTTCGCCGCCCAGGGGTCGCTCGTCCACAGCTTGGGGTCGATACCGACCAGCCCGATGAGTTTGTTGGCTATCCCGTCGAAGGCGAAGATGAAGAACCACAGCTTGGCGGTGACCGCGGTGGGGATCGCCCAAGGGATGAGGATGGCCGCGCGGACCAGTCCTCGGCCCTTGAAGTCGCGGTTCATGATCGTCGCGAACCACATGCCGAGGACGATCTCGACGACCACGCTGACCACGGTGAAGAACAGCGTCACCCACAGCGCGTCGTAGAACTGCGAGCCCAAGGTGCCGGGCGGGCAGTCCACCTCGCCGCACTTCTGGAGCAGCCAGTGGGTGTAGTTGGACACCCCTGCGGCTCCGCCCTGCACGAAGGACCCGGTCTGCGGGTCCAGCCCCTGGTCCTTCTTGAACGAGTCGATGATCGCCTGGATCACCGGGTAGATGATGATGACGGTCAGGAACACCAGTGTCGGAGCGACGAGGAGCAGGCCCCGCCTGCCCTGCCCGGCGTTGAGGCTCTTCGGCGCCTTCCCCTGGTTCTTCGTGGGTGGCGCCTGCACGGCTGTGGTCATTTGCCTGCTCCTTGGGGGAGAGCTGCTGGGTGACGGCCTTCGAGGGTGGGCCGGATGGAGTGGTCCCAGAACCGGTGTGGGGGTGACCCCTGGTGGGCCACCCCCACACCGGGATGCTGCGCGGTCGGTCAGGTCAGCCGCCGCTGGCCGCCTGCATGGCCGCCTGCATGTCCTTCACCGCCTGCTCCGGGGTCTTCTGACCCTGGATGGCCGCGAAGGCGTTGTCCTGGATCGCCGTCGTGACCGCAGGGTAGAACGGCGTGACCGGGCGGGACACGGCGTTCTGGATCGAGGTCAGCAGGGTCGGCAGGTACGGGTACTTCTTCACCAGCGCCTGGTCCTGGTAGATCGACTCGAGGACCGGGGCGAGCGAGCCCTTCTCCATGTTGGTCTTCTGCTGCTCCTCGCTGGTGAGCATCTTCAGGAAGTCCAGCGCCGTGGCCTTGTGCTTGGAGAAGGCGCTGATTGCGGCCATGTGACCACCCAGGGTCGAGGTGCCCGGGCCGTCGACACCAGGGAGCGGCGCGACCGCGAACTTGCCCTTGACCTTCGAGGAGGCGTCGGTGCTGGCCAGGTTGTAGACGTACGGCCAGTTGCGCAGGAACAGCAGCTTGCCGGACTCGAACGCCTGGCGGCTCTGCTCCTCCTGGTAGGTGATCGCCTGCTTCGGGATGTCGCCGTTCTTGTAGTGGTCCGCGAGCTCCTGCAGGCCCTTGGCCGCCTCGGGGGAGTCGACCGTCGGCTTGCCGGACGAGTCAACCACGTGCGCGCCGTAGGCGTTCATCCACTCGGTGGCGTTGCAGGTGAGGCCCTCGTACTTGGCGAACTGGCCGGCGAAGCAGTCCATGTTGTTCTTCTTCGCGATGTCACACATCGACCACATCTCGTCGATGGTCTTCGGCGGGGTCTTCACCAGGTCGGTGCGGTAGTAGAGCATCGCGCCGTCGGAGGACGTGGGCGCGGCGTAGAGGGTGTCGCGATACGTCGCAGCGTCGACCGTCGGCTTGAGGAAGCCGGTGGTGTCGATCTTGTACTTGTCCTTGAGCGGCACGAGCCAGCCCTTGGCCGCGAACTCGGCGGTCCACACGACGTCGACGGACACGACGTCGTAGGCCGAGCGCTTGGCCTGGAAGTTCTGGACGAGGTCGGCGTGTTGCTGGTCGGCCTGGTCGGACTGTTCCTTGACGGTGACCTTCTCGTTGGGGTGGGAGGCATTCCACTTCTCGGCCATCGGCCCGACCAGGCCACTGTTGTCCTTGCCCTGGACGTAGGTGATGGGGCCGCGGGTGTCGTCGCCGGAGCTGCTGCTGCCGCTGCCGCCATCGCCACCGCCGCAGGCAGCGACGAGGGACAACGCCACCGCACCGGTGAGCACCGAGAGCGCGCGACGCCTGTGCATTCGGAGGGCCATGTGCCCGCCTCCATTTCTGCGTCGAGCCGAGGCGGGACCTCGGCACTGAGGGGAACCGTCCCCATGTAAACGTTTACGCTCAGGGTGCGCAACGCGAAGTTCGGCACAGGCCGGTAACGATTGGGTAAACGGCGACCCGTCAACGCGGTGTGTACCGGTTCAGCCCGAAATGTGTGCCGCCCAGGCCCCCAACGGGACCGCCGTCTTGCCGCAGGACTCCCGCAGCGGCGCCGCTTCCGAGGCGACGACAACGACCCTCCAGCTGCGCCCGTCACGGTGCGAAACGGCATACGTGCCAGGGGTTTCGGGTGCCGGCGCCGTGGTGAGCCCGGTCAGCGAGGTGATCCGCTCCTGGGCCCGCACGTGCGCCTCGGCGACCTGGCCGCCCGCGTCCAG
>DASUKI010000139.1:0-25260 GCA_036278855.1 Pedococcus sp.
CGGCCTTGTCGAGTTTGGTCGACGCTGTCTTGAGCGCGTCCTTGGCAGCGGTGGCGTCGCCCGCCTCCGCGGCCTTCTGGAACTTGCGGATCCAGGTCTTGAGCTCGCTCTTGACGGCCTTGTTGCGCTCGGTCGCCACGCGGTTCGTCTTGATCCGCTTCAGCTGGGACTTGATGTTTGCCACAGGTGGTTCTTCCTTGGGTTGGTCGGGTGTGCCGTTAGAGGGCGGCAGAAGCCGCTCGGGACCAGGCGTGGGGCACCTGTGGTTGAGAGGCTCTGGGTGGTGCGTCGTGCGCGCACGACCATGCGGGCACGCAAGGAACAAATCTACCAGCGAGTGGGCGGCGCCCACAAACGTCGTGGTATGCCGCGCCGTCGCCGCGCGGCCGTGCGTCACCGACCGGTGCGGGCCCGGGTGATGGTCAGGACGGCCCGCTCGACGGCGTAGACCGGGTCGCGGCCGCCGCCCTTGACCTCGAAGTCGGCCAGTGCGACCGCCTGGATGGACTCCGCCAAGCCCTCCGGCCCCCATCCGGACAGGCTCCGTCGCGCCTTGTCCACCTGCCACGGCGCCATGCCCAGGTCGCGTGCGACGTCGGCACTGCGCCCACGTCCGGCGGAGCCGACCCGCACGAGCTGGCGCAGCTGCTGGGCGAGCACCGCCACGATGGGCACCGGGTCGACGCCCGTGGCGATGGCATGGCGCAGCAGGCGCAGGGCTTCGCCCGCGTCGCCTGCCACGGCAGCATCGGCCACCTTGAAGCCGGTCGCCTCCACCTTGCCGCCGTGGTACCTCGCGACGAGAGCCTCGTCGATGGTGCCGGTGGTGTCCGAGACCAACTGGTGACACGCGGCGGCGAGCTCGCGGACGTCGCGGCCGACTGCCTCGATCAGCGCGCGGACCGCGTCGGGAGTGGCGCGGCGTCCCGCGCGCCGGAACTCGTGCACCGCGAAGTCGGTCTTGTCGCGGTCGCTCTTGATCGCCGGCGCCTCAAGGACGCGGGCCCGCGACTTCTTGAGCGTGTCGAGCACCTTCTTGCCGCGCTGGCCGGACTTGTGCCTGACGACCAGGGTGACGTCGGGTTCGGGGGCCGCGAGGAAGGCGAGCAGGTCGAGCTGCAGCTCGTCGGTCGCCTCGTCGAGGTCGTCGACGACGATGCACTTCTCCCCGCCGAACAGCGACGGGCTCGCGTGGACGCCGAGCGACCCGGGCTCGTAGGTCGCGGCAGCCAGCCGGACCACCTCGACGTCGGGCACCTCGTGCCGCAGCTCCTCGAGAGTGGCTGCCAGCGCGCGATCGGCGATCACCGACTCCGGGCCACTGATCAGGACGAGGGGCGGCACGGTGCGCGTCGGGGAGGCGGTCACGCGGACAGCCTGCCACGTCGCCCGGACAACCCCGGCACCGTGATCCGCTGGCCCGTCATCGAGTGGCCACGACACGCCGAACTCGCACGCTGCCCATCAGCAGGTCGTGGCCACTCGACCGTTGCGGCCGGGCGAACGCTCGAGCCGCGGCGCCTTGGCGACAGCCGACCTGGAAGCCCTACTCGAAGGACAGGGTCGCGGCGCCGGACACCTCGAGGCCGAGGCCCTTGAGCCGTGCGGCCACCGCATCAGCGGGCACGTCGAGGTGGTCGGCGAGCTCGTCGACGGACAGCCCCAGCTCGAGCCCCTCCCGCAGCTCGCCATCGGCCTCAGCGGTCCACGCGTGCCCGCCCGTGACCGCCGTGCGCGAGGACTCCGCCGGCGGCGGGTCGGAGGCGACGGGGCGTGGGTGCTCGGCTGCGTCCTCCCCCGTGCGCCCGCCGGAGGCGCCCACCAACGCGGTCCCAGCCATCGAGGTCCCGGCCAGGGCCCCAGTGACTCCGCGCAGCGCCGGCTCGTGCACCTCGACGGGCGGCTGCGCCGTCTCGTCGAGCCGGCGCAGCGCCGCCAGCACGCGCTCGCGGTCGGTGGTGGGCCAGAAGGGGGGCAGCGAGCGCTGGAGGAACCCGGCATACCGCGCCGTCATCATCCGCGAGTCGAGGAAGGCGACGACACCGCGGTCGTCACTGCGGCGGATCAGGCGCCCCGCGCCCTGGGCGAGGCGCAACGCGGCGTGGGTCGCCGACACGGCCATGAAACCGTTGCCGCCCATCCGCGCGATCGCCTGGGAACGCGCGGAGGCCAGCGGGTCGTCGGGTCGCGGGAAGGGGATGCGGTCGATGATCACCAGCTGGCACGCCGACCCGGGCACGTCGACGCCCTGCCACAGCGTGAGCGTGCCGAACAGGCAGGTCGCCGGGTCGCGCGCGAACTGCCGCACCAGCGTGGTGACCTGGTCCTCGCCCTGGCACAGGAACCCGATGTCCCCGTCGAAGCGCTCACGCATCGCCTCGGTCGCCTCCTTCGCGGCGCGCATGGAGGAGAACAGGCCAAGGGTTCGACCACCGGCCGCCCGCACCAGCGCCTCGATCTCGTCGAGGGTCTGCGTCGCCAGCCCGTCGCGCCCCGGTGCGGGGAGGTGTTGGGCGACGTACGCGATCGCTTGCTGCGGGTAGTCGAATGGACTCCCCACGTCGAGGCCCCGCCACTCCGGCGCGCCCTCTCCCCGCAGCCCCAGGGTGCCGGCCACTGCGTCGAAGGTGCCGCCGAGCTCGAGGGTCGCGCTCGTCATGATCACCGTGCGGTCGCCGAACACCTTGTCGCGCAACAACGCCGCCACGCTCATCGGGGCAACGCGCAGGACGGAGCCACGTCGCGGGTCGCGGGTCACCCAAACGACGTCGAGCTCGCGCTCCTCAAGGATGCGCGAGGAGTTCTCGAACACCTCGTCGACCGCCGCCTGCGCGACCTTGCGGGCGCCGTCGGGCTCGACGCCCTTGTCGGGCTTGAGCTCGGTCTGCAGCTGGCGTGCCGTGTCCCGCACCCTCGCGAGGGCGAGGGACAACGAGTCCGGTATGCCGGTGAGTCGCCCCTCGGGGAGCTCGTCCAGGACGCCCTGGAGGAACACCGCGGCGTCGTCCACCGCCTCCGTGGAGTCGGCCAGCCGACCGGCCCGCTTCGCCGCGGCACTGACCATGGCGGAGGTGAGCTCGTCGGTGATCGTCGAGGTGACACGGTCGACGAGCTCGTGGCCCTCGTCGACGACCAGCACGTCGTGCTCGGGCAGCATCTGGCGTCCCTCGAAGGAGTCGATCGCCATGAACGAGTGGTTGGTGACGATCACGTCGCAGTCCGCCGCTGCATCCCTGGACCGCTCGACGAAGCAGTCGGCGATGGCGGGGCACTTGCTCCCCATGCACTCGTGGGCGCTGACCGACACCTGACGCCAGGCCCGCTCGCTCACCCCGGGCACCAGCTCGTCGCGGTCACCGGACTCGGTGACCTCGGCCCACTCGCGGAGCCTCACCACCTCCTGGCCCAGCCGTGACGCGGCGCGGTCGACCTCGCCGACGTCGAACAGCCCCCCCTCCTCGTCGGGGAAGCCCCCCTCGAGCTTGTGGGCACACAGGTAGTTGCGCCGGCCCTTGACCAGCCCGTAGGTCGGTCGCCGGCCGAGCAGCGGGGTCAGCGCGTCGGCCAGCCGGGGCATGTCTCGGTCCACGATCTGGGCCTGCAGCGCGAGGGTGGCGGTGGCCACCACCGCCGGCTTGCCCGTGTCCTGGGCGTGCATGACGGCGGGCACGAGGTAGGCGAGCGACTTGCCGGTGCCGGTGCCGGCCTGCACCAGCAGGTGCTCGTCCCTGTCGATCGCCTCGTTGACGGCGCGCGCCATCTCGACCTGGCCAGGCCGCTCGACTCCCCCGACTCCCTGGACGGCGGCGTGCAAGAGCTCGTCGAGGGTGGCCATTGGCTCAGGGTATGCCGTGGCGCCGACGCGACGTCGGCTGTGTCCCCAGGCGCAGGACCGGCCCTCCTCGCACGGCCGTGACCCCAACGCGCCGGGCGCTGGGGTCACGATGGGGTACCGGGTCGAGTCACCTCTCGTCCACCCAGGCGGGTGCCGGCACCCCGTTCCCCGTCAGCTCGTCACAGGCGACGAACTGGGTGTCCACGCGCTGGAGCGCGCAGAAGTAGGTGGCGGCTGTGGTCGGCTCGGCCGTCCCCTGGTCCTGGCGGGCCGCGGCAGGAAGGGCGCCGAGCCCGATGACGAGGATGGTGGTGGCGAGGGCGGGAAGCCCCCGGTGGTGCTGGTGCTGGGTGCGGTTCACGGTGCGCTCCTGGTGGTGTGAGAGGTGGCGTTGTGCTGTGCCTCCACGGTCCGGCCGGACGGCCCTGCACCACATCCGGCGCACCCCCTGAGACCTGGCGCGCGACCCCCTCAAAAGGCGGGTGACCACCCCTGCCCCCGGGGTGGAGACTGGTGGGCGTGCCAGCACCGGACGAGCCGTCCCCGGCACCCGGCTTCGTCGGCCGTGGCGCCGAGGTCGAGGTCGTGTCGGAGCTGCTCCAGGGAGCCCGTCAGGGCAGGGGTGGGGCGCTGCTGGTCTCCGGGGACCCCGGCGTGGGCAAGACCCGCCTCGTGCAGCACGCGTGCTCGAGGGCCCCCGAGATGGTGACGCTCGTCGGCGCTTGTCTACCCCTGTCCTCGCTCAGCGTGCCCTTGCTGCCGCTGCGCACCGCCGTGCGCGCCTTGCCGGCGCAGGGCCGTCCGGCACTCGGCACCACTGGCGGGACCGCGCAGGCGGCCGACCGCTTCGACGACTGGCTCGAGGCCGAGTGCGCGACGCATCCGGTCGCCCTGGTCCTCGACGACCTCCAGTGGGCCGATCCCGCCACCCTGGATGTGGCGATGTGGGTGCTCTCGAGCCTCACGACGCGTCGTCTCGCAGTCCTCATGACGTTGCGGCGCGGCGAGGTGGGGGCCGGGCACCCACTTCAGCACTGGCTCGCCGACGTGCGTCGGCTACCGGGTTTCTCCGAGCTGGGCCTCGGGCCGCTCGACCTCGAGGAGACACGCGACCAGCTGGCCACAGTCTTGGACGACGTCCCCCACGACGGCCTGGTCCGCGAGGTGTACGGGCGCACCGGCGGAAATGCGTACCTCAACCGCCTGCTCGTTGCCGGCCTGCCGGCGAACGCGACCACCCTCGGCGACCACGCGCTCCCCGACGACCTGGCCGAAGCGGTGCTGCGCCGTTGGCACGAGCTGTCACCGGCTGCCAGGGAGCTGTCGAGGGTCATCGCCGTCGGCGCGCGCGTGGCCCGTGGTCGGGACCTGGGGTATGCCGCGGAGCTGGCTGGCGTGGGCAACCCTGCTCCGCTGTTGCGTGAGTGCCTCGACGCCGAGGTGCTCGACGCCCAGCCGCTGGACGGCTACTGGTTCCACCACCCTCTGCAGGCGGAGGCGCTCGAGGCGAGCCTGCCGGCCGCCGAGAGGCGGAGCCTGCACGCCTCGTTCGCCTCGCTGCTGGAGCGAGATCTCGAGCGCGCGTCCCCCGACCTCGCGACAACCATGCTCGTCGCAGAGCACCAACACCGGGCGGGAGACGCGACAGCAGCGTTCCGTTGGGCCTTGGAGGGGGCAGACATCGCAGCAGCGGCCGGGGCCCACCCAGAGGTCGTGCGCCTCCTGCGCCGCGCGCTGCACCTCTTCGGGCGGGAGACCGCTGGGATGGTGTCAGCAGCCGAGCTCTGGCACCGGCTGAGGGCGGCCGCAGCCCGAGTAGGTGACTTCGAGGTCGAGCTCGATGCGACAGAGGGCCTGCTCGAGACGGACGACGTGGACCAGCTCACCCGCACCGAGCTCCTCGTACGCCGCCAGCACCTGCGCTTCGTGACCGGCCGCGGCTTCTTCGACCGCGACGAGCTGGAACGGGCGGTCCAGCTGTCCAGCGCGGATCCCGACTCGTGGCAGCACGCGTTCGCCCTCGCAGAGCTGGCCCACACGGCCCTGTGGGCAGACGACCCCGCAGGATCCCAGATCGCCGCCCACGCCCTCGCCCGGGCCAGCGCAGCCGGGAATCCGAGAGCCCTCTCCCATGCCCTGACGGCGAACGCCATGCATGCGGTCTTCACGCAGGACATGGGGAAGGCGCGCACGTGGGGGGCGCAGGCCGTGGCGTGTGCCGGGCGCGCCGGCGACGGCTTCGCATTCGGTCACGCGACGATGTGGGAGGCGAACGCCCTCGGCAGCACCGTCAACCCCCATTGGGGCGCCAGCGTGTCAGCGCGCCGTTCGGAGGGCGTCCACCTCGGCCTGGCCCATCCGTACGTCGCGTGGCTGGCAGTGGGTGAGGCCGGCGGAGAGCTGCGGCGTGGGAACTGGCCGGGATGCGTGGCATTGCTGCGCTCTGCCCTGGGGAGCACCCCCGGAGCGCTCGTCGACGTGAGCGCGCGTCTACTGGCGGCCCAGCTCGCAGTGTTCCAGGGCCGGTTGCCCGAGGCGGAGGGCCACCTGGCCCGGGCCGAGGAGATCTTCACCGGGCCCTCGACCTACCTCAACCTGGAGTTCGACGCCGTTCGAGCCATGGTCCGCCTGGCCGCCGGCGACCCGCGTGGCTGTGTCGATGCAGCCCTCGTGGGGGCGTCGACACCCGGGGTCACGCCCACCCTGGGCGAGTGGCTGCTGCCCCTCGCCACGCGCGGCCTCGCCGACCTCGCACAGCAGCGGCGCGACACCCGCGCGGAGGTCCAACCCGTGCTCGCCGAGGTTGACGCCGTCGAACACCGCTTCCCGCACACGATCCAGGACACCGGCGGTGACGAGGCCTACTACCGGCAGCTCGCGGGACTGGACGCCCTGTATGCCGCCGAGCGGGCCAGGGCACGGCTCTCCCCGGCACGGGCAAAGGCCTGGCAGGGGACCGCTGAGCTGCTCCAGGACGTGCTGCCGTGGGAGGAGTGCTACGCGCGGTGGAGGCTGGCGGAGTCCCTCTTCGACGCGGCTCCGTCGCGGCGAGGGGAAGCGGTGGAGGCGCTGCGCCGGTCCCATGCGCTGGCGACGCAGCTGCAGGCGCTGCCCGACCTGGAGCAGGTGCTCACCCTTGCCCGGTCAGCCCGCGTCCCACTCGGCGAGCCGATGGTGGGCGCTGTCCCGGCAGCAGAGAGCTCGACCGCTGGCGTGCACCTGACGGAGCGAGAGGAGGAGGTGCTCGCCCACGTCGTCGCGGGCCGGACGTACGGCGAGATAGCCCGGGCCCTGGTCGTCAGCGAGAAGACCGTGAGCTCGCACATCAGCCACTTGCTCGCGAAGACCGGGGCCGCGAACCGAGTCGACCTGGCTCGCTGGGCGGGGCACCGCCGCACCCTCGAACCCGGGTGACGCGGGAGTCGGCACCGAGGCGCCGGCCGTCGAGCCGCCACACCATGGAGGTGGCTACACGGCGCCCGGCTTCTGCATCAGCCCGCCATCGGCGAACAGGGTGGTCGCGGTGATGTACGAGCCCGCGTCGGAGGCGGCGAAGCAGACCAGTCGCCCGATCTCCACGGGCTTGCCGAGGTAGGCGAGCGGGATGGCCGACTCGAGGGCCGCGAGCTCCTCGGGGTCGTCCAGGGTGTCCTGGTTGATGGGCGTGACGATCGCTCCCGGGCCGATGCCGACCATCCGGATGCCGTGCTGGCCGAGCTCCACCCCTGCCGTGCGGGTCAGCATGCGCATGCCGCCCTTGCTCACGCAGTACGCGAGGTCGGTGGGCATCGGCCAGTCCTCGTGGATGGAGGAGATGTTGACGATGACGCCACCGCCACCTTGCTTGACCATCTGCTCGGCGGCCAGCTTCGCGCCGAAGACCGCGCCCTTGAGGTTGACGCCCAACAACGTGTCGTAGCGCTCCTCCGTGGTCTCGAGCAGCGACTGTCCGAACTCGATGCCGGCGTTGCTCACCCACACGTCCAGCCGGCCGAAGCTGTCCACGGCTGCATCGACGAGGCGCTGCAGGTCGGCGACCTTGCTGACATCGGCCTCGACTGCGACCGCACGACCGCCGTCGTGCGTGATCTGTGCGGCCAGGTCGTCGGCGTGGGCCTGGTTGCTCACGTAGTCGATCACCACGGCTGCGCCCTCTCGCGCAGCCTCGAGCACGACGCCCTCCCCGATGCCGCTGTTGCCGCCGGTGACCACCATGACCCGATCCTGGAGAAGCATGTCCCTCACGCTGGCACATCAGGCTGTGCGCCGCAGGTCAGGGCTGGGGCGGCGCTGGGCGGCGCACCAGCAGCGACGGTTTCGCCAGCACGGCCGGGGGTAGTCGATCGGTGTGAGCCCCACGGAGCCCAGCGAGGTCCAGCAGCAGTACGCCCACGGCAAACCGCGACCGCTGAGCGGCTACGTCGTCCTCATGGGCGCCTATGCACTGCTCAGCGGCGGCCTGGTCGCGTGGGCCCGCAAGGCACCGCCGGAGGACCGGCAGCTGCGGTGGGGTGACGTCGCGCGCCTCGCGGTCGCCACGGCACGGCTGAGCCGGCTGGTCACCAAGGACTCGGTGACCAGCCCGTTGCGGGCGCCGTTGACGCGGTATGCCGGCCACGGCCTGCCGTCAGAGGTCAACGAGGAGGTGGCGGGCTGGGCCCGCAACCGTCCGCTGCCCCACGCCGTCGCCGAGCTGGTCACCTGCCCCTTTTGCATGGCGCAATGGACGGCGACGGGCCTGGTCTGCGCCCACGTCCTCGCGCCGCGCACGACCCGGCTGGCCACCGACATCCTCGTGGCCGCTGCCGGAGCCGACGCGGTGCAGTACGTCGTGGCTTCGCTCGAGCACGTGGAGCGCCGCCTGGGGCGCGACGCCTGACGACGGTCACCTGACCTCGAACACCAGGGATGCCGGCTCGTCCGGCACGTCGTCGTCGAGCACCACGGTCTCGCCGGTAGGAACCAGCCCAGCCGCCCAAGCGGTCCTCACGGAGGCGGTGTTGTGCTCCTTGACCAGCGCGCGGACCGGTAGACCAGGCACCCGCTCGCGGGCCATGGCCACGGCGGCGCGCGCAGCCTCGGTGGCCAGGCCGCGCCCCTGCGCGGCGACCACGAACCGGTAGTAGAGGTTGAGGAACCCATCGGCGCGCCGCACGCCGACCCAGCCCACCGGCATACCCGACTGCTTGTCCTGCGCCACCCAGTAGCCGAACCCGTGCTCGGCCCAGTGGCGCAGGATCGCCTCGAACGCTGTGGCGTTCGAGGCCGGCGTGCCGACCACGTGCGGCGCATGGGTGTAGAGGCGCGCGTCGCTGTGCACCACGTCGTGGAACACCCGGTCGGCCTCGGTGGGGCGCCGCAGCACCAGCCTCGTCGTGGTCGTCTCGAACGTCTCGGGCCTCACCGGGGGGACGCTACCGAAGGGCTCCGACGGTGTGGGTGCGAGGATGGCCGGCGATGCCTGCCACCTCTGCGTCCCTCGCCGGCCTCGTCCCCGTGGGTGCGGACCCGGACGAGGTGTATGCCGCGTTCGCGGCTTGGGCGTCGGAACGTGGCCTCACGCCGTACCCCCACCAGGACGAGGCGCTGGTCGCCCTCCTCGCGGGGGAGAACGTCGTGCTCTCGACGCCGACCGGCTCCGGCAAGTCGCTCGTGGCTGTCGGCGCGCACCTCGCCGCGCTGGCCGGCGACCGGGTGAGCTTCTACTCGGCACCCATCAAGGCGCTCGTCTCGGAGAAGTTCTTCGAGCTGTGCGAGCTCTTCGGCGCTTCCGAGGTGGGCATGCTCACCGGAGACGCGTCGGTCAACCCCGACGCCCCGATCATCTGCTGCACCGCCGAGATCCTCGCCAACATTGCGCTGCGGGAGGGCAGGCACGCCGACGTGGGACTCGTGGTGATGGACGAGTTCCACTACTACGCCGAGCCCGATCGCGGATGGGCCTGGCAGGTGCCGCTGCTCGAGCTGCCCCAGGCGCAGTTCCTGCTCATGTCCGCCACGCTCGGCGACATCACGCCCATCGCGCAGGACCTGTCGCGCAGGAACGGCCGGGAGACGGCGTTGGTCACGGGCACCGAGCGTCCCGTCCCGCTGTCCTTCTCCTGGGCCATGACCCCGCTCGACGAGACCGTCGAGGAGCTGCTCACCACCCACCAGGCGCCGGTGTACGTCGTCCACTTCACCCAGGCGGCGGCGCTCGACCACGCCAAGGCGCTGCTGTCGCTGAAGTCGGTTCGAGCCGTGGACAAGGAGGCGATCGCCGCGCGGATCGGGGGCTTCCGGTTCACTGCCGGCTTCGGCAGGACGCTCTCCCAGCTCGTGCGTGCTGGGATAGGGGTGCACCACGCCGGGATGCTGCCGCGGTACCGGCGGCTCGTGGAGCAGCTCGCGCAGGACGGGCTGCTGCGGGTGGTGTGCGGCACGGACACCCTGGGGGTGGGCATCAACGTGCCGATCCGCACGGTGCTGTTCACCGGGCTGGTGAAGTACGACGGCTCCCGGCAACGGGTCCTGCGGGCTCGCGAATTCCACCAGATCGCGGGACGCGCCGGCCGCGCCGGGTTCGACACCAGCGGGTCGGTGGTCGTCCAGGCGCCCGAGCACGTCATCGACAACGCCAAGGCCGTCGCCAAGGCGGGCGACGACCCGAAGAAGCTCAAGAAGGTGCAGCGCAAGAAGCCACCGGACGGCACGGTCTCGTGGACCGAGCAGACCTACGACAAGCTCGTCGCCGCCGAGCCGGAGCCGCTGGTGTCCCGGATGCGCGTCGACCACTCGATGATCCTCAACGTGGTGCAGCGTCCGGGTGACCCGGTCCGGGCCCTGTCGCACCTGCTGCGGGGCAACCACGAGAATGCCCGAGGGCAGGCACGGCTCGCACGCCGAGCCATCACCCTCGGACGGTCGCTCCTCGAGACCGGTGTGCTGCAACGGGTCTCACCGCCCGACCTGGACGGTCGCACGGTCCGTCTCAACCCCGAGGTGTCCGAGGACTTCGCCCTCAACCAACCGCTGTCACCGCTTGCGCTCGCATCCTTCGACGTCCTCGACCCTGACTCCCCCACCCACGCCCTCGACGTCGTGTCCGTGGTCGAGTCGATCCTCGACGACCCGTGGAAGGTGCTGCTGGCCCAGCAGTTCAGGGCCCGGGGCGAGGCGGTCGCGGAGATGAAGGCGGAGGGCATCGAGTACGACGAGCGGATGAGGCTGCTCGAGGACGTCACGTGGCCGAAGCCGCTGGAGGAGCTGCTCGAGGCGACCTTCGAGATCTTCCGGCGCTCGCACCCGTGGGTGAGCGAGTCGGCGCTGTCGCCCAAGTCGGTGGTGCGCGAGATGTACGAACGGGCGATGACGTTCACCGAGTTCGTGTCGGCGTACCAGCTGGCCCGGTCCGAGGGAACCGTGCTGCGCTACCTCACCGACGCGTTCCGCACCCTGCGCCAGCTCGTCCCCGCGGCGCACCGCGACGAGCAGTTCGAGGAGCTGCTCGAGTGGCTCGGTGAGACCATCCGCCAGACAGACTCCTCGCTGCTGGACGAGTGGGAGGCCCTCACCGACCCGGACGCCCAGGAGCGGCTGGCCGACCTCGAGGGTCTGCACGCGCACGGCGGGATTCGGCCCAGCAGACCGATCACGGCCAACGAGAAGGCGTTTCGGGTCATGGTCCGCAACGCCATGTTTCGCCGGGTCGAGCTGGCCAGCCGCGACCGGTTCGCGGAGCTGGCCCGGCTCGAGGAGGCGAATGCCGCACTCACCGAGCCCCCACGGCTCGCTGTCATGGACCAAGCCGCCTGGGACACGGCCCTCGGCGCCTACTGGGAGGAGCATGAGGCAATCGGCACGGACGCAGCGGCGCGCGGTCCCTCGCTGCTGTCGGTCGAGGTGGCCACCGGGCCGGCGCCGGGATCGGCCGAACCCGACGGCGACCACCGCCTGTGGCTGCTGCGCCAGACGCTGGCCGACCCCGAGGACCACCACGACTGGGTCATCGAGGCCACCGCCGACCTCAACGCGTCGGACGAAGCGGGCGAGCCGGTCGTGCTGACGACGGCGCTACGCCGGCTCTGACCCGGCCGATCGGGTCGCGTCGGCGAAGCGTCGCAGGTAGAGCGGCCAGGCGTCGTCGGAGGTCATCGCCCGGGACATGCCGTCCCAGCCGTCACCGTGGCGGTCGAGGTGTCGGTGCTCCAGGACGACCCTGGTCCGTCCAGGGCCCTCGGCGAGGAAGCGGACCTCGACCTCACTGGCCCGCTCGGGGTCTGTCTCGAGCTGCCAGCGCGGGCTGATGTCCCAGCTGAACACCACGCGGTCGGGGGCGTCGAACGCGAGCACCCGCGCCCAGCGGCACTCGGAGCCGTCGATGCCCCGGTCGTAGATGTGGCCGCCGACGCGCGGTTCGAAAACCGTCGCCTCGATCGGCACCGCGAGCAGGTTGTGCTCCCTCGGCTTGATCTGGTCGAACTTCTCGGTGAAGACGCGGAACGCGGTCTCGATGGGCACCTCGACGGTGACGTCGAGGGTGACGGAGGTGGGTGCTGTGGTGGTGGTCATGAGTCGGTCTCCTTGTCGTGCTGTTCGGTCAGCTGGGCGAAGTTGGCCAGCGCGGCGCCCCAGAATCCCTCGAGCTCCGCGCGCAGCTCGGCCAGTCCGGCAGGGTCCACCTGGTAGATCCGGCGGGTGCCCTGCGGTCTGTCCGTGACGAGCCCTGCGTCCTTGAGGACCTTGAGGTGCTGCGAGACGGCTGGACGGCTGATGGGCAGGCATTGCGCCAGGTCAGTCACCGAGGCCGGTGCCTGCGCGAGCAGCCGCACGATCCGGCGTCGCGACGGGTCCCCCATCGCGACCCACGGGTCGGCCATGCGGCTCTTCTCCGCTGCGTAAGTTGTCACTTACCGTAAGTTACGACTTACGCGGCAGGTGGTCAACCCTCCGATAAACCGTGGACGCGCCGCCCCTGCGCTGGCACGGTCGAGGACATGGAGCAGGACGAGATCTGGGACGCGACGGCTGCCGCGCAGTACGACACGCCCGGCGAGGGCATGTTCGCGCCGGGCCTGCTCGAGGCGACGACTGCCTTCCTCAGCGAGCTCGCCGGAGACGGCCACGCCCTCGAGCTCGCGGTGGGGACCGGCCGGGTGGCGATCCCCCTGGCCGACCGCGGCGTGCCGGTCACGGGCATCGAGCTGTCGCGAGCGATGATCGACCGGCTGCGCGCGAAGGTGGGGACCGAACGCATCCGGGTCCTCGAAGGCGACATGACCACCACCCGCACCGCCGGGGAGTTTTCCCTGGTCTACCTCGTCTTCAACACCATCTCCAACCTGCTGAGCCAGGACGAGCAGGTGGAGTGCTTCCGCAACGCCGCACGGCACCTGGCGCCCGGCGGACGGTTCGTCATCGAGCTGTGGGTGCCGCAGCTGCGCCAGCTCCCCCCGGGCTCCCCCGCCGCGGTCTTCAGCAGCGAGCCCGGCTACATCGGGCTCGACACCTACGACGTGCTGCACCAGCAGGTCGTCTCGCACCACTTCCGGTTCGGGCGCGGACGGGCGGCGACGCATGCCGTCAGCCCGCACCGGTACATCTGGCCCGCGGAGCTCGACCTCATGGCACGGCTGACGGGGTTCGAGCTCGAGCACCGGTATGCCGACTGGGACCGGTCGCCGTTCACCGCGGACTCGCCCTCGCACGTGTCGGTCTACCGGCTCCCTGCCTGACCCTGTCGCTCCAACAGCTCACGCACGCTCGTCGCGGGGTGCCCCGCCAGCCGGGGCACCGCGTCAGCCACGCTGTCGAGCTCGCCCTCGGCGATGGCCGTGTAGGTGGACACCCAGGCGTCAACCTGCCAGTCCGGGGCACCGTAGGAGGCCCGCGAGGCGTACGCCTCCTCACGTGACTCGGGCACATAGGTCGTATGCCGCCCGGTCACCTCAGTGAGCACCTCCGCGACCTCCGCGAGTGTCAGCGCCTGTGGTCCGGTGAGGTCGTAGGTCTCCCCCACGTGTTCCCCCGGTTGGTCCAGGACCGCGACGATGACGTCCGCGATGTCGTCCTGAGCGACGGCTGCGACGCGGCCCTGGCCGGCGGGGCCGCGGATCACGCCGTCGACGGTCATCATCGGCAGGAAGTCGGCGTAGAGGTTGTCCCGCAGGACCGTGTGCGGAAGGCCGCTCGCACGCAGGTGCTCCTCGGTCGCCCAGTGGTCCCGGGCCAAGGTGAACGCCGCGCCGGGCGCGGCACCGAAGAACGAGGTGTAGACGAGGTGTTGCACGCCTGCGGACACTGCCGCGTCGATGAAGGCGGTGTGCTGGGCGACCCGGTCCGGGGTCTCCGCAGCCGACACCATCAGCAGGGTGTCCACCCCCTCGAGGGCGCGTCGCGCGCCCCTCGGGTCGGCGTAGTCGCAGGCGCGCACCTCGAAGCCGGGCACCCCGGCCACCTTGGACGGGTTTCGCGCCAACAGCACCGCGGGCGCCCGGCGCCGCGCAAACCGGGCCAGCACCTTGGCGCCCAGGTGTCCGGTGACGCCGGTGAGAGCAACCGCACCACGCGGCATACCCCGCTCCTGTCGTCAGGCGGCGTACGCCGCGAGCTCCCCGGCCAGGTCGGGGTGCACCCGCGCCTTCACCCTGGTGCCGTGGTGCAGGTGCTCGCTGGAGATGACCTCGGCCTCGTCGTGCAGGCGGCTGACCAGGTCACCCCGGTCGTACGGCAGCAACACGTCGACGTCGATCGTCGGCTTGGGGAGCTCCTCGGCGATGAGCGTGCGCAGCTCCTCGAGCCCCTCACCGGTCCGGGCGGACACGATGACCGAGTGCCTCTCGTGGCGACGGAGCCGGTCGAGGACCTCCGGGTCGGCGGCGTCAGCCTTGTTGACGACGACGACCTCCCGCACGTCGGCGGCGTCGACGTCGGCGAGCACCGCCCGCACCGCGCTGATCTGCCCCTCGGGGTCGGGGTGGGAGCCGTCCACCACGTGCAGCAGGAGGTCGGCGTCTCCGACCTCCTCCAGGGTGGACCGGAATGCCTCGACGAGCTGGGTCGGCAGCTGTCGCACGAAGCCGACCGTGTCGGCGAGGGTGTAGACCCGGCCGTCGGTGGTCTCGGCCCGGCGCACCGTGGGGTCGAGGGTGGCGAACAGCTGGTTCTGCACCAGGACGCCGGCGCCCGTCAGCCGGTTGAGCAGGGAGGACTTGCCGGCGTTGGTGTAGCCGGCGATCGCCACGCTGGGCACCCCACCGGCACGCCGGCCGTGGCGCTTGGTGTCGCGGGAGGTCTTCATGTCCTTGATCTCGCGGCGCAGCTTGGCCATCCGCTGGTTGATGCGGCGCCGGTCCAGCTCGATCTTGGTCTCACCAGGTCCGCGCGAGCCCATGCCCTGGCCACCGGCCGCCTGTCCGCCGGCCTGGCGGGACATCGACTCACCCCAACCGCGCAGCCGCGGCAGCAGGTACTGCAGCTGGGCCAGCTCGACCTGCGCCTTGCCCTCCTTGGACTTCGCGTGCTGGGCGAAGATGTCGAGGATCAGCGCGGTCCGGTCGATGACCTTGACCTTGACCACGTCCTCGAGCGCACGCCGCTGGGACGGGGTCAGCTCGGTGTCGCAGATGACCGTGTCGGCCCCTTCTGCCAGCACGATGTCGCGCAGCTCCTCGGCCTTGCCCTTGCCCAGATACGTGCCGGTGTCCGGGCGCTGCCGACGCTGCATGACGCCGGCGAGGACGTCCGACCCGGCCGTCTCTGCCAGGGCGGCGAGCTCGCGCAGCGAGTTGTCGGCATCCTCCTGGGTGCCGTCGGTCCACACGGCGGCCAGGACGACGCGTTCCAGCCGCAGCTGGCGGTACTCGACCTCGGTGATGTCCTCGAGCTCGGTGGACAGCCCGGCGACGCGGCGCAGGGCAGCGCGGTCCTCGCGGTCGTACTGCTCGCCGTCGAAGCCCTCTGCGTCCGACCGCAGGAACTGGTCCTCCTCGGCGAGCACCACGGCCCTGGTGTCAAAGATCTCAGAACGTCTCAGTGTCATGTCCCTTCAAGAGTCTCACCTGTCCAACGATCGCGGCGAGTCCTTTATGTCCAGAGGGCCAGGTGTCCAGAGGGCCAGGTGTCCAGGGGACCAGGTGTCCAGGTCTGCCCCGGTCCGGATGTCGCGGCACTAGCGTTGTCACCGATGAGCACGGACCACTACTTCACCGCGCAGCCCGCCAGCCCGGCCCAGCAGCGCGAGCTCACCATCACGCTGGCCGGTCGTGAGGTGACGGTCCGCACGGCCGGCGGCGTGTTCAGCCCGGACGGGCTCGACAAGGGGACGGCGGTGCTGCTGCGCGAGGCGCCAGCGCCTCCGCCGACCGGGACGTTCCTGGACCTGGGGTGCGGCTGGGGACCAGTGGCGCTCAGCCTGGGCCTGCTGTCGCCGGCTGCGACGGTGCATGCCGTGGACGTCAACGAGCGGGCACTGGACCTGCTGCGTGCAAACGCCCGGGCGCTGGGACTTGCCAACGTGCACGGGAGCCAGCCCGGCGGCATACCCGAGCAGGTGTCCTTCGACCTGGTCTGGTCCAACCCGCCCATCCGGGTGGGCAAGGCGGTGCTCCACGCGATGCTGCTGCGCTGGCTGCCGCGGCTCGCGCCGGGCGGCGCCGCCTACCTCGTGGTGCAGAAGAACCTTGGTTCGGACTCGCTGCAGCGCTGGCTCGGGGAGCACCTCGACGGGGACGAGTTCGCGATCTCACGACTCGTCACGGACAAGGGCTTCCGGGTCCTGGAGGTCACACGAGCGAGGTGACGCCGTCGGCCACCAGCACGGCCGGGCCGGCGAGCTCGACCTCCTGACCCGGCAGCGCACGCACGCGCAGGCGTCCGCCAGGGACGTCGACGGTCCAGGTGTCGCCCTGCCCACCGGCCCAGAACCGGGTGGCCAGCGCGGCAGCCGCCGCGCCGGTGCCACACGAGCGGGTCTCGCCGACACCACGCTCGTGCACCCGCAGCCGGATGTGCCCCGAGCCGAGCGGGCGGACGAACTCCACGTTGGTGCCGTGCACCGGGGCGGGGTTGACCACCGGGACCCGGTGCAGGTCGAGGGCCTCGAGGTCGAGCGCCTCGGGGAGGGCAACCACGGTGTGGGGGTTGCCCAGGTCGACGCTGAGCGCGGAGAGCGGGTCAGCCCCCTCCACCTGGACGAGTGCGTCGAACCCCTCCGCGTCGGCGATGGCGGGCTGGGTGAGGCGCCAGGGGCCGAGGTTGACCGCGATGAGCTCGGGTGTCTCGAACCGCACCCTCTTCACGCCGGCGCGGGTGGCGATCGCGAACTCGTCGGCGGTCTCGAGCCCCTCCCTGCGCAGGTAGGTGGCGAAGACCCGGGTGCCGTTGCCGCACATCTCGGAGAGAGAGCCGTCGGCGTTGCGGTAGTCCATGAACCAGCGTGCCTCGGGGGCCTGCGCGGCGACATCCGGCTCCCGGGCGGCCGCGGTCGGCACCACCCGGATCACGCCGTCGCCGCCGATGCCGGCGCGCCGGTCGGCCAGCCGGGCCGCCTGCTCGGCGCTGAGCTCCAGGACGCCCTCGAGGTCGGGCACCAGCACGAAGTCGTTCTCCGTGCCGTGGCCCTTGGTGAAGGCGGTCTGGTCAGCCATGTCCACCATTGTCGCCGATGGCGGTCCGCACGAGGCCCAGGGCCCGCGCGCTGAGCTCGGGATCGGCCGCATCGAGCCACTCGATGCGCTGGTCCGGTCCGAACCACGACTCCTGCCGACGGGCGTAGCGTCGGGTCGCAGCCATGGTCTGCTCCATCGCCTCGGCCTCGCTCAGGTGGCCGTCCAGCTCCCCCAGCGCCTGGGCGTAGCCGAGCGCCCGCGACGCCGTCCTCCCACGCCGCAGGCCCCGCCGCTCCAGCTCGCGCACCTCGTCGAGGAGCCCGTCCGCCCACATCCGGCGCACGCGGGCGGTAATGCGCTCGTCGAGTGCCTCCCTGGGCAGCCGCAGCCCAACCATGACGGTTGGCTGGAGGTGCTCGCGGGCCGGCATCGTGGCCGAGAACGGCCGACCGGTGAGCTCGACCACCTCGAGGGCCCGGATGACGCGGCGCAGGTTGTTGGGCTGGATCGCCTGTGCTGCAACGGGATCCACCTCGCGAAGGCGGGCGTACATGGCTGGCGCGCCCGCGGCATACCCCTCTGCCTCCAACCGGCTCCGAACGGCGGGATCGGTCGGCGGGATCTCGAGGTGGTCAAGGGCAGCACGCACGTACAGGCCGGACCCGCCCACGACGACCGGGTGCGCGCCGCGCGCCTGCACTGCTGCGATGTCCTCGCGAGCCGCCGCCTGGTAGGCAGCGACGCTGGCCTCCTGCGTCACCTCCAGGACGTCGAGCTGGTGGTGCCGTATGCCGCGGCGCTGGCTCAGCGGGACCTTGGCAGTCCCGATGTCCATGCCGGCGTAGAGCTGGCTCGCGTCAGCGTTGACCACCTCACCACCGATGGCCTCGGCGAGGTCGAGGGCGAGGTCGGACTTGCCAGTGGCGGTAGGCCCGACCACGGCGAGCACCAGTGGTCGGATACTCGTCATGGCGCTCAGAGGTCGTGCTCGTCGGGGCTGTCGTGGCCGAACGGGTCGGGGTCCACGCCGGGCATCCACGACGCTCCCGGCTTGCCCCAGCCCGCTCGCTTGACGACCTTGCGCGCCTTCTTGGACCAGCTCTCGTTCAGGCGATCGACGTACAGGAACCCGTTGAGGTGGTCGTACTCGTGCTGCATGCAGCGGGCGAACCATCCGGTGGCCTCGAACGCGAGCTCGTTGCCCTCGGCGTCGAAGCCGCTCACGCTGGCACGGTCGCCGCGCTTGAGGGGAAAGCTCTCGCCCGGCACCGACAGGCAGCCCTCGGACTCCTCGTGGGGATCCGGGTCCTCGACGGCTGGCTTCGAGGGGCTGACGAAGGGGTTGACGATGACGCCGCGCTCCGGCACCGCGTCGTTGTTGTCCATCTGCCAGGTGAAGACCCGCTGTCCGACACCGATCTGTGGCGCGGCCAGTCCCACGCCGTGCGCGGCGTCCATGGTCTCGAACATGTCGCGGACCAGGGTCGCCAGGTCCTCGTCGAAGGACTCCACCGGAGCGGCCCGACGGTGCAGCACCGGCTCCCCGAGGATCACGATGGGGCGGATCGTCATGGGCCGGAGTCTTCCAGAGCGACGAGCCACCACGTTCGCTCGGGTGGCGGGTGGCGGGTGGCGGGTGGCACCGTCCTGCGTGAGGATCGGAGTGGGCCGAATACCCGATTTGGACCGATCGTTCCAATGTGAGGAGTTCAGCATGAGCCAGTTCGACAACCTCCGCGACAAGGCGGAAGAGCAGGTCCAGGAGCACCCCGAGCAGGTCGAGAACATGAGCGACCAGGGCATGGACCGGGCCGGAGACGCGGCCGACAGCGCAACGGGGGGCAAGTTCTCCGACCAGATCGACGAGGGACAGCAGCGGGGCGACGACGCCATCGGCGGTGGCTCGGACGCGTCGCAGGGGGGCAACTCGGGCGACGGCTCCATGGGCGGCGACAGCGGCTCCGGCGACGGCGCGAACAGCGGCTTCGAGGGCAGTGGCGCCTCCGACTCCAGCCGCGACAGTGGGAGTGGGGAGAGCGACTTCGGCGGTCAGTCCGGCTCGTCGGACTCCGGCTCGTCCGACAGCGGTTTCGGCAGCGAGTCCTCGGAGGACGACAACCAGTCGAGCTAGGCCACCACGCACAGGCGAGCCCCGCAGCACCTGGCGCTGCGGGGCTCGCCTTGCGATCAGCGGCAGGTGGGGGCGGCGACGGCTGCGGCCGGACGCCCGACCCCGGGTATCCCGAGTGACACCGTCGGCTTGCCCGACACCGGCGCGCCCTGGAGGGCTTCCCAGGCGTCGCCTCCCGAGGTGCGGCGAACGGCATACCGGCCGTCGCCCAGGGCGGCGTCGGCGACGAGGTGGTGCGGAGCGCCGTAGGTGACGCCGACCGTCACCAGGTCACCCGGGCGCGGACGCTGGGCCCCTTCGGGCACGGCGAAGTGGACCAGCCGGTTGTCGCGCGCGCGTCCGGACAGGCGGTTGGTCTCTCGGTCCTTGCGGCCCTCGCCCGTGGCGACGAGGACCTCGACGTCCCGACCCTCGACTCGGCGGTTCTCGGCCCAGGAGATCTCCTCCTGGACCTCGACGAGCCGGTCGTAGCGCTCCTGCACCACCGCCTTGGGCAGCTGGTCGGGCATGGTCGCGGCAGGAGTGCCCGGACGGATGGAGTACTGGAAGGTGAACGCGCTGGCGAACCGGCTCTCGCGCACGACGCGGAGCGTCTCCTCGAAGTCGGCGTCGGTCTCACCGGGGAAGCCCACGATGATGTCGGTGGTGATCGCGGCGTCGGGGATCCGAGCGCGCACCGTGTCGAGGATGCCGAGGAACTTCTCGCTGCGGTAGGACCGCCGCATCGCCTTGAGCACCTTGTCCGAGCCGGACTGCAGCGGCATGTGCAGGCTGGGCATGACGTTGGGTGTCTCGGCCATCGCGGCGATGACGTCGTCGGTGAACGCCGCCGGGTGCGGGCTGGTGAAGCGCACCCGCTCGAGGCCGTCGATCCCGCCGCACGCACGCAGCAGCTTGCCGAACGCGAGCCGGTCGCCGAACTCGACGCCGTAGGTGTTGACGTTCTGCCCGAGCAGCGTGACCTCGACCACGCCCTGGGCGACGAGCGCCTCGATCTCGGCGAGCACGTCGCCGGGGCGCCGGTCTGCCTCCTTGCCGCGCAGGCTGGGGACGATGCAGAACGTGCAGGTGTTGTTGCAGCCCACCGAGATCGACACCCAGCCGGCGTACGCCGAGTCGCGCCTGGTCGGCAGCGTCGAGGGAAACACCTCGAGCGACTCGAGGATCTCGACCTCGGCCCGCTTGTTGTGCCGGGCGCGGTCGAGCAGGGCAGGGAGGCTACCGATGTTGTGGGTGCCGAAGACGACGTCCACCCAGGGCGCGCGCTCGACGATGGTGGCGCGGTCCTTCTGGGCCATGCAGCCGCCGACCGCGATCTGCATGTCGGGGTTGCGGGTCTTCGCCGGCCGCAGCTGGCCGAGGTTGCCGTAGAGCTTGTTGTCGGCGTTCTCGCGCACCGCACAGGTGTTGAAGACGACCACGTCGGCGGCCTCGGGGCGGACCTCGGTGGGAAGGCTGTTCACGTCGACGTACCCGGCCGTCTCGAGCAGGCCGGCGAGGCGCTCGGAGTCGTGCACGTTCATCTGGCACCCATGGGTGCGCACGTCGTAGGTCCTCACGCCGGTCGCGGCGTCGTGGGCTGTGGTCGTCATGGCACGGACAAGGGTACGTGCTGTCCCCGGGTGGGTCGGGCCGAGCGCCTCAGGCCGGAAGGGCTCGGTGCACGGTGACGTTGAGGGCGTTGAAGGCCTGGATGACGGACGCGGCCCACACCACGACGGCGAGCTGCTCCTCGGTGAACGCCTTGCGGGCGTGGTCGTAGACGTCGTCGGGTACGTGCTGGGTCTGCGGCAGGCGGCTCATTGCCTCGGTGAGCTCGAGAGCGGCTCGCTCCTGCTCGGAGAACAGCTCGGTCTCCGCCCAGACCGCGACGACGTTGAGCACCCGCTGAGGGACCCCGTGCTCCAGCGCCTCGCGGGCGTGCATGTCCGTGCAGTAGCCGCAGCCGTTGATCTGTGACGCCCTCACCTTGACGAGCTCGAGGAGGCCGACCTCAACACCGTGCGCGCCTGCCTCCCGCATGATGTGGCTGTTGAGTGCGACGAGCCGCTTGAACGTGTCCGGGAGGACGTCCTGCGCCTGCGAACGGGGTGCGGTCATGTCCCAACCGTACGACCGTCAGTCGCGCTGGTGCTCGGGTGCCTCCCGGACGGCATCGCGGATGACCCGCATGGACAGGTCTACGGGATAGCCCTTGCGGGCGAGCATTCCCGCGAGCCGTCGGGTCTGGACAGTGGCGTCCAGGCCGTGCATGGTCCGCAGCCTCTTGGCGACCAGCCGGGCCGCCTGGTCCCGCTCGTCATCCGGGCGGACCTGCGCTAGGGCGTCGCGTGCCGTGTCGTCGTCGACGCCCTTGGTGCGCAGCTCGCGGGCGAGCGCTCGCTTGGCCAGCCCACGGCTGGCCTGCTGGGAGCGCACCAGCATGCCGGCGTATGCCTCGTCGTCGATGAGGCCGACCTCGGTCATCCGGTCGAGCACCGCCTCGGCGACGTCGTCGGGACAGGCGCGCTGGCGCAGCTTGTCGCGCAGCTGCTTGCGGCTGCGCGGTGCCATGGACAGCTGACGGAGCACGATCTGGCGGGCGATGTCGTGTGGGTCGGGTTCGCCGTCACGGGACCGAGGGTCCTGCTCGTGGTCCTCGGGGATCGGTTGCTTGTCGGCGGGTGTGCTCGACGTCGCGGCGAGGGCAGCCTCGAGGGCCGCCCTCGCCGCGTCGTGTCGGTCAGTCATTGGTCGTCACCGGTGGCCGGTCCGGGCGATGCTCAGAACTCGACCGGGACCTCCGGGACCGCGTCGGCCGGCTTGTCGACCTGCGGGCCGACGCCGAGCTTCTCCTTGATCTTCTTCTCGATCTCGTTGGCGAGGTCGGGGTTGTCCTTGAGGAACTGCCGGGCGTTCTCCTTGCCCTGCCCGAGCTGGTCGCCCTCGTAGGTGTACCAGGCGCCGGACTTGCGGACGAAGCCGTGCTCGACACCCATGTCGATCAGACCGCCCTCACGGGAGATGCCCTGGCCGTAGAGGATGTCGAACTCGGCCTGCTTGAACGGCGGGGACACCTTGTTCTTGACGACCTTGACCCGGGTGCGGTTGCCGACCGGGTCGCTGCCGTCCTTGAGGGTCTCGATCCGGCGCACGTCGAGGCGGACCGAGGCGTAGAACTTCAGCGCCTTGCCACCCGTCGTCGTCTCCGGGCTGTTGTGCACCATGACGCCGTCGACGAAGTAGTTGTGCGTGCCGGCCACCTCGATGTCGAAGCGGTGCATGGAGCGCGTCTTGGGCTTGACGTGGATGTCGAGCACCCGTGCCGGCACGAGCACCTCGGTCGGCTCGACGAACTCCGCCCGGACCGCGAACTGACCGCGGAGACGCGGCAGCAGCTTGTAGTCCATCGACGGGTGCACGTAGGGCGCCACGACCTCCTGGAACCGCGTGGTGCCGGCGGTGGTCATCTGCAGCACGGCCTTCTGGGCCGTCCCTCGCAGTGAGACCCGCGACTGCACCCCGTGGACGTCGCGGAGGTAGTTCACCAGGCGGGCCCGGCTTCCCTCACTCATCGCCTCGACACAGATCTCGATGCGACCGGTGCCGCCCCGAGTGCGCTCCTGCAGGCCCTTGGAGCGCAACGCGAACGAACCGTCGTCCATGTACCAGACGGCGAGGGCCAGGGGCGTGAGCGCCTTGAGGACATCCTCGGTGAGGTGCTTCTTGCCGTCGCCCCAGTACATGACCTCGCGCACCTCGTGCAGCTCAGGGAGCGGGGTCACGTCGACGTGCACGGCGCCGTTCGGCCGCACGGTCCGGGTCTGCGGGATGTTGCCGAGCAGGCTCGCCTTCCAGTCGAGGTAGGCGACCTGCTTGGCGCCGTGGCCCATCCGGAACCGCACCCCGTGCCGGCTGCGCCGGTTGGGAGCGAGGTGCCCGTCACCCATCAGCCCGCCGAGCACGACCTGCCACTGCTGGTCGCTCAGCCGCGCAGTCTCGTTGACCATCACCCGGTCGCCGGGGATGAGCTCGCCGGCCTCGCGCCAGCCTCCCGGGGTGCGGATCTGGTGGTTCTCGGTCGCCGCGAACTGCGACCGGCCGTTGCCGCCGGACTTCTCGACGGTGAACTGCAGGAAGCGCTCGGTCACGCCGTTGTCGAACCAGTTGGTCACCGGTCGGTTGACGACGGAGTTCGACTCGGGGTCGTAGGTGCGGACCTCGACCGGCATCCTCTGGTTGACGATCTTGCCGATCCTCTCGGTGGAGCCGTCGGCCAGGGTGACCCGGGTGCTGTAGGACATGCACCCGAACATCACACCGATCTTCTCGCGGAGCTGGTTGATGAAGATCGCGGTCGTGCCGGTGTTGTTGAGCGCGCCGGTGAGCTTGCGCAGCGCCTGCGACATGAGGCGGGCCTGGAGGCCGACGTGGCTGTCGCCCATCTCGCCCTCGATCTCGGCGCGGGGCACGAGCGCCGCCACCGAGTCGATGACGATCACGTCGATTGCCCCGGAGCGGATCAGCATGTCGGCGATCTCGAGCGCCTGCTCACCGGTGTCGGGCTGGCTGACGAGCAGGGCATCGGTGTCGACGCCGAGCTTCTTGGCGTAGTCGGGGTCGAGGGCGTGCTCGGCGTCGATGAACGCCGCGATCCCGCCGGCCCGCTGGGCGTTGGCCACCGCGTGCAGCGCCACGGTCGTCTTGCCACTGCTCTCGGGCCCGTAGACCTCCACGACGCGCCCGCGCGGCAGGCCGCCGATCCCGAGCGCCACGTCGAGGGCGATCGACCCGGTGGGGATCACGTCGATGGGCGGACGCACGTCGTCGCCGAGACGCATGACCGCGCCCTTGCCGAAGTTCTTGTCGATCTGACCCATCGTCGTCTCGAGGGCCTTGAGCTTCTGGTCGTTGCTGGTTGGGTTGGCACCGGTCGGAGCGGCCATCTTTGCCACGCTTCCTTCTTTCGTCTCGTGTCGGGCGCGCCTGCCTTCGACCCGCGCTTCACCTGGTGGTTCCGCCGTCGGGTCAGACGCTAGGTGCCGCCACCGACAGCCGCCCAGGGCCAGTTCGTCAGCCTGTGGACGGTGGGTCTGTCGAGACTCCACCTGTGGACGACAGTACCGAACACGTGTTCGAGATGGGGCAGGCGCGCCGCGACACGCGGGGGAAATCTTCGGCCGTGCCCCGGGCCGTCCTCCCGGGGTCAGGAGAGCAGCAGCTTCTCCAGCCGGCGCGCCGCACCGACCACCCCGACCAGGCCGAGGACGAGCAGGTACAGCACGTGCCACAGCACGCCCCACCCCATGTCGCCGAGCAGCAGCGCCCGCTCGAGCGCCACCCCGTGGTAGAGCGGGGTGCACCGGACCAGCCACTGCAGCGCCTCGGGATAGGTCGACAGCGGGAAGAAGGTCGCGGAGAACAGGAACATCGGCTGGATCGCCAGCGTGACGTAGTCGAAGTCCACCCAGGAGCGCATGAACGTGGTCGCGAACATCCCGAGCGCCGCGAACGCGAACCCGATGAAGATCGCCGCGGGCACGCCCAGGACCGCCCACCAGGACTTCACCGCCCCCGCGAGGACGGCCACCACGAGGAACGCCGCCGAGTAGAGGCCGCCCCTGATCAGCGACCAGCACACCTCCCCCACCGCGATGTCCCGCGGCCCCATCGGGGTGGCGAGGACCGCGTCGTAGAGCTTGGCGTACTTGAGCTTGAAGAAGACGTTG
>DASUKI010000140.1:0-21644 GCA_036278855.1 Pedococcus sp.
CTCGTCCTGGCCTCTCGCGTCGCCGGCCTGCCCGGTCCGGTCGACGGCACGACGACGACCCTCGACGACCCCAGCACCGCTGCCCACGACGCCCGGCGGGCCCGCGCGCTCGGCTTCACGGGCAAGCTGTGCATCCACCCCAACCAGGTGGCGCCCGTGAACGCGGCGTTCCGGCCGACCGACGACGAGCTCGCCTGGGCGCACCGCGTGCTCGAGGCGGCAGTGACGGAAGGGGTCGCCCGCGTCGACGGCCACATGGTCGACGCCCCGGTGCTGCTGCGTGCGCGCAACCTCCTTGCGTTGCAACGGAGCTCGTCATGACCGCTGACCGACAGGTGCGCACCGAGCGGATCGACTCCGGCGTCGTCGAGGCGCTGGCCGGGCTGCTCGATGTGCCCACGCCCGCCCGCACGCTGCCCCCGATGTGGCACCAGGTGCACCTGCTCGAGAGGCCACCACAGAACGCGCTGGGCCCTGACGGGCACCCCACACACGGCATACCGGCTCCTCCCGGCCAAGGACGCAAGCGGATGTTCGCCGGCGGACGCGTCACGACGCTGCGCGCCCTCGTCATCGGCGAGGAGGCCACGCGCACCACCTGGGTGTCCGGCACCGTGGACAAGCAAGGCCGCACCGGACCGCTCACCTTCGTCACGGTCCGCAGCGAGGTCGCCCAGCGCGACGTGCTCGCGGTGGTCGAGGAGAGCGACATCGTCTACCGCGAGCCCGGCTCGAGCGTGCCGGCGACGCCGGGCACCCTCGAGGACGCGCCGTGGCAGGCGCCCGACGACGTCCCGAGCGTGACGCTGAGGGCCGACGAGGCCCTGCTGTTCCGGTACTCCGCCCTCACCTACAACGCGCACCGAATCCACTACGACCACAACTGGGTTCGGCACGAGGGGTACGCCGACCTCGTGGTGCACGGGCCGCTCCAGGCGCTGATGCTCGCGGAGCTCGCCCGCCGCAGCGGCGTCGACCTGGTCGGCCGCGAGCTGTCCTACCGGCTGGTGGCGCCGATGACGGGACCGCAGACGTTGACCGTGGCCGCCGGCGAGGAGGGGGTCGAGCGCGGAGGCCAGGTCCGCGACGTCCACGGCACCGTGACTGCCGTGAGCACGGTCGGCCCACTCCGCACCGGCTGACCCGCGAGCCGCAGCGTCCCTCAGTCGAGCGCCTCGAGCTGGGCGAGGTCGTCGAACAGGTGCGGCGAGCGCCAGTCGACGCCGGACTGCTCGAGCAGCGGCCGCAGCGCGGCGATGGCGTTCTGCCGGTGGCGGGACAGCACGTCGAGCGCGCCCTCCACGTCACCGGACTTGACCGCAGCCACCAGCTCGTCGTGCTCGTCGAGGACCCGGTCCTTGTTCGTGTCGTCGGTGAAGTAGACCGAGCGGTAGACCTCGGTGGAGTCCCACAGCACGTGCAGGATCCGGATGAGCCGAGGCATGGCGCACGCGCTGATCAACCCGAAGTGGAACCGCCGGTTCGTCGTCGACATCCCCGGGACGTCGAGGCCCTCGGCGGCCCGCCGCACGTCGTCGGCGGCCTCTTCGAGCCGGTCGACGTCCTCGGTCGTCATCAGGGGGACCGCCCGGCGCACCGCCTCGGCCTCGAGCAGCTCGCGGATCCGGTACACCTCCACCATGTCCGACAGCGACAGCTCGGTGACGAAGTAGCCGCGGTGCGCCACGTAGGAGACCTGGCCCTCGGCCTCGAGGATCTTCAGCGCCTCACGCAGCGGGACCCGGCTGACGCCGAGCTCGAGCGCGAGGGTGTCCTGGACGATCTGCTCACCCGGCTGCAGCCGGCCGGTGGCGATCCAGCCGCGCAGCTCGGTCAGCACCGCCTCCTGGGCCGTCGGCGGGCGCCGGAACGTCTTCGCCACCCCCGCCACCTCCTGTCCGCCCGGCCTGCCCCGGTCCGCGGATCGAGGCTACCCCCGATTATCCGCTGTATACACTCGCTCGGGTGAGCGCGTCGCCCTCGCACCTGCACCGCGGGACCCGCGAGTACCGCAAGGCGAGCTTCGTGCTGTTCGTCGCCGGGCTGATGGCGTTCGCGATGCTCTACGTCGTCCAGGGCGTGATGCCGGCGGTCAGCCGCTACTTCCACGTCTCCCCCGCCGCCTCGAGCCTGACCCTGTCGCTGACGACCCTGCCGCTGGCATTCGCGGTGGTGCTCTGGGCGTCGTGGTCCGAAGGGCTCGGTCGGCGCCGGCTGCTCATCGGGGCGCTCGTGGGTGCGGCCGTGCTGACGCTGCTCGCGGCCCTCAGCCCGTCCTTCATCGCGCTGCTCGGCCTGCGTGTGCTGACCGGGCTGGTGCTCGCCGGCCTGCCCGCGGTCGCGATGGCGTACGTCGCCGAGGAGTTCGCGCCCAGTGGCCTCGGCACTGCAATGGGCCTGTACATCAGCGGCACCGGGCTCGGCGGCATGACCGGACGGGTCCTGGGTGGGCTCGTCGCCAGCGCCGCGTCGTGGCGGATCGCCCTGGGTGTCGTCGGAGCGGTCTGCCTGGTCGGCACGGCGTTCGTGGCCCTGCGGCTCCCGCACTCGCGCAACTTCTCGCCGAGTCCCGGCCGGTTCGCCGAGCGCATGGCGGGCCTGCGCCAGCCGCTGCGGGACCCGGTCGTCATCCGCCTGGCGGTCACGGGGTTCGTGATCATGGGCTCGCTCGTGTCGTACTACAACTACCTCCAGTACCGCCTCGCCGACCCGCCGTTCCAGCTCCCGGCGAGCGTCATCGCGCTGGTCTTCCTGCTCTACGTCTCGGGCACCCTGAGCGCCAACTGGATGGGCCGCCTCGCCGACCGCCGCGGCCGGCACGGCGTGCTCCTGCTCGGCCTGGCGATCATGGCTGCCGGCGCGCTCGTCTCACTCACCACCAACCTGCTCCTGGTCCTGCTGGGCACCGCGATGATGGTGTTCGGGTTCTTCGGCACGCACTCCGTCGCCAGCGGCTGGGTCTCGTCATGGGCGAACCGGCAGCGGGCGCAGGCCTCGTCGCTCTACCTTTTCGGCTACCACGTCGGATCCAGCCTCGCCGGCTTCGTCGGCGGGCTGTTCTTCGGTCGGTTCGGGTGGGCCGGCGAGGTGGGTACCGTGCTCGCGCTGCTCGCCGTCGGAGCGCTCGTCGCCGCGGGACTGCCGACCGGACCACGACCCCAGGAGGTGGCGGATGCGCCCTGATGAGATCGCGATCGCCCTGCGGCGCGCGTTGCGCGAGAGGACGATCCGCCCCGGGCAGGCCATCAACCAGGACGAGCTCGCGCGCCAGTACGGCGTCAGCCGGATCCCCCTGCGGGAGGCGCTGCGCACCCTCGTCGGCGAAGGGCTCATCATCATGCGTCCCGGTCTGGGCGCCGTGGTCACCGAGCTGCAGGTGTCCGAGGTCCAGGAGCTCTACGGCTTGCGGCTCCAGCTCGAGCCGCCGCTCGCCGAGCCGGTCGTCGACCACGTCCGCCGGCGCGACACCGAGGACCTCGCCACGCTGGTCGACACCATGGGCGGCCTGGAGCAGGAGCAGTCCGAGGAGTGGTCCGGGCTGAACTACCGCTTCCACCGCCGCCTCTACGAGCTGTCCGACCAGAAGCACTCGGTCCGGCTCGTGGTGCAGGTGCTCAACCTGGTTGAGCCCTATGCGCGAGTGCACGCCCACGTCCTCGGCTCCCGCCCCCGGATGCAGAAGGAGCGGGTCGCGATGGTGGACGCCCTGCGCGCCGGCGACGTGGCGGCCCTCGAGACGCTCCTGCGCGACAGCATCGACGGCGCCCGCGCCGAGCTGGTCGCCTCGATGGGCGAGGGCCCGATCACGAGGCTGCTTCCCGACTGATCCCCCGCCTCAGGCGAGGCATGCCGCGGGGCCGGCGGCGCGGCATACCGTCGCCTTGCGACCCAAACACCGCAGGTCAGCGCGCCGCCCGCCGAGGCGTGCCGCGTCCGAAGCGGCGTTGGATCCAATATCCAGATCCCTTGTGTGTGGCGCGGATCACCTGTATACATCGTATCAACCCCCGTCGACGAGAGGTGCCTGCCGTGAGATCCAAGTCGAAGTCCCTGTCCCTGGTCGCGGTCGTCGCGGCCACCACGCTGGTCGCCGCCGGGTGCGGCTCGAAGGGGGAGAAGACCGCCGACTCCGGCAGTGGGTCCGGCACCCTGGCCATCGGCGCGTCGATGTCGCTGACCGGCAAGCTGGCCCGGGAGGGCGCCCTCACCAAGGAGGGCTACGAGCTGTGCCAGGACAAGGTCAACGCCAAGGGTGGCGCCGACATCGGGGGCAAGAAGGTCAAGCTGGACATCCAGTACCAGGACGACACCTCCAAGCCGGACACCGCCGCCCAGCTCGTCGACCAGTTCAACGACAAGGGCGTCAAGCTGATCCTGTCCTCCTACGGCTCGGCGAACACCGAGGCCCAGGCGGCCGTGGTCGAGCGCAACGGCCAGGTGATGGCCGACTCCGCCGGCGCGGACAACAAGATCTTCGAGAAGGGCTACAAGCGCACCTTCGCCGTCCTCTCGCCCGCGACCGAGTACGCCGCCTCGATGGTCAAGGCGATCAAGGAGCTCGCGCAGCCACAGCCCAAGTCCATCGCGATCCTGTCCGCCGACGACGGCTTCTCCAAGACCGTCGCAGAGGGCGGCGCCGCGGCCGCCAAGGAGGCCGGCTACACCGTCCTGCCCACCCAGTTCTTCACCAACGGCACCTCCGACGTCAGCTCGGCGCTGACCAAGATCAAGGGTGACAAGCCCGACGTCATCCTGGGCTCGGTCCACCTCGTCGAGGGCGTCGCGATCATCAAGCAGGCCAAGGAACTCGGCGTCGTCCCGTCCGGCGGCTTCGGCGAGACGGTGGCGCCCCCCACCCCCGACTTCGCCAAGACCCTCGGCAAGGACGCCGAGAACGTCCTCGGGTCGAGCCAGTGGACCGACTCCACCAAGGGCAGCGACAAGTACTTCGGCTCCGCCAAGGACTACGCCAAGGACATCCAGGCCAAGTACGGCCACGCACCGGACTACCACGACGCCGAGGCGAGCGCCGCCTGCCTCGCGCTGGTGCTGGCGGCCGAGAAGGCCGGCTCCACGGACGCCGACAAGGTCCGTGACGCCCTCGCCGCGCTCGACACCGAGTCGTTCTTCGGCCACCTGAAGTTCAACGACACGGGCCAGAACGTCTACAAGCCGATGTCGGTCATCCAGATCCAGGGCGGCAAGGTCGTCACCGTGTGGCCCACCGACTCGGCCGAGGCCAAGATGATCTGGCCCGGCACGAAGCAGTGAGCCAGTTCCTCCAGGCCACGATCTACGGCCTCCTCCAGGGAGGGCTCCTCGCGCTGATCGCCGTGGGGTTCTCGCTGGTGTGGGGCGTGATGAACGTCGTCAACCTGGCGCACGGCTCGTTCGTGATCCTCGGCGCCTACGTCGGCTGGAAGCTCAACAGCGCGATGGGCCTCGACCCGTTCCTCGGGATGCTCGTCGCCGCCGTCGTGCTCTTTGCGGTGGGCTACGTGCTCCAGCGCTGGCTCATCAACCTGGTGATCAACGGGCCGATCTTCATCACCCTGCTGCTCACGTTCGGGCTCGACCTGCTGATCGTGCAGGGCATGAACATCGTCTTCAGTGCCGACTACCGCAGCATCAAGACGTCGTATGCCGGTGACAGCCTCGCGCTCGGGGACGTCCGGGTGCCGGTGGGTCGCCTCCTCGCGTTCGTCATCGCGGTCGTCGTCACCATCGCGCTGGTCGCCCTGGTGAACCGCACGCGGACCGGGCTGTCGATCATGGCGACCGGCATGGACCGCGGCGCTGCGCGGCTCATGGGGATCCGGGCGCGGCACGCCTACGCCCTCACCTTCGCCATCGCAGCGGCCCTGGCCGGGATGGCGGGGACGATGGTGGGCACCGTGGGCACCTTCAACCCTGCGGCGGCGGGCGGGTTCACCTTGCTGTCGTTCGTCATCGCGGTGCTCGGCGGTCTCGGGAACATGTACGGCGCCCTCGTCGGCGGGCTGCTCATCGGGCTGGTCGAGGCATGGGGAGGGCAGTACCTGCCGGGCACCTGGGTCAACGCGCTGGCGTTCGCCGTGCTGGTGCTCGTGCTGATCTTCCGCCCGTCCGGCCTGGTCGGCCGGGCCTACTACGCCGCGCGACAGGAGGTGTGATGAGCACCGAGGCCAGGACCGACGACGGCGCCGAAGCCGCGGAGCTCGACGCCACCGCCCACTCCGGCAACGAGCCCACCTGGCGTCGCTGGCTGCCGTTCGGCCTGCTGCTGCTCGGCGTGCTCGTGATGCTCGGCCTGCAGAGCCAGCTCTACTCCGGCCAGGAGCGGACCGTCTCGGCAATCTTCATGTTCGTCGCGCTCGCCCAGGCGTGGAACATCATCGGTGGCTTCACCGGCTACGCGTCGTTCGGCCAGGTGGTCTTCTTCGGGATCGGCGGCTACTTCACCGCCGTCGCGATGAGCCACTGGGGCATCAACTTCTGGGTGTCGCTGGTCGTCAGCGGGCTGGTGTCCGCGGCGTTCGGCGCGCTGATCGGCCTGCCGCTGCTTCGCCTCAAGGGCCACTACTTCGCCATCGCCACCCTTGGCGTCGCCGAGGGCATGCGCGAGGTCGTCACCAACGTGCCCGCACTCACCGGTGGCGGCGCGGGCATCTCGGTCCCCACCGTGGGCAAGGACGCCACGACCCACTACCTCGGCAACGACGGCTTCTACCTGCTCTACCTCGCCGTGGCCGTCTTCTCGATACTGGTCGCGATCCTGGTGGCGCGCAACAAGTTCGGCTTCGCCCTGCGCGCGATCCACCAGGACGAGGACGCCGCCGCGGCCATGGGTGTCAACACGACCCGCGCCAAGGTGGCCGCCTTCGCCCTGTCCGGGCTGGTCACCGGGCTGGTCGGCTCCACCTACGCGTTCCAACAGGTGACGATCTTCCCCGAACGGCTCTTCGACGTCGACATCACGGTGCTCATGGTCGTCATGGTGGTCATCGGCGGCAGCGGCACCGTCCTCGGCCCGCTGCTCGGTGCGGTCGCCCTGCAGTTCCTGTCCGAGTACCTGCGCCGCAACTTCACCGAGGTCCACACGTTCATCCTCGGCGCGATCATCATCGCCGCCGTCGTCCTGCTCCCCCAGGGAGCGGTCAACTACGTCCGCGAGGCGCGCCAGTCCGGCGAGTGGTCGCTGCTCGCCAACGTCCGGAGGTACCGACTTTGACCGCGACACCCGTGCTCGAGACGCGCGGCCTGGGCCGGCGGTTCGGCGGTCTCAAGGCCGTCGACGACGTCTCGTTCAGCGTGCCCGAGGGCCAGGTCCTCGGCGTCATCGGCCCCAACGGAGCCGGCAAGAGCACCTTCATCAACCTCGTGACCGGCCACATCCGGCCGACCTCCGGTCAGGTGCTCATCGGGGGCCGCGACATGACCGGCGCCAAGCCCTGGAGCATCGCCCACGCCGGGGTGTCCCGCACCTTCCAGATCGTCAAGCCCTTCCGTGGCATGAGCGTCCGTGAGAACGTCGCGGTCGGGATCCTCTACGGCCGTAAGGGGACCAGCCGCATGAGCCAAGCCCTCGATGAGGCCGACGAGGTGCTCGCCGAGGTCGGCATGAGCAGGCTCGGCGACCGTGCACCGGGCGGCCTGTCGGTGGCCGACGCGCGCCGGCTCGAGTTCGCCAAGGCGCTGGCGCTCCGGCCCCGGCTGCTGCTGCTCGACGAGGTGATGGCCGGCTTGCGGCACAGCGAGATCGAGCCGAGCCTCGAGCTCATCAAGTCGCTCAAGGAGCGGGGCCTGACCATCATCGTCGTGGAGCACGTCATGAAGGCCATCCTCGCGATCAGCGACCAGGTCCTGGTGCTCCACCAGGGCAAGGTGCTCACCTCGGGTGAGCCGCGCAGCGTGCTGTCCGACCCACGCGTCATCGAGGCCTACCTCGGCCAGCGCTACGTCCAGCGCCGCGAGGGGGGCCGGTCATGAGCGCGCCCCTGCTCGAGGTGAAGGGCCTCGGCGCCGGCTACGGCCGTGTCCAGGTCCTGTGGGACGTCGACCTCGAGGTGGGCGAGCGCGAGATCGTCGCACTGGTCGGCCCGAACGGCGCCGGCAAGACGACGCTCCTGCGTGCCGTGTCCGGCATGGCCGAGACTCGCGGCGGCACCGCCACCTTCCGCGGGAGGTCGCTCGTCGGCCAGCCGATCGAGCGCATCGTCGACCTCGGCATCTCCCACGTCCCCGAGGGCCGTCGGCTGTTCGCCGGCCTGACCGTCCGCGACAACCTGCGACTCGGTGGTTGGCGCACCAACAACCGGGACATCGACCGCGTGGTCGAGCTCTTCCCGCGCCTGGGCGAACGGCTCAACCAGGTCTGCGGCAGTATGTCTGGCGGCGAGCAGCAGATGTGTGCCATCGCACGGGGGCTGATGAGCCAGCCGGAGCTGATGATGATCGACGAGCTGTCCCTCGGACTCGCCCCGGTCGTCGTCGACGAGATCCTGGCCCGGCTGCCCGACATCGCCGCGTCGGGCACGTCGGTGCTCCTGGTCGAGCAGGACGTCGACGCCGCCCTCAGCGTCGCCGAACGCGCCTACGTCCTCGAGACCGGTCACGTCGTGCTCTCCGGCAAGGCCGGCGAGCTGCTCGCCGACCAACGGGTCCAGGAGAGCTATCTCGGCATCAGCTGACCTGGCGGTCACCACAGACGACGGTATGCCGCGTGCGCGCCCCCATCCGCGCGGCATACCGTCTGCACCAACCAGGCGCGCCGCGCCACCCCCACCGCACACCCAGCCGCGAGGCATACCGTCTGCACCAACCAGGCGCGCCGCGCCACCACCACCGCACACCCAGCCGCGCGGCATACCGTCTGCACCAATCCGGCGCGCCGCGCCACCACTCCACACCCAGCCGCGCGGCATACCGCCTGCACCAACCAGGCGCGCCGCGCCACCACCCCACACCCAGCCGCGCGGCATACCGTCTGCCCCATGGACCTGACTCGGGTGGTGGTGCTGGACGACTACCAGGACGCCGCCGGCGACCACGCGGACTGGGCCTCCTTGCCCGGCTGTGACGTCGAGTTCGTCCACGAGCCCCTGCCGTCGGGACGGGAAGTCGTGGCCCGCCTCGCCGACGCGGACGTCGTGGTCGCGATGCGGGAGCGCACGGCCTTTCCCCGTGACGTGCTCGAGCGGCTGCCGCGGCTGCGGCTGCTCGTCACCACCGGCGCCAAGAACGCCGCAATCGACGTGGCAGCTGCGGCCGAGCTGGGGATCACGGTCAGTGGCACGGAGTCGCTGCCGCACCCGCCCGCCGAGCTCACCCTCGCGCTGCTGCTCGCCCTCGCCCGCGGCGTGGTCCCCGAGGACCGGGCGCTGCGTGAGGGCCGGTGGCAGACCACGCTCGGGTTCGCGCTCGCCGGTCAGCGGCTCGGAGTCGTCGGGCTGGGGCGCATCGGGGGACGGGTGGCCGAGCTGGGCAGTGCGTTCGGCATGGACGTGGTGGCGTGGTCGCCCAACCTCACGGCCGAGCGCGCCGCCGGGGTCGGCGCGACAGCGGTGCCGAAGGAGGAGCTGCTGCGGACCTCACGGTTCGTGACCCTGCACCTCAAGCTGGGTGAGCGCAGCCGCGGAGCCATCGGCGCGGCCGAGCTCGCGCTGATGCGGCCGGACGCCTACCTCGTCAACACCGCGCGCGCCGGTCTGGTGGACACCGACGCGCTCGTGCTGGCGCTCGAGGCGGGGGCCATCGCCGGGGCGGGGCTCGATGTCTTCGACGACGAGCCGTTGCCGCACGACCACCCGCTGCTGTCGGTTCCCAACACGGTGCTGCTGCCCCACCTCGGCTACGTCGTCGAGCAGGGCTACGACGTCTACTACGGCCAGGCGGTCGAGGACATCGCCGCGTTCCTCGCCGGGGCGCCGGTGCGACTGCTCACCCCATCCGGCTGAGGCCCGACCAGCTCGTTGCCCTGAGCCGGTGACGGGACTCGAACCCGTAACCACTCGCTTACAAGGCGAGTGCGCTGCCAATTGCGCCACACCGGCAACCACACGCAGTCGTATGCCGCGTGGGCGCCGCCGATGCTATCGGCGACCCCGCGATTCGATGTAAACGCGCCGGTGGATACGGGCGCGTATACATCGAACCGGCGGGTCTGCGCCGGTCTGCGTGCGGGTCAGTGGGCGTTGAGGTACTGCTGGAGCGCGCGAACGGTCGCGCGGTCGAGGTGGTGGGCGCCGTTCTGGCGGGCGCCGATGTGGCGCTGGAGCGCTCGGGTCGTCTTGGGGCCGATGATGCCGTCGGGCGCCGAGCCGACCCTGCGCTGCAGGGCGCGGACGTCGGAGCGGGACAGCGAGCCGTTGACCGAGCCGCCGACCCACCGCTCGATGGCGGCGTTGGTCTTCGGGCCACGGATGCCGTCGATCACGAGCCGGCCGTGCGACGCCGCGGGCGAGGAGTGGTGCACCGCGGTGCGGGTCGCGGAGCGGGAGGCGGCTGCGGTCGACCCGCCGCCGGACGCTCCGCCGTTGGACCGGGTCAGGCCCGCGCGGGCGCCGCAGGTCGGCCAGGCGCCGGGACCCTGCGTGGCGAGGACCCGCTGGGCGACGGCGATCTGCTCACTCCTGGTGGCCAGGTCGGCCCGGGAGGCGTAGCGGCCACCGCCGAAGCCGTTCCACGTGCTGCGGGTGAACTGCAGCCCGCCGTAGAAGCCGTTGCCGGTGTTGATGTGCCAGTTGCCACCGCTCTCGCAGGCGGCGACTCGGTCCCACACGGAGGAGGCCTGGGCACTGCTGGCGGTGGCCATGCCACCCGCCACGGTGGCGACGCCGGCGACGGCGACACCGGTGACCCGGCGCTTGACGGGGTTGGGCTTCCGAGCGGAGTGCTTCGGGGCATAGAACATTGCGGGGGGATTCCTCTCCTGACGTGCGCCTGAGAGGTGAGCTGTCGGGTTCGGGCTGTCAGGCGCCCGGCCGGCGAACCGGCTTCACCCCAAGACCTGCGGCCGCGTGGCCGGGTCACGGTGGTTCCCCCACCCTCGTCATGCCCGGAAGGGTTCCGGCGAGTTGCCCGCCTGACGAGGTTCGGCGCTGCGGGCACGCATTGGGTATGCCGTGTTCACTTGTGAGTGCGTGGCACACCAACCGTGCTGGGCACCGCCGACCACGGTAGGGTCCGCGCCCACCACCCACAAGTCGGCGGGGGCGTCAGGTCGTCCGAACGGACCGATCGACGCTCGCGGGCTGTTGCCCCGCCCGCCGCCCGTGCTACTGCGGGTTCAGCGGCGCCGGGCCCGGCGCTTCTGCACGATCCGGTGGTCGAACGGCGCGGCCAGGAAGTCCCCGAGCACACTGCCGGCTGCGATCGCCAGCAGCACGGCCATCGCGCCGAGCAGCGTGGTGATCCCGCCCTGCAGGGACAGGCTGCCGGCCTGGGCGCCGGACCCGTTGACCATCTCGTAGAGCCCGCGGAAGATCGCCAGGCCCGGCAGCAGGCTGTAGCTGCCGGGCACGACCAGCACCATGGCGGGAGCGCCCAGCCGCAGGGCCAGCAGCCGACCGGCGCAGCCCAGCACGAGGGCGGCGATCCCGGCCGCCGTGAGCGCCCCGAACCCGTCGACCCGGCCGACGCCCAGCGAGACCGTCACGGCCACTCCCGCGAGCAGGCCGGCGGGCAGAACCAGTCGACGACGGCTGCGCAGCGAGACCGCGCCGGCCATCCCCACCACGCAGGCACCCAGCACCGCAACCAGGACCGGGGCGTCGAGGGCCCGGGTCGCGACGATCGACGGTTCGACGGTGTCGAGGTCGAACGCCCCCGACAGCGCCCGGGTCACCGACAGCCCGGAGGCGACCCCCAGGATGATCCCCGCCGTCGTCAGGAAGACCGCGAACAGCCGGCCCGCCCCCGTCACGGAGTAGCCGGAGATGGCGTCCTCGAAGGCGCTGGCCACCGTCCGTCCCGGCAGCAGCACCACGATCCCGCCCGCGACGATGAACGCGAACTCCGACGACGACACCGGCAGCCACCCGTGCGCGCCGAGGATGAAGCCACCCCAGGCAATCACGGTGGCGACGAACCCGCCGAGCGCCGCCTGGTAGAACTCGGGCAGCCCCTGTCGGCCGAGCGCACGCCCGACCCGCGCCACCAGCAGTGCGGAGCCCGCGGCGATCAGCGCCGCGACCAGCCCGGCGCCGAGCATGACCGCGACCGCACCGGCCACCAGCCCGCTGGCGACCCGCACGACCCACCTCGGCCAGAACCGTGGGGCCCGCCGGATCTCCCGGAGCCGTTCCGCCGCTCCCTCACGGTCGTAGTCGCCCGCGACCAGTCTCTCGACGAACTCGTGGACGTCGCTGAGCCGCGCGAAGTCCCGCGTCGAGGAGCGCACCACCCGCAGCATCGTCAGCGGGGTGCCGGACGGCGTGGTGCACTGCACCAGCAGCGACTGCAGGGTGATGTCCACCTCGAGCTGGTCGAGCCCGGCGGCGGCCGCGACCGCCACGACCGACGACTCCACCTGCGGGGCGCCCGCGCCACAGCGCAGCATCAACTCGCCGACGCGCAGGGCGAGGTCGAGCGAGGCGCGCGCCTCCCGCTCCTGCGCCGCGGCCTGGCGCACCCGCGGGTTGCGGTAGGGGGTGTGGCGCAGGGCCTCGACCATCGGCAGCGTCTCGGTGACCTCCTCGCCCTGCCAGATGCGGGCAGGGTCGGCGTGCAGCCGGCGGCTGCGCGGCCTGCGTCGTCCGTCCCCAGCCATCGACGCGGTGCTCAGCCGAGTCCGAGGGCGCTGGGCAGCATCGAGCCGGGCTCCTGCCAGGGCCACCACTGCGGTTGACCACCGTGCTGCAGCCCCCACACCACCAAGCCGGCAGCCAGCACCAGGCCGATGACGACCGCCACCCGGGTGGCGGTGGCCCCGGGCACGACGCCGCGGACGATGCTGCGCGAGCCGCGCCGCAGGCCCGATCCGCCGGGTCCCCACCAAGCGGTCAGGACGACGAGCAGTGCGCCGACTGCGAGTGGGACGGCGGCGTTCGGGTGCGGTGAACCGCCGGTCACGGCCGTGGTCGCGAGCGCCGCGCTGAACACCGCACAGGACCCCACGACCAGCGGCAGCACCGCGCTCATCACGGTGGCCAGCGCCCCCACGACGAGGTGCCAGGGGCTGGCCGCCACGGCGAACGGCACGTCCGAGCGGCGCCTGCCCTTGCTGTGGCGCCGCAACACCAGGGAGGTCACTGAACGGTCGGCCGTGCGGGCGGCCCACGACCAGACCACCCCGAACGCAGCGGTCGCGACGGGGAAGCTGGCGGCGGCGGCCACGACGGCGAGGAGCAGCACCAGCAGGGTGCCCGTGCGCATGTCACGCCCGATCCGAGGGTCCGGCTCGCCGGCCCCTGTCTCCCAGGCCGCCTGCCAGTCGGAGACCTCCTCGTCGGGCTCCTCCCAGGGCACCAGCTCGGGCTCGGGCTCGCGGAAGGCCACCGGGGGCCGGTCCAGCTGGTGGGTGCCCCCCTGCTCCAGGACCTGGGTATGCCGCGTGGGCGCGGTGAGCGCCTCCGTCACCGGCCGTCCGTGCGCGTAGCGCTCGAGGGCGTCGAGCACCTCGTCGGCGTCTGGGCGCTGGCGCGGCTCGGGTGACAACGCGGCATACAGCAGCGGTGCCAGCCGCGGGTCGACACCGCTGAGGTCCGCCTCGCCGCGGCTCACCCGCGACAGGACGGCGTCCATGGGTCCGCGCCCGAAGGGCGAGGCGCCGCTGGCGGCGAAGGCCAGGGTCGCCGCCCAACCCCACCAGTCGGTGGCCTCGGTGACCGGGGCGCCCTCGACGACCTCGGGCGAGAGGTAGCCGGGGGTTCCCATGACCAGGCCGGTCATGGTGATGCGGATGTCGTCGGCGACGTGGGCGATGCCGAAGTCGATGAGGACGGGGTCGTCGTCGAGCATCAGCACGTTGCCCGGCTTGAGGTCGCGGTGGATGACGTCCGCCTCGTGGATCACGTCGAGCGCCTCGGCCAGACCCCGTCCCAGGCGCAGCAGCTGGTCCCCGCGCATCGGCCCGTGCTCGCGAACCACCTCGTCGAGCGGTGGGCCGGGCACGTAACGGGTCACGAGGTATGGCCGGTCACCGTCGAGGTCCGCGTCGACGACCGCGGCAACGCGTGGGTCACGGATGCGTCCGAGCACGTCGACCTCGCGGCGCAGTCGGGTCCGCGCCCCCGGGTCGTGGGCGACGTGCGGGCGCAGGATCTTCAGGGCGACGGCACGGCCGTTGGGGTCGAGCGCGAGGTGGACGACCCCCATGCCACCCTCGCCGAGCGGCTGGAGCAGGCGGTACGGGCCGACCCGGGCACCGTCCGGCGAGCCGGGAGCGCCCCCGCTGCCCTGCACGGCCTCCGTCGTCATGCCCCTACGGTAGGTGAGATCAGACCCCTCGTCCGGGAGGGTTACTGCTGGATGTAGCCGACGAGCTGGTCCCGCTCGTCCTGCAGCTCGTCGATGCGGTGCTTGACGATGTCCCCGATGCTCACGATCGCGTGGAGCCGGCCATCGACGACGACGGGGATGTGGCGCACCCGCAGCTCGGTCATCGTGCGGGCAAGGTCCTGGATGTTGACGTCGGGGGCGCAGGTGGTGACGTCGGAGGTCATGATCTGCGACACCGGCCGGGCCAGCACGGCGGCACCGGAGCGCTGGAGGTGGCGGACGACGTCGCGTTCGCTGACGATGCCACCCACCGTCTCCCCGTCGTCGCTGACCACGACGGCACCGATCTTGTGCTCAGCGAGCAGGTCGAGCAGCTTTTCGACGGTCTCGTCCGGCTTGACGGTCACCACGAGGTCGCCCTTGCGCCGCACCACATCCGAGATCTTCATGGCACGACGGTAGACGCCGACGCGGGCAGCCGCCAGAGGGCGACCGCGAACGCGAGGGCAAGGGGCCGACCCGGGCGGCGCCCACGCAGGCGACATAGGGTTGGTGGAGAGACTGAGCAGGAGCTGATCACCAGTGTCGCCATCCGCGAAGAAGTTCGACCTCGTCGTCGCTGCCAACCGCCTGCCCGTCGACCGCGTGGAGGGTCCCGATGGTGAGGTCACGTGGCGCACCAGCCCGGGCGGGCTCGTGACCGCGATGGAGTCGGTCATGAAGGACAGCGACGGCGCCTGGGTGGGGTGGGCCGGGGAGGCCGGGGAGGCGCCCGAGCCGTTCACCGCCGACGGGATCAGGCTGCGACCGGTGGGGCTCAGCGACGCCGAGGTGGCGCACTACTACGAGGGGTTCAGCAACGACACCCTGTGGCCGATCTACCACGACGTCATCGTCAACGCGACGTTCCACCGGTACTGGTTCAGCGCCTACGAACGGGTCAACCGCCGCTTCGCCGAGGCGGTGTGCGAGGTCGCGGCCAAGGGCGCGACGGTGTGGGTCCACGACTACCAGCTGCAGCTCGTGCCGGCGATGGTGCGCGAGCAGCGCCCCGACGTCCGGATCGGCTGGTTCAACCACATCCCGTTCCCGCCGGTCGAGCTCTTCGCCCAGCTGCCGTGGCGGCGGCGGGTGCTGGAGGGGCTGCTCGGGGCGGACTACCTCGGGTTCCAGCGGGTCGCCGACGCGCAGAACTTCATCCGGGCCTGCCGCCAGCTGCTGGGCCTGCCCACCAGGGCCGACGTCGTGTCCGTGTCGCGGGACGACGACGCGAGGCGGGTCCGCGCCAGCGCCGTGCCGATCTCCATCGACTTCAAGGGGTTGGAGGGGCTGGCCCGGCAGCCGGAGACCGAGGCACGCGCCAAGGAGATCCGCGAGTCGCTCGGCAACCCCGAGACGTTGCTCCTGGGGGTCGACCGGCTCGACTACACCAAGGGCATCGGCCACCGGATCAAGGCCTACGGCGAGCTCCTCGAGGAGGACCAGGTGGCCCCGCCGCGCGAGGTCTTCGTCCAGGTCGCCACCCCCAGCCGCGAGCGCGTGGCGGCCTACCGTGACCTTCGCCTGGAGATCGAGGGCGAGGTCGGCAGGCTCAACGGTGAGTACAGCCGCATCGGCGCCCAGGCCATCCAGTACCTCCACCACTCCTACCCCCGCCAGGAGATGGCAGCGCTGTACCTGGCTGCCGACGTCCTGGTGGTCACCCCCCTGCGCGACGGGATGAACCTCGTGGCGAAGGAGTACGTCACCTGCCGGCACGACGGGGGTGGCGCACTGGTCCTGTCCGAGTTCGCCGGGGCGTTCCACGAGCTGCACCAGGCGTTCATCTGCAACCCCCACGACATCGAGGGCCTCAAGCAGACGATCATGGCCGCGATCGTCACGCCCGAGAAGGAGAAGCGGCGCAAGATGAAGGCGATGCGCCGCCGCGTCGCCGACCACGACGTGCAGCGCTGGGCCGCCCGGTTCCTCGACAACCTCGCCCACGCGCCGGAGCGCCCCGAGCGCTCCACCAGCGAGCGCGAGGCGGACGAGGCGCATGCCACGGCCGACCGCACGGCGCGCGAGCTCCACCACGCCCGCGGCCCCCGGGGCCAGCACTGATGGACCTCGCTGCACCGCTGGTCGCGCGGCTGCGCGAGCTGGCCCAGGCCACCAGCCTGCTCGTGGCTTCCGACTTCGACGGGGTGCTCGCCCCGCTCGTCCTGGACCCCAGCGCCTCACGACCCGTGGACGGCTCGGTCGACAGCCTGCGCGCGCTCGCCGCGGCACCGGCCACCTACGCGGCGGTCGTCAGCGGCCGCGACCTCGGGACCCTCACCGCGCTGACGGGGCTGGAGGACTCCCGGGTCACCCGGATCGGCAGCCACGGTGGGGAGTCGAGCGCCGACTCGGCGCCCCCGACCCTGACGCAGGCGCAGCGCAGCACACTGGACGACGTCACCGCCGACCTGGACGAGGTCACCCGCGTCCACCCCGGCGCCCGGCTCGAGCACAAGCCCGCCGCAGTGGTGCTGCACACCCGCGGCATGGCAGCGGCCGCCGCCCGCGCCGCCGAGGCCGAGGCGCTCGAGGCGGCCACGCGGCATACCGAGTCGCATGTCCTGCACGGCAAGCACGTCGTCGAGGTGAGCGTGGTGCGCGCCGACAAGGGCACCGCCCTGCTGGCGCTGCGCGACGCGGTTGGTGCGGACGCAGTGGCGTACTTCGGCGACGACGTGACCGACGAGCACGTCTTCGCCCTGCTCGGCCCCGGGGACGTCGGCGTCAAGGTCGGGCAGGGCGACACGGCGGCGGCCTGGCGGGTGAGCGGACCGCCGGAGGTGGCCGAGGCGCTCGCGCTGCTGGCCCGGCTGCGCGGCGACGCCCACGCCTGACCTCAGCGGGAGCGGCAGGCCCCCGTGGAGGAACGCACCACCAGCTCGGGGCGGAAGACGAACTCCGCCCGGGGCGCCGGCTCGCCCGCGATCTCGTCGAGCAGCGCGCGGACCGCCGCCTCCGACATCGCCTGCACGCTCTGTCTCACCGTCGTCAGCGGCGGGTCGGTGAACGCGATCAGCGGCGAGTCGTCGTAGCCGACCACGGAGACGTCGTCCGGCACCCGCAACCCCGCCCGCCGAGCCGCCCGGATGGCCCCGAGCGCCATCAGGTCCGAGCCGCACACGATCGCGGTGCAGCCGCGCTCGATGAGACGGGCCGCGGCGGTGTCACCGCCCTCCACCGAGAACATGGTGCGCTCGACCAGCTCGTCGACGTCGTCCCGCCCCAGCAGGGACTTCATCGACGCCCGGAACCCCTGGATCTTGCGGATCACGGGCACGTAGCGGTCGGGGCCGATGGCCAGGCCGACCTGCCGGTGCCCCAGCTGGACGAGGTGGGTGAGCGCCAGCTCCATCGAGGCGACGTCGTCGTTGGAGATGAACGGCGCGTCGATGCCCTCGTGATAGCCGTTGACGAGCACGATCGGCAGCCCGCGGTCACGCAGCCGGCGGTAGCGCTCCGGGTCGGCCGTGGTGTCGGCGTGCAGCCCGGAGACGTAGATGATCCCGGCCACCCCGCGGTCCAGCAGCAGTTGCACGTAGTCGTCCTCGTGGACGCCACCCGGGGTCTGGGTGCACAGGACCGGGGTGAACTGGTGGTGGGCCAGCGAGGTCTCGATGGTCTGGGCGAACGCCGGGAAGATCGGGTTGGTCAGCTCGGGCATCACCAGCCCGACCAGCCCGGCGCTGCGGCGGCGCAGCCGGCTGGGGCGGTCGTAGCCGAGCACGTCGAGGGAGGTGAGCACCAGCTCGCGGGTCGAGTCGGCCACGCCCGGCTTGCCGTTGAGCACCCGGCTGACCGTCGCCTCGCTGACGTCCGCGTGCGCGGCGATGTCCGCCAACCTCGCCTTCACGTCGCAAACCTAGCAAGTGGGTGCAAGAACTTGCAGCAAGCGCCCTTGCGTCGCGTCGCGGACGCACGGTGGTCAAAGCGGCACCCATGGGCCAGACTGAGGGCAGCCGCGGGCACCGACGCCCACGGCCGCACCACCTTTACTACGGATCGTCCGGCACGTTCCTGCCGGTGAAGGAAAGGCAACGACGCCATGGCAACAGTGAAGTTCGACGAGGCCTCCCGGATCTACCCGGGCAACGACAAGCCGTCGGTCGACAAGCTCAACATCGACATCGAGGACGGCGAGTTCCTCGTCTTCGTCGGCCCCTCCGGATGTGGCAAGTCCACCTCCCTGCGCATGCTCGCGGGTCTCGAGGAGGTCAACGCCGGCAAGATCTGGATCGGTGACCGCGACGTCACCAACCTGTCCCCCAAGGACCGGGACGTCGCGATGGTGTTCCAGAACTACGCGCTCTACCCCCACATGACGGTGGCCGACAACATGGGCTTCGCGCTCAAGATCGCCGGCGTCGACAAGGGCGAGATCCGCAAGCGCGTGGAGGAGGCGGCCAAGATCCTCGACCTCGAGCAGTACCTCGAGCGCAAGCCGAAGGCCCTCTCCGGTGGGCAGCGCCAGCGCGTCGCCATGGGTCGCGCGATCGTGCGCTCCCCGCAGGTGTTCCTCATGGACGAGCCGCTGTCCAACCTCGACGCCAAGCTGCGCGTCCAGACGCGCACCCAGATCGCGTCGCTGCAGCGTCGGCTCGGCGTCACGACCGTCTACGTCACCCACGACCAGGTCGAGGCCATGACGATGGGCGACCGGGTGGCGGTCCTCAAGGACGGCATCCTCATGCAGTGCGACACCCCGCGGCAGATGTACGACCACCCGAACAACGTGTTCGTCGCCGGGTTCATCGGCTCGCCGGCCATGAACCTGCTCGACGTCGACGTGTCCGACGGCGCGGTCCAGGTCGGCGGATCGAAGATCCCGGTCGAGCGGGAGCGGCTGGACGCGTCTTCGGGCAAGCAGGTCACCCTCGGCGTGCGTCCCGAGGACCTCGAGCTCACCGGCGACGGCCAGGGCATCCCCGTGACGGTCGACGTCGTCGAGGAGCTCGGTGCCGATGCCTACATCTACGGCTCGACGAAGGCCAAGCAGCACGCGGACTTCGACGAGTCCGGCGCCGAGACCCCCGAGCGGCCGTTCATCGCCCGCGTCGACGGCCGCAAGCCGCCGCAGAAGGGCGAGACCGTCCACCTGACGCCCAAGTCGGGTCACATCCACCTGTTCGACGCGGACTCCGGCGAGCGCCTCGGCGACTGAGACGATAGGCGGAGGATCGGAGCGCAGCGCAGCGAGCACCGGACCGGACCCCCGAGGATCAGTCGCGGTCCAACGTGGCGACTGAGCACCTCCCGTATGCCGCGTGGCCGGCACCCCGTCGTGGGTGCCGGCCACGCGCGTGTCTGGGAGCATGAACCCGTGGCACTGCAGATCACCGCGGCCCGGCCCGACCCGGCGCTGCTCGACCTGCCGTGGGAGCTGCCGCTGGAGACGTGGCCGCAGGAGGTGCTGGCCGCGCTGCCGCGCGGCATCTCGCGGCACGTGGTGCGGTTCGTCAAGCTCTCCGGCCGGGTCCTGGCGGTCAAGGAGATCAAGGAGGAGCTGGCCACCCGCGAGTTCCAGATGCTGCGGGTGCTCGACCGGCTCGACCTGCCGGTGGTGGTGCCGTTCGGCGTGGCGAGCGGCCGGGTCGCCGCCGACGGGACGCCCCTGGACGCCTGCCTGATCACCCGGCACCTGCAGTTCTCCCTCCCGTACCGCGCGCTGTTCAGCCAGACCCTGCGACCGGGCACCGAGACCCGGCTCGTGGACGCCTTGGCCGTGCTCCTCGTGCGGCTGCACCTGGCCGGGTTCTGGTGGGGCGACGTCTCGCTGTCCAACACCCTGTTCCGGCGCGACGCAGGTGCGTTCGCGGCATACCTCGTGGACGCCGAGACCGGCGAGCTGCACCAGGCGCTCACCGACGGGCAGCGCGAGCACGACCTCGACATCGCCCGGGTCAACATCGCCGGGGAGCTGATGGACCTCGAAGCCGGCGGCCTCCTCGAGGCGGGGACCGACGCCATCGAGGTGTCGAACCAGATCGTCACCCGCTACACCGAGCTGTGGGGCGAGCTGACCAGCCTCGAGCGGTTCGAGCGCGGCGACCGCTGGCGGGTGGACGAGCGGATCCGACGGCTCAACGAGCTCGGCTTCGACGTCGGCGAGCTGGCGATCTCCACCGACCTGGACGGCACCCAGATCCAGATCCAGCCCAAGGTCGTCGACGCCGGCCACCACTCACGGCGACTGCTGCGGCTCACCGGCCTGGACGTCGAGGAGAACCAGGCCAGGCGGCTGCTCAACGACCTGGACTCCTTCCGGGCCGGCACCGACCGGCAGAACGACGACGAGGAGATCGTCGCGCACGACTGGCTCTCGCGGATCTACGAGCCGATCACCCGCACCGTGCCGCGCGAGCTGGCGGCCAAGCTCGAGCCGGCCGAGCTGTTCCACGAGGTGCTCGAGCACCGGTGGTACCTCTCCGAGCGTGCGGGTCACGACATGCCCATCGAGGACGCGATCAAGGACTACGTCGCCACGGTCCTCCCCGGCAAGCCGGACGAGGCGACGGTCGTCGGCGTGGACACCGTGGAGATGCCGGTCGTCGCGATGTTCGACGACGACTGAGCCCCGCACCCGTCCCGATTCGAGGTGATACCGACCGGATATCCGGTCGGTATCACCTCGAATGGCGGGTGCTCGCCGCGCTCAGATGCGAGGGGCGGACTGCGCCTCGTAGTACTGCGTGGACTCGGGGCGGTACAGCAGGTACAGGATGTAGGCGCCGAGGGCCAGCATCACCAGGTTGAGGATGAGCGCGAGCGCCGGCGGGTGCTGCAGCAGGCTGCTGAGGATGCTCAGGACGCTGAGCACGAACAGGATCGTCGCCACGATCCGCGCCCACTTGCGGCCCTTGCCGTTGGCCGAGGCCATCCACACCCACAAGGCGACGCCGATGAGGCCGGTGATCACCGCGAACGTCACGCCAAGGGTCACGGCGGCGTCGATCTGGGTGTCGGTCATCGGCGTCGTGGCCTTCTCCGAGGCCTTCTCCACCGCGTCACGGATGGCGCCCTTCATCAGGACCGTGACGATGATCCCTAGCAGGCTCAGGGCCGCGCCGACGTACATCAGCTTCACCGCCTGCGCGATGGAGGCCGGTCGCTCGACCGGGGCTGCAGTCGGGGCGGACTCGTAGCTCGGCATGCCCTGCATGCCTTGGTACTGCCCAGGTCCCTCTCCC
>DASUKI010000141.1:0-6817 GCA_036278855.1 Pedococcus sp.
CTTGACGCGGGGCAGCCAGGACGGCGCGCCCGAGGGGAGGTTCTTCTCGAAGAAGCTCTGGTCTGCGGTGCCGTGGGGCCACCGGACCCGGGTCAGCGGCCGCCCGGCGAGGTGGGGCAACAGCACGTCGGCGACCTGTGCGTAGTAGCTGAGCACCTCACCCTTGGTCGTCTCGGTGGCCGGGAAGAGCAGCTTGTCCAGGCTGGTCAGCCTCAGCCGGCGCCCCGCCACCTCGACGCGCGTCACCTCTCCCTCAGCCACCGTCATCTCCCGGGGCCAGTCTCGGTCCATTTGGGTGAGATGCCTGCAGGTCAGCGGGGGTCAGGTCGGTGCGCATGCCGAGGTATGCCGGTTGGCGCAGCCTCCCGTCGCGCGTCACCTCGAGCACCCGCGCCTCGACGACGACCTGCGGCTCGACCCAGGTGACGCCGGCACGGTCCAGGCGTGGCACCTCGGTGCTGAACGGCGAGTCGGGCCGGGCCAGCGGCGCGAGCGCCTCGGCCAGCAGGGTGGCGGCCCGGCCCGCGATGCCGCTGCCCATGCCGCCGGAGTAGCGCCACCCGCCGTTGCCGTCGGGCGCGCCGACCAGGACGGCGCCGAGCCGCCCCGAGTCGTTCGTCTTCTCCGGACGCCAGCCGCCCACCACCACGGACATCGTGGCGCGGTGCGGGCACTTGGCCCAGTCGGGGGAGCGACGTCCCGGCAGGTAGGGCGAGGAGAGCCGCTTGCTGACCACCCCCTCGAGCCCCTGCTCGAGGGTGGCGCCGAACAGCTCCTCGCCGTCCTCGTACGTGGGCGGCACCTGCCAGTGGCGCCCGTCGAGGTCGAGCCGCTCCAGCAGCTCGCGCCGCTCGGACAGCGGGTGGCCCGTGAGGTCGGAGCCGTAGAGCCGCAGCAGGTCGAAGACCATGAAGGTCACGGGACGGGTCGCGGCCAACCGGTCGGCCTTGCGCCGGTCACGCACGTGCATGCGCTCGGCGAGCGCGCCGAAGGACGGCCGGCCGCCCTCGAGGGCAACCACCTCGCCGTCGAGGAGCATGTCGTCGTAGAGGTCCCCGAGGGCCCGCAGCTCGGGGTATCCGGCGGTCACGTCGTTCTCGGCCCGCGAGGTGAGGGTGAGGGTGCCGTCCCTGACGTCGGCGAGCACCCGGACGCCGTCCCACTTGACCTCGTGGACCCAGCCGGCGCCCTTGGGGACGGCGGCGACCGGGGTGGCCAGCATCGGGCGCATGCCGCCCATTCTTGCTTGCGTCCGCGACTTTGCCCCGCTGGCGGGCAACTTCGCAGACGCAAGCAGTCGCGCGGGGTGGGCCGGGGACGTGGCGTGACCGCGCGGCATACGAGAGGATCGACGGTATGCGAGCGATCTGGAAGGGCGCGGTGTCCTTCGGCCTGGTGAACGTGCCGATCCGGCTGTACTCCGCGACCGAGAACCACGACGTGCAGTTCCGTCAGGTGCACCGCGAGGACGGTGGGCGCATCAAGTACCAGCGGGTGTGCTCGATCGACGGGGAGATCGTGTCCTACGACGACATCGCCAAGGGGTACGAGACCGAGGACGGCGACATGGTCGTGCTCACGGACGAGGACTTCAAGGGCCTGCCGGCCGCGAGCAGCAAGGAGATCTCGGTCGAGAAGTTCGTCCCCGTCGACCAGATCGACCCCATGATGCTGGACAAGTGCTACTACCTCGAGCCCGACAAGGCCGCGGCCAAGCCCTACGTCCTGCTCCGCGACGCCCTGGAGAAGGAGAACCGCATGGCGGTGGTCACCGTCTCCATCCGCACCCGGATGACGATGGCCGTGCTGCGGGTCCGCGAGGGGGTCATCGTCATGCAGACCATGCTGTGGCCCGACGAGATCCGCGACGCCGACTTCGCGAACCTCGACGACGACATGAAGGCGACCAAGCAGGAGATGGCCATGGCCGACCTCCTCATCGAGCAGCTCGCGGGCGACTACGACCCCGACGACTACGAGGACGACTACGCCGCCGCGCTGCAGGCACTGGTCAAGGCGAAGGTCGAGGGCGGTGAGGTGCAGGAGGCCCCCGAGTCCAAGGACGAGTCGGGCGAGGTCGTGGACCTGCTGGCTGCCCTGAAGAAGTCGGTGGACAAGGCGAAGGCGTCTCGCGGCGAGGCCCCGCAGGAGAAGCCGGCGAAGAAGGCGGCGGCCAAGCAGTCGACCGCGAAGAAGTCGACGGCCAAGAAGGCCGCCAAGAAGGCCAGCTGAGTGGCGCAGCTGCCCACAGTCGATGACCTGGCCGTGATCGAGGACTGCGAGCGCGCCCTGCTCACCGGCGCGGTCCGGGGGGACCGGGTGACCGCGTCACTGTTGCTGCACAAGGACTTCCGCGAGGTCGGGCAGTCCGGCCGCATCTGGGACCGAGAGAGCATCCTGGAGGTGATGGAGGGCTCCGCGGAGCCGAACCGCTTCAAGGCGCAGGAGCTGCACGCGCGTGGGCTGGCGCCGGACGTGGTCCTGCTGACCTATGTCTCGTCCGACGGGGCCGGCCACGCACACCGCACATCGGTGTGGGTGCGCGAGGCCGGCCGGTGGCAGCTGCTGCACCACCAGGGCACGCCAGCTGCCTGAACGAGGCCGGCGGCGGGGCTAGGCGTTCTCGCGACGGAAGGTCGCGGTGCCCCACCACATCGCCACTGCGAACAGCACCAGCGCCCAGACGCTGCCCCACAGCATGAAGTGGTTGTCGAACTCGCCGAGGAACGAGCGGCGCACGGCGTCGGTGATCCACCGGACCGGCATGAAGTCGCTGGCCCTCTGCAGCCACTGCTTGCCGAGGGTCATCGGCAGGAGGATCCCGGACAACAGCAGCACCGGCATCATCACGACGTTGATGACCGGGGCCATGACGTCCTCGGACTTGGTGGTGAGGGCCAGGGCGTTGGACGCCGCGGCGCAGGCACCACCGATCAGCATGGTGATCACCACTCCGGCGACGACGCCCGCCAGTGGTGCCTCCATCCCGACGAGGTAGCCGAGCGCGACGAGGACGATCGCCTGGACCAGCAGCTGGAGCAGGTCGCGCCACAGCCGCCCCATCAGCAGCGCGGTGCGGTTGGCGGGGGTGACCCGCTCGGCCTCGATGACGCCGTCGCGCCACTCGGAGATCAGCCCGAAGCCGGCGAAGAACGCCCCGAAGATCCCGAGCTGCACGAGCATGCCGGGGACGAAGAAGGTCCACGTGTTCTCGACGCCGAGCTGGGCAGCCATCGGCTCGAGGAGCGGGCCGAAGAGGAACAGGTAGAGCACCGGCTGCATCAGGCCGATGAGGACCCACGCCGGGTTGCGCAGGTTCATCCGCAGCTGGCGGCGGAAGACGATGAAGGACTCTCGCAGGAACTGCATGTCAGCTCTCCTTGCCTGCGGCGACGGGGGTGCGCTGCTCGGTGGCCGCCTCGGCGTCGCGCAGCGACCGGCCGGTGAGGGTGAGGAAGACGTCGTCGAGGGTCGGTCGCTTGACCTCGATCGACTCGAGCTCGACGCTGGCGCCCTGCAGGTCGCGCAGCAGGCCGGGCACGGCCTTGGCGGCCCGTTGGACGCGGCCACGCGCGTGCCGGCCGTCGACCTCGACGTGCTCGGCGATCGCCTCGAGCCGGGTGGCGGCCTGGCCGACGAGGTCGGGGTCGGACACCTCGAGGTCGACGAGGTCGCCGGCCACCTGCGCCTTGAGGTTGTCGCTGGTGTCGGCGGCGACGATCGTGCCGTGGTCGATGACGATGATGCGATCGCTGAGCGTGTCGGCCTCGTCGAGGTAGTGGGTGGTGAGGAACACGGTGGCACCGCGCTCCTCGCGCAGCGCGCGGATGTGCTCCCAGAGGTTGGCGCGAGCCTGCGGGTCGAGCCCTGTGGTCGGCTCGTCGAGGAAGACCAGGGTCGGCTCGTGGATCAGGCCCATCACGATGTCGAGGCGCCGGCGCTGCCCGCCCGAGAGCGTCTTGGGCTGGCGCGCCCACAGCCCGTCGAGGTCGAGCTGGCGGAACAGCTCCTGGCCGCGAGCCCGCGCGTCGGCGGCCTTCATGCCGTAGAGCATCCCGTGGTCGACGACCTCGTCGCCGGCACGGGCGAACTGCCCGGTCGAGCCGCTCTGCGAGACGTAGCCGATGCTGCGGCGCACCCTCTCGGACTCCCTGACCACGTCGTAGCCGGCGACGGTGGCGGTGCCCGCCGTGGGCTTGAGCAGCGTGGTCAGCATCCGCAGTGTGGTGGTCTTGCCCGCGCCGTTGGGCCCGAGGAAGCCGACCACCTCGCCCTCGGCGACGTCGAGGTCGACCCCGTCGACCGCCCGGACCTCACCCTTCTTCCTGCCCTCGCGCGTCTGGAACGTCTGCACCAGCCCTCGTGCGTGGATCATGGGGCCCTCCCGGTCATGTGTTCAAGGTTGAATGCCGTAAGTGTTCAACATTGAACACTTCGCGTCAAGTGGGCGCCTGCCCCGGCGCCCACGAGGGTAGACCGGGACACCGACACCAACTCATCGCGGCGCCCGCACCCGGGCCAAGGTCAGCCCGAGCGGCCGAGCAGCTCCTGGTAGCGCCTGCGGTCGGCCGCCATCTGCCAGCCCGGGTCGTTGGCCGGCGCCTCCCAGTCCGCGGGCTCACCGCGCATGGCCAGCTCGCCGGCGCCAACCCTTCGCGCCAGGTCGACGAGCCACTCGCGCTCGGTCTGCGCCAGCCCCATCCACAGGTCGGCCAGGGCGCGGACGTGGGGCGGCACCGCGGACAGGTCAGGCTGCTGGTCCAGCTGGTCGCGCAGCTTGGCGTCCAGGTTGGCCAGTCGGGTGCGCAGCGACCGCTCCACCTGCTCGCGGGGCATGAGCGGCATCAGCGCGAGCCCCGTGTGGAACGGCAGCGGCGAGAGCAGGTCCACGCCCTCGACCGCCTCGGCCCACAGCCGCTCGAACTCGCGTCGGCCCACGGCGGTGCTGGTGTAGACAGCGACCTCGCGCGTGCCGTCGACGACGTCGTGGCGCTCCAGGTTGCCCGCCCTGGCGAGGGTCGTCAGACCGGAGTAGATCGACCCCGGGTTCACGTGCGCCCAGTCCTCGACCTGCCACGAGAGCAGCTCGCGGCGCAGCTGGTAGCCGTTCACCGGCTCGAACAGCATGACGGTCCCGAGGAGCAGGAGTCGCGTCTCGGTGGCCGCCATGTGGTGCAGTGTAGGTGCGCTCAGGCTGTGCCCGATGATGTGCGCATGCCAGAAGGCCACACCCTGTTCGCCCTCGCACGCGACCTCGACACCGCGTTCGTGGGGACCAGCCCCGAGGCGACGAGCCCGCAGGGCAGGTTCACCGCCGGCGCGGCGTTGTTGTCGGGTCGGGGGTTCGTGCACGCGACCTCCTGGGGCAAGCACCTGTTCGCGGAGTTCGAGGCGGACGCGTGGCTGCACGTGCACCTCGGCCTCATCGGCACCTTCACGATCGACCACGTGCCGTATGCCGGTGAGGTGCCTGTGGTGGGGCAGGTGCGGCTCAGGCTCGCCACCAGCGAGCACGTCGCCGACCTGCGCGGACCGAACCTGTGCGCCGTGATCACCCCCGAGCAGGTCGAGGCCGTGACCTCACGGCTCGGTCCGGATCCCCTTCGGCCAGAACCCGATCCGCAGACCGCGTGGCGCAAGATCCAGCGCAGCGGCAAGACCGTCGCTGAGCTGCTCATGGACCAGTCGGTGGTGGCCGGGATCGGTAACGTCTACCGCAGCGAGGTGCTGTTCCGCCAGCGCGTGAACCCGTTCCGGCCGGGCCGGGAGATCCGCCGCTCGACCTGGGATGCCATCTGGCTCGACTTGGTCGAGCTGCTGCCCCTCGGGGTCGCGACCGGAAGGATCGTCACCGTCGCGGAGCAGGTGGCGCAGGTGCGCGCCGCCGTCGCCGCCGGCACCCAGGAGCGCCTCGAGGAGCGGATGTCCTACGTGTACAAGCGAACCGGTGAGCCGTGCCGGGTCTGCGGCTCACGGGTCCGGGCGCAGGTCCTGGCCGGGCGGAACCTCTACTGGTGCGGTCGCTGCCAGCGCCGTCGCTGAGGAAGCCAGCCGGGCTGGTTCACTGTGGGTGGGCGGCCCAGCGGCTGGCCAGGCCGAGTCCGGTGAGGAGCACGAGCGCCGCGAGCCCCGCGAACCCAGCGCTGATGTCGACGTCCCGCTCCTGGAGGTCGACTTGCCTGGGCAGGTCGTCCAGCACGCCCTGGAGCTGGTCGGCGTCCTGGGCCTTGAAGTACCTGCCGCCGGTGGTGTCCGCGACGGTACGCAGCGCGTCCTCGTCGACTACCAGCATGTTGCGCAGGTCGCGGCCGAACCCCCCGCCGAGGCCACCGGGCGGGCCGTCGAGGAAGCCCCCGCCAAGCTGTTCGCGGGTGCACACCATCTGGGTGGGCTGGGTCGTCCCGAAGCCGATCGGATAGACGCGCACACCGCGGGCCGCAGCCTGCACGGCGGCGGCCTCAGGGGTCACGCCACGGGTGTTCGCGCCGTCGGTGAGCAGGACCACGATCTCGGGGGCGGTCCTGACCGCCCGTGGGGCGGGGGCCTGCGGTGCCGGGTCCTGCTGGCCGTCCGGGGACACCGCGTCGGACGGGGCCACGTCGGGGTTGATCTCGGCGATCGCGTCGATCGACTTCAGGATGGCTGCGCCGATGGTGGTTCCGCGACCCGTCGTGAGCCCGTTCACGGCGTCGAGGAGCTGGTCGTGGTCGGTCGTGGGGGCGACCGCCAGCTGGGCGAAGCCGGAGAACACGACCAGGCCGATGCGGGTCCGGTCGTCCTGCCGGTCGATGAACCGGCGGACCGCCTCCTGCGCTGC
>DASUKI010000142.1:0-3882 GCA_036278855.1 Pedococcus sp.
TGCCGGACCAGCGACTCGCCGCCCGGCATGACGCCGTCGGCCTCGACCCACTGCCCGCCGACCGGCTCCCAGGTGCCGGCGGCGACGGCCTTCCTGATGCGTTGCCAGACGTGTGGTTGCGTGTCGCGGACCCACTGGTACTGCTGCGCGCTCGAGCACGCGAACACGAGCTCGGGGTAGTCCTCGGCCAGGGCGGTGGCGCTGGCGAAGGTGCGGGCGCACTTGCGCACCGTCTCGCGCACCGGCCACAGCCAAGCCGAGTCGATGTGGGCGTGCCCGACCGCGGTGATCCGGTGAGCGCTCTGGTTTGCCTGTGCCGCAAGGGCCTTCGCCAAGGCTTCGCGCGCCGGCCCCGCGGCGCCACTCACCACGTGGACATCGATGGCGTCGAGCGCGTCGTCGACCGCGGCGAGGACCTCGTGACGGCGGGCGTCATGCTCGTCCAGCTGCTCGGCCAGGTCGAGCAGCACGTCGAGGTCCATCGCGAGCGCGAACACCTCGGGCTCGAACACCGCCACGTCCGCCCTGCCCAACCGGTATGCCGGCTCGTCACCGGCGGTGGCCACGTCGCCGAGGCGGGTGGGCCGGAAGGTGCCGTCGTAGAGCGTCGGGTTGCCGGCAGCCTCGAGGTGGAGGTGGACCTCCTCACCGCCGGTGGCCCGTTCGGAGATGCGGTACCAGCGGTTCTGGGGGTGGATGCCCTTGAGCGGCAAGCCCTTCGAGTCGTAGAGCAGGCCCTCCGCCTGGAAGCCCGGGCCTGAGTCGGTGAAACCCAGGTCGACGACGACCTCCACGACCGCCCCGGCGAAGTCGCGCGGCACCTCGCCCCGCAGCTCGAACCACCAGGTCGACCACGGCTCACCCCACGGCGTGCCGGGGTCCACTGCTTCGTGGGGCGCCGCAGCGGCCTGGGCGAACGGCACCGGCTCGCCGGGCGCACGCCACGCCGTGACGTCGAGCGGTCGGCGGTCGCGGTGCACGGCCGGCAGCACGTGCTGCGCGAGGACACGACGGGCCCGGGCGAGGATCAGAGCCGTCTCGTCGAACACCCCTGCATCCTGCCTCCTCGGTCACTGCCTGTCGCACCCTGCTGCAGCGGGACGGTGGACGACCGACCCGGTGGCTTGTTCGTGTTGGCGTGCGTTCTCCACCGAATGCCCGATGACGAGCACCGCTGGCTGCGGACACTTGTAGTCATGTCAGACGGTCCTGCTCCACCGCCGGCCACCTGCCCCATCGGCTGGCAGCCACAGGCGCTCGCGCCCGTCTTCTACGGTGCCCGCAGCATCGGGCCGCCGGAGGGCGCACCGGTGCCGTTGCGGATCTGGTTCCCCAGCCTCGACGGCGCGGTCGAGACCGCACCGCTGCTGGAAGGGTGCGCCAGGTACCCGCTCGTGGTGTTCTGCCACGGTCACTGCCAGGGGGACGTGGACCACTACCGGCGGTGGGTGCGACTGCCCGCGCAACTGGCCCGCGCCGGCTACGTCGTGGTCGTGCCGCATCTGGCCGGGATTGCTGCGGGCGGCAGCCCCTCGGTACCGAACCATCCGGACCTGGCCACCCTTGACGCCGTCATCGCGTGGGCCCGAGGTGGTTGGGAGCACTCGGACGTGCTGATGCCGCCACCAGCCACCGGCTTGGTCGGGCACAGCTACGGGGCGGGCCTGGCCGCCGTGTACTCCGTCGACCACGAGGTCGGCGCGTACGCCGGACTGAGTGGACCGTGGGCTGACTGGTTCGGCGGGGTGCCGTTCCCGTTGACACAGCTGGACATCCCCACCCTGCTGATGTGGGGCGGGGCGTTCGACTTCGACGCCCACCTGGGTGATGCCACCTGGCAACAGATGGCACGTCCGAGGCACCGACTGGTATTTGCCGAAGGCGAGCACTGGGACTACCTGCCAGAGTCGCCCGTCCCGTGCAGTGCCGGCCCAGGGCTGTGTCACTTCCTCGGGGCAGCCAGCCACGACGTCGTCACGATGTTCATGGGCCGCTACCTGCCACCAGAGCTGGCCACGGACCTGCCGGGGAGAGTTCCGCCGAGCCTGCAGCCGCCGCCTCTCGACGACCTCACCGTCGAGCAGCAGTTCTTCGCGGGGGGCTACCTCAACGGCTGGGAAGGACTCGCGGGGGACCCGTCGTGCGACGTCACCGTCTCCTCGGCGACCCAGCGGCTGGTCGCCAACAGGCGCACCCACGAGACTCACTCGCTCGACCGTCCGTGCGCCTGGGTCAGCCAGATCAGCCCACGCAACCGGTGGGTGGTGGGGGTGAGGCCCACCGGGTACCACTGGTGCGACTTCTGCTTCCCGCGTCGAGCCGATGGCTAGGTGGCAGCCACCTGCTGCTCGAGGAACTCCTCCCAGGTACGACGGCCAACCGCCTGGTCGAGGTTCAGGTTGGCGCCGTCCTTGATGGCACGACCCGCCTTGCCCGGTACGGGGACCGGGACCAGCGGGCGCCGCTTCCCCGTCGCGCTGAGGTAGCTGCGCACCAGCTCACCGAGGCCGTACACCGTGGGCCCGGCGAGGTCAGGGACCAGCCCGGACGCCGGTCCCATGGCCAGCTCCACCAGTCGCTCGGCGACCTCCCCTGAGTCCACTGGTTGGAACCGGGCACCGGACGGGACCGGCACGACCGGCAACCGGCTCAGGGCGCCCGCCACCAGCCAGACCAGGTCATGGAACTGGGTCGCCCGGAGCGTCGTCCACGGCAGGCCCGACTGCTCGACGACCAGCTCGGCCGCGCGCTTGGACGCGAAGTAGCCGAACATCGCACGGTCCAGGGCGCTCTCGACGGGCACGCGGTCGGCGCCGACCACGGAGATGAAGACCAGGTGCGGGGAGCCGGCTGCCCTGGCGGCCTCGACGAGGTGGCGCGTCTTGACGTCGTCACCCTTCTGGGCGCCGGCGCAGTGGATGACCGCCTCCACGTCGGCGACGGCTTGCGCGACCCCGGCAGAGGTGTCGAGGTCACCCACGACGTACTCCACGCCGTCGATGGCGTCGTGGGTGTGCCGGCTGAGGACGCGCACCTGCCGACCGGCCTCGCGCAAGAGAGGCGCGACCTGCCGGCCCAGGGTGCCCGTGCCGCCGGTGAGCAGAATGGGTGCGGTCATGGCTGTCAGCTCCTTCGCGCCGGGTGCGGGGTCACGCACCCGGCCACATCCGTGTGTGCTGCGGGGTCACCTCTATGACAGCGCCGACGCTGCGGATGTGACAGACCTACGCCTGGCACCACCGCAAGGCGAGGTATGCCGCGCGGCTCAGCCACGCGGCATACCTCGCCTTGTCGTTCAGGTGAGAGTGCCGGCGACTTGTCGTTCAGGTGAGAGTGCCGGCGACGCGTCCCAGCGCGTCCTGCCAGGCGCGTTGACTGCCCGGCCCGTCCGCGGCGCTCGGCCCGCCCGCGTGGACCAGTTCGAGGCGCGTGGCCTCGCCGTCGGGGAGTACGTGGAGGTCGAGCATGCTGGTCGGGCCGGCCTCGTCCGGGTGCCAGGTGACCCGGATCTGCTCGGTCGGGTGCCAGCTGCGGACCACGCCGTACGTGCCGTCGTTGGCGTGCCACGACTCGCCCTTGCTGCCGAGCCGCGCACCGTCGCCCAGGAGCGCCTCGGTGCCACGCGTGCTCGTCAGGTGCTGCCAGACCTGTCCCGGTGGCGCGGCGACGGAGATGCTGGCGCGCACGCCCTCATCCGTCCCCGCTTCGACGTGGTCTGGAGTCAGCGTCTCACCGCTCATGGGAACCTCCCGTGCCGTGGGGCCTGGCCGGGGGTGGTCAGACCCTCCGATGCCAGTCGACCAAAGGTTGGGCGCAAAGACAATGGGTTGCGGGGGCGAACCCGGAGCTCACCCGGTGCAGGCGCTCGGGGCCATACATCGG
>DASUKI010000143.1:0-10295 GCA_036278855.1 Pedococcus sp.
GTCGACCACGACGTCGAGGACCGCGCCGTGGCGGCGGTGCGGGCCTGGCGCGAGGAGCGCGACGCCGAGCCGGCCCGGCGGGAGCGGGTGGCGGCGGCGCTGCGCCGGCTGCGCTCGGATGCCGGATCCGGCACCAACCTCGTGCCTGCCTCGCTCGAGGCGGCCCGCGCCGGCGTCACGACCGGCGAGTGGGCGCAGGCGCTTCGCGACGAGTTCGGCGAGTACCGCGCCCCGACCGGGGTGTCGGGCTCGGTGGGCGTGCAGGGCGGGGGTGACGACCTGCGGGCGGTGCGGGAGCAGGTTCGTGCGCTCGAGTCCGAGCTGGGGGAGCGGCTGCGGATCCTGGTGGCCAAGCCGGGGCTCGACGGCCACAGCAACGGCGCCGAGCAGGTCGCGGTGCGGGCGCGCGACGCGGGTTTCGAGGTGGTCTACCAGGGGATCCGGCTGACCCCGGAGCAGATCGTCGCGGCCGCCGTCGCCGAGGACGTCCACCTCGTGGGCATCTCCATCCTGTCGGGCTCGCACATGGAGCTGGTGCCCGAGATCCTGCGGGGGCTGCGCGAGGCGGGGGCGGGGGACGTGCCCGTGGTCGTCGGCGGCATCATCCCCGAGTCCGACGCCAGGGCGCTGCGCGAGCAGGGCGTCGCCGCCGTGTTCACCCCCAAGGACTTCGGGCTCAATGCCATCATGGCGCAGTTCGTCCCGCTGATCCGCGCCGCCCGCCTGCAGCAACCTTTGCTAGCAAAGGAAAGTTGATGGTGGACAGGTTCTAACCTGTCCGTCGTTCACTAACCTTTGCTAGCAGAGGTTAGTGAGCGGGGTGGCAGCCACGACCCGGCGCGCATGACCTGCACCAGCTCGAGGTCGGCGTCGACGGCCAGGACGTCGGCGCGGCCGCCCTCGACCAGCGAGCCGACCCCCTCGATCGCGAGGGCCCGGGCCGGGGTGGTCGCGGCAGCCCGCACCGCGTCGACCAGCGGCACACCGAGGTCGCGCACCAGCCAGCGCACCTGGTCCAGCAGGACCGAGACCCCACCGGCCAGGCTGCCGTTGTCCAGCCGCACCTCGCGCCCGCGCACCGTGACCTCGAGCCCGCCGAGCGTGTACGCCCCGTCAGCCAGCCCGCTCGCGGCCATCGCGTCGGTCACCAGCGCCATGTGGTCCGGGCCGACCGCGTCGTAGACCATGCGCACGGTCCCGCCGTCGAGGTGGACACCATCGGCGATCACCTCGACCACGGCCTCGCCACGGGCGGCAGCGGCGAGCGCCGCCGCGACCGGCCCCGGTGCCCGCGACTGCAGTGGCGGCATGCCGTTGAACAGGTGGGTGGCCAGCGGCAGGCCACCGCGCACTGCGGGGTCCACGGCCGCCCGGAGCGCCTGCGCGGCCCCCGGGTAGTCCGTGTCGGTGTGGCCCAGGGCCGCGAGGGCACCCGCGGCAGCGAGCGAGCCGGGCACGGTGTCGCCGCCAGGACGCTCGGGCGCCCAGGTCATGTGCGCCAGCGCGCCGTCGGCGGCCTGGGCGAGCCGGTCCATGAGCTGGGGGTCGGCGTCGATGAGGGCGGCCGGGTTCTGGGCGCCACACCGGGCCGTGGACAGGAAGGGACCCTCGAGGTGTATGCCGGCCAGCTCGCCCGTGCGGACCAGCCCGGCGAGCGTGTGGGCGCCCTTGACGAGCGCCTCGGCGGGGGCGGAGACGAGTGAGCCGACGAGCGTGGTGGTGCCGCTGACGTGGTGGTGGGTCGCCGCCCGCTGCCCAGCCTCGGCGTCCGGCCCGAACTCGCCGCCCGCGCCGCCGTGGCAGTGGATGTCGACCAGCCCCGGGAGCAGGGCGAGCCCGTCCGGCCAGCCGGCGGGCGGGGCGACGCCAACCCACGCCGGCGGCAGGGAGGCGCGCGAGCCGGCATACCGGATGGTGGTGCCCTCCACCGCGACGACACCGTCGGTGACGACGCCGTCCGGGGTCACCACGGACCCCACGAGCAGCTGGCGGTCGGGCACGTCGGGTGTCGAGGTCACGACAGGATGATGGACCTGCTCAGGTGCCGGGGTCGATCCGGGTCCACCCCCGCGAGCCGCGCCTTGGCCAGGCAGAGGCGGTGCAGGCGCACCAGGTCGGCGAGCGGGTCGAGGTCACGGTGCTCGAAGTGGGCACCGGTCGCCGTGACGTCCTCGGCGAGCCCGTCGGGCACCTCGCCGAACGCCCAGGTGGCCCGGCCGGCCGTGGCGATGCTGATGGGGCCGTGGCGGTACTCCATGGCGGGGTAGGACTCGGTCCAGAACTGCGCTGACTCGCGCAGCTTGAGCGCCGCCTCGTTGGCGAGCCCGACCGTCCAGCCGCGGCCCACGAAGGTGATCTGCTCGGCGTCGAGGACCCCCGCGAGGGCCGAGGACTCCTCCTCGGCGAGCACGGCGCGGGCCTGTGCGATGGCGGTGCCGAGGTCCTCGCCCAGGGTGGCGCGCAGCAGCGCGAGGGTGGTCGTCGCGAACCGGGTCTGGACAACCGACTGCTCGTCGACCTCGGGGAGCAGCAGGCACTCGGTGGCCAGCTCGGGGATCGCGGTGCCGGCCGTGGCCACGATGGCCGTGGTCCGCTGGCCGCGCCCCCGCAGCGCCTCGAGCAGCTCGACGACCTCGGTCGTGGTGCCGGAGCGGGAGATCGCGAGGACGCGGTCGTAGGTCCGGCCCAGGGGGAACTCGCTGGCGGCGTGGGCCTCGCTGCGGCCCTGGCCGGCGGCCTCGCGCAGGGCGGCGTAGGCCTGGGCCATGTAGAAGGAGGTGCCGCAGCCGACGACGGCCACGTCCTCGCCGGGGCGGGGGAGCACCGCAGCGGCCTCGCTCACCCGCCGCAGGGCGGCGGCCCAGTCGTCCGGCTGGGTGGCGATCTCGGCGGCGAGGTGGCTGGCGGCCACGGTCATCAGGGCCTCCTATGAGTGATTTGGAGTGTTCTGATTCTGTATCCATCAGAATCAATCAGTCAAGCCGTGTCCACGCAGCCTTGACGGGACCTGTGCGGAAGGCCACTGTGTCTGCCAGACTGCACCTGTTGAGCGATGCAGGCCGAAACCGCTGCGAAACGGTCATGTTTGGTCCGGGAGATCCAGTGAGCACGACGACGACACGACGACGCGCCACCCCGCGCTCGCGCGTGTCCGCGCGCCGCCGTCGGGACTCGGTGACGTCGCGATGACTGCCCAGCAGACGCGCAGCATGGACCGGGGCGCACGTTGGAGCGCCCTGCTGGCGCTGCTGGCCGAGCACGGCCGGCTCAGCGTCACCCAGGTGGTCGAGGCGCTCGGCGTCTCCGAGGCGACGGTGCGGCGCGACTTCAGCGAGCTCGCCGCGCAGCAGCTCGTCACCCGCACCCACGGCGGCGTGGTGGCCAGCGCCGTCGCCTACGACCTGCCGGCGCGCTACAAGCTGGCCGGCGCCGACTCCGCCAAGGAACGCGTGGCCGCGCGTGCGGCCGACCTCGCGCCCGCGGGGGCCGTGGTCGGGTTCAACGGTGGCACCACCTCCAGCGCAACCGCACGCCGCCTCGCCGCGCGCGCCGACCTGGCGGCGTCCAGCCGTCGACCCGCGGTCACGGTCGTCACCAACGCGCTCAACATCGCGACCGAGATGGTGCTGCGCCCGTTCATCCGGTGCGTCTCGCTGGGCGGGGTTGCCCGTTCGGAGTCCTACGAGCTCTCCGGCCCGCTGTCGTCGATGGTCCTCGGTGAGCTGTGGCTCGACATGGTGTTCCTCGGCGTCGACGGGGTGTCGGCCGCGGCGGGTGCCACGTGCGAGCACGAGGGCGAGGCGGGCATCAACTCGCTGATGGTGCAGCGGGCCGAGCGGGTCGTCGTGATCGCGACCGGCGAGAAGGTCGGACGCCGGGCCTTCGCGCGGATCTGCGCCACGGCGCGCATCGAGCGGCTGGTCACGGACTCGACGGCACCCGAGGGGCCACTGGCCGAGCTGCGGGCGGCGGGCGTCACCGTCGACGTGGTCTAGGCCGTGGGTCCAGTCGTGGCGGCCGTCGACGTCGGCGGCACGCGCACCAAGTCCGCGCTCGTCGACGAGCACGGCGTGGAGGTGGTGTCGCGGACCGGCCCGACACCGCGCGGGCTGGACCGGCCGGGGGCCCTGGTGTCGGCCGTCGCGGCGGCGTTCGCCGAGGTGGTGGAGCTGGGTGCCCGAGAGGCCGGTGCGCCGGAGGTGGTGGCGCTCGGCGTCGTGGTGCCCGGGCTGGTGGACGACCAGGCCGGTGTCGCGCGCTACTCCGCGAACCTAGGCTGGCGCGACGAGCCGGTCGTCGCGCCGCTGGAGGTCGCCGTGCACGTCCCGGTCGCGCTGGGCCACGACGTGCGGGCCGGGCTGCTGGCCGAGTCCCGCTGGGGCGCAGCCCAGTCGGCCAGGCACGCGTTGTTCCTGCCGGTGGGGACCGGCATCGCCGGTGCGCTGATGCTCGACGGGCACGTCATCTCGGCAGACGGGTGGAGTGGAGAGCTCGGGCACGTCGTCGTGGAGCCGGACGGGCCGGTGTGCGGGTGCGGCGCCCGTGGGTGCCTCGAGGCGGTGGCGTCTGCCGCTGCGATCGAGGCTGCGTATGCCGCCTGCTCCGGCGAGCGCGTCGGTGCCGACGTGGTGGCGGGCCGGGTGGCCGCGGGCGAGCCCGCGGCGCAGGCTGTGTGGACCCGTGCGGTGGAGGCGCTGGCGAGGGCGGTCGTCACCGCCGTCACGCTGACCGGCGTCGACCTGGTCCTGGTCGGGGGCGGCCTTGCTCGCAGTGACGAGTTGCTGCTCGGCCCGCTGAGGGAGGCCGTGGAGTCCGGGCTCACCTTCCAGCGGCGACCACGGATCACGGGTGCGGCCCTCGGCGACCGCGCCGGGTGCCTCGGATCTGCTTGTCTGGCTTGGGAGCTCGTGTGATCGTCACCGTCACGCCCAACGTCGCCCTCGACATCACCTACGAGGTGGAGCGACTGGTCCCGCACGCGAGCCACCGGGTGGCGGCTGTCCGGGCGATGGCCGGGGGCAAGGGGATCAACGTGGCGTCGGTCCTCACCGGGCAGGGCAACTTGGCCACCGCCGTGGGCGTGGTGGGCGGCGTCACCGGCGAGCTGGTGCGGACGGACCTGGCGGCACGCGGCATACCCCACGTCCTGGTCGAGGCCGACCACGAGACGCGACGCACGGTCACCGTCGTCTCGCTGGCCGACGGGGAGGCGACCGCCTTCAACGAGCCCGGCCCGGCGATCGGGCCGCCGGAGTGGTCAGCGCTGCTCTCGACGGTGCGGCGCCTTGCGTCCGAGCCGGACCGGGAAGCAGGCGTGCTCGTGGGATCCGGGAGCGTGCCGGAGGGGTTCCCCGAGGACGGCTACGCGCAACTGGTCCGGGCCGCCGCCGACGCGGGGTGGCGCACCGTGGTGGACTCCTCGGGGCCGGCCCTCCTCGCGGCACTGGCTGGAGCGCCGGACGTGGTCAAGCCGAACGCACGCGAGCTGGCAGAGGTCACTGGCCTCGAGGACCCGGTCAGCGGCGCAAAGGCGTTGCAGGACAAAGGAGCCCGCGACGTGCTCGTGTCGCTCGGACCGGAGGGGCTCGTGCTGGTCAGCGGCGACGGCGATGTGGTCCGGGCCGCGCTCGAGTCGGGCCTCGCCGGCAACGCGACGGGTGCCGGGGACGCGGTCGTGGCTGCGGTGGCACGCAGCCTCGCGGAGGGCGGGTCACCGGAGGTGCTGCTCACGGACGCCGTGGCGTGGTCGGCGGCGGCGGTGCTGCAACCGGTCGCCGGAGTGGTTGACGAGGCGGACGTCGCGCGGCTGCGCGGCAGCGTCCGGGTCTGGAGGGACTGAGGTGCTGGCAGGTCTGGTGGAGGTGCTGACCGCGGCCCGTGCGCAGGACCGAGGCGTGGCGGCGTTCAACGTCATCCACCTCGAGCACGCCGAGGCACTCGTCGGAGCGGCCGGGGACGTCGGGTTGCCATTGGTCCTGCAGGTGAGCGAGAACACCGTGCGCTGGCACGGGTCGCTCGCCCCGCTGGGCCTGGCCTGCCGCTCCCTGGCGGAGGCCGCCGCGGCTCCGGTCGTGCTGCACCTGGACCACGCGGAGAGTGAGGAGCTCGTCGACGAGGCGGTCGGGCTGGGCTTCACGTCGGTGATGTTCGACGGCTCCAAGCTGCCCGATGCGCAGAACCGCGAAGTCACCCACGGGGTCGTGCGGCGCTGCCACGCGAAGGGCGTCGGGGTGGAGGCCGAGCTGGGGGAGATCGGCGGCAAGGACGGTGTCCATGCGCCGGGCGTGCGCACCGACCCCGCCGATGCCGCCCGCTTCGTGGCGGACACCGGGGTGGACGCCCTCGCCGTGGCCGTCGGCAGCTCGCACGCGATGACCGAGCGGACGGCCGCTCTCGACCTCGAGCTGGTCGCAAGGATCGCCCAGGCGGTGCCGGTGCCGCTGGTGCTGCACGGCTCCTCCGGCGTCCCCGACGAGGGGATCCGGTCCGCCGTGCGTGCCGGCATGACCAAGGTCAACATCGCCACGCACCTCAACAAGGTCTTCACCGGCGCCGTGCGGGACCGGCTGGATGCCGACGTGCAGCTGGTCGACTCGCGCAAGTACCTCGGCCCGGCCCGCGACGCCATGCGTGCCGAGGCGGCTCGGCTCCTCGAGCTCGTCGCCCTGCGCTGACCCCCTGCCAGGGGCTTGCCTGCGTCTGCGAGTTTGCCCCGCTGGCGGGCAAACTCGAAGACGCAAGCGGGTGGCACGCTGACGGGAGCCAGCCACGCGGCATACCCTCGGTGCATGAGCGACCTGTTCTGTCCGGCCACCCTCCTCGTCGCACGCCACGCCGATGCGGAGTACGCCCACCCGCGCCGCCTGTCGGACGAGGGCGGGTGGCTGACCGACACGGGCAGGGCGCAGGTGCAGGCGCTCGCCGAGTCGCTGCGCGACCGCAGGATCGCGCGGGTCTTCACCAGCACGATGCAGCGCGCCGTCGAGTCCGGGGCGGTCGCGGCGCAGGTGCTGGGCGTCAGCGCAGTCGAGCTCGAGGGACTGCAGGAGTTCTCGGTGGGGGCGCTGGCCGGGCGGGACTTCGACGACCCCGAGGTCGAGTCGGTCCACCAGGCGTGGCAGCGCGGGGACCTTGGTCGGTTCATCCCGGGCGGGGAGACGGGCGAGGACGTGCTCTCGCGGTTCGGGGACGCGCTGCAGGAGATCGCGGACCTGCACCGGGGCGAGACGGTGCTGGTCTTCACCCACGGCGGTGTCATGTCGTTCGTGCTGCCTCGCATCGCGACCCCGGTGCGCCACGACCTGGTGGCGCGCGAGTTCCTGCCGAACTGCGACCCGGCCGAGCTGGAGGTGGATGCCGACGGGATCCGGGTGCTCAGCTGGCCGGGGACCAGCGACCGCGCCGTGGTGTGAGGGCGGACCTGCTCAGAAGAGCCGGTGCTCGCTGTTGTCGATGCCGCGCAGCTCGTCGTAGTCGAGGGTGACGCACCGGATGCCGCGGTCAGTGGCGAGGGTGCGCGCCTGGGGCTTGATCACCTGGGCGGCGAACACCCCGGTCACCGGGGCGAGGTGGGGATCGCGGTTCATCAGCTCGAGGTAGCGGGTGAGCTGCTCGACGCCGTCGATGTCACCGCGTCGCTTGATCTCCACCGCCACCGAGCCGCCGACGCCGTCCTTGGCGAGGATGTCCACCGGACCGATCGCCGTCATGTACTCACGCCGCACGAGGGTCCACCCGTCGCCGAGGGTATGGATGTGCTCGGCGAGCAGCTTCTGCAGGTGGGCCTCGACGCCGTCCTTGACCAGGCCCGGGTCCACGCCGAGCTCGTGTCTGGAGTCGTGGAGCACCTCGTGGAGGAGCACGCGCAGGCGGTCGTCGGACTTGGCGTGCTGCACCTGCCACACCGCAGTGACGCCCTCGGCCGCCTCGTGCTCCTCGGGCTCGACCTCGGCCATGGCGCAGGGCGGCGACATCCAGTTCAGCGGCTTGTAGGAGCCGCCGTCGGAGTGCACCAGGACCGAGCCGTCGGCCTTGACCATGAGCAGGCGGGTGGCCAGCGGCAGGTGCGCGGACAGCCGCCCGTCGTAGTCCACCGAGCACTTCGCAATCACCAGCCGCACCCGGCGCACTCTAATAGGCCGTTGCGCGCGGCTGCGCCTCGGCGCACACTCGTGGTGAGAGGTGGAGCAGTACATGCCGGTCATCCTGGGCTACGCGGCAGGGTTCGCTGGACTCTGCGCCCTGGTCGCGTGCTTCGGCCGGGGGATCAACTGGGCGGTCACCGGAGAGGCGCCCCGCACCCTCCGACCCGCCCTGAACCGGCTCGACGCCTGGGTCGCCGCACGCCGTCCCCGCCCTGAGCCGATCCCGCCGATCCTGCTCGCCCTCGAGCTCGACCGGCTCGCCCGCCACGTGCGCTTCGTCGACGAGTCGGACATGCCGAACAAGGCGGAGCGCCTGACGGCCGCCCGCCTGGCCTACGACCACGCGCTGCGCGACTACTGCCGGGCGGTCGACATCCCGGTCCCCACAGCCATCCGGGGCCTCTCGCGCGAGCAGCGGTTCGACATGGAGTCGGCGCTGATCAGCGCCGGCCACGAGTGGTGACGCGCCCGTAGCGCTGGGGCACTGGGGCGCCTTCTGAGCCGGCCACCCGAGGTGGTGAGCCTCACGTCGGCCGGGTGACCACGCGGCATACCCGGTCTGGGAGACTCGCCCGCATGGCTCGTGAGTTCAGCAAGGTCGGCGTGATCGGTCTCGGCACCATGGGGGCCGGCATCGTCGAGGTGTTCGCCCGCAACGGCATCGACGTCTTCGCGGTGGAGGTCGACGACGCGGCGCTCGAGAAGGGCCGCGGGGTCCTCGAGCACTCCACCGGGCGGGCGGTGAGCCGCGGCAAGCTCACCGAGCAGGACCAGGCGGCGCTGCACGAGCGCGTCCACTTCACGTCCAGCATGGACGACCTCGCCGACTGCCAGCTCGTCGTCGAGGCGGTGCCGGAGCACCTGGACCTCAAGAAGGAGATCTTCGGCAAGCTCGACGCCGTCGTCGGGCCCGACGCCATCCTCGCCACCAACACCTCCAGCCTCCCGGTGACCGAGATCGCCGTGGCCACCGGCAACCCCAAGCGGGTCGTCGGCATGCACTTCTTCAACCCGGCTCCGGTCCTGCAGTTCGTGGAGGTCATCCGCACCGTCGTCACCGAGGACGAGGTCTTCGAGGACGTCAAGGCGCTCGCGCAGCGGCTCGGCAAGCAGCCGGTCGTGGTGGGCGACAAGGCGGGGTTCATCGCCAACGCGCTGCTCTTCGGCTACCTCAACCACGCGGTGTCGATGTTCGAGTCGCGCTACGCCAGCCGCGAGGACATCGACGCAGCCATGCGGCTCGGGTGCGGCTACCCCATGGGTCCGCTCGCGCTCATGGACCTCATCGGCCTGGACACGGCCTACGAGATCCTCGACACGATGTACAAGCAGGGCCGCGACCGGCTCCACGCGCCGACGCCGGTCATCAAGCAGATGGTCAGCGCCGGGCTCAAGGGACGCAAGAGCGGGCGCGGCTTCTACACCTACGCCGAGCCCGGGAGCAGCCAGGTCGTCGACGACGCGTTGACGCCGAAGCCGGACGGGGCGCGGGAGGGTGCCGGACTGCGGCCCGTCGCGCGCGTCGGCGTCGTCGGCTCCGGCACGATGGCCACCGGCATCATCGAGGTCTTCGCGAAGGCCGGCTACGACGTCACCTACGTCGCCCGGGGCCAGGCCAAGGTCGACGCCGTCGCTGCCGCGGTGGCCACGTCGCTCGAGAAGGCCGTGCAGCGTGGCAAGCTCGACGAGGCCGCTCGCGACACCGCCCTCGGCCACCTCACCGGCACCACGCGGCTCGACGACCTCGCCCAGGTCGACCTGGTCGTCGAGGCCGTCGTCGAGGACCTCACCGTGAAGCGCGCACTGTTCGAGAATCTCGACGAGATCTGCCGGCCGGGCGCGATCCTGGCGACCACGACCTCCTCGCTGCCCGTCGTCGAGTGCGCTGCCGCGACCAAGCGGCCGCAGGACGTCGTCGGCCTGCACTTCTTCAACCCGGCGCAGATCATGCAGCTGGTCGAGGTCGTCCACACGGTCTCCACCGCGCCGGATGTCGTTGCGACAGTGCAAGACCTGTGCGCCAAGGTCGGCAAGCACGCGGTGACCTGCGGCGACCGCGCCGGCTTCATCGTCAACGCGCTGCTGTTCCCCTACCTCAACGACGCCGTCAAGATGCTCGAGGCCAACTACGCCTCGGCCGAAGACATCGAC
>DASUKI010000144.1:0-3848 GCA_036278855.1 Pedococcus sp.
CGGCCGAGATCAAGCACCTGCTCAACTTCGTCCTGTCGCTGCTGCGCGACTTCGGCCTCGACGACTTCTACCTCGAGCTGTCCACCCGCGACGACTCCAAGGACAAGTTCATCGGCTCTGACGAGCAGTGGGCAGTCGCCACCGAGGTGCTCCGCAAGGCCGCCGAGGAGACCGGGCTCGAGCTCGTCCCCGACCCGGGCGGCGCCGCCTACTACGGCCCCAAGATCTCCGTCCAGGCGCGCGACGCCATCGGCCGCACCTGGCAGATGTCGACCATCCAGTACGACTTCAACCAGCCGCACCGCTTCGGCCTCGAGTACCAGGCAGCCGACGGCTCCCGCCAGGAGCCGGTGATGATCCACTCGGCCAAGTTCGGGTCGATCGAGCGCTTCCTCGGCGTGCTCGTCGAGCACTACGCCGGCGCCTTCCCGCCCTGGCTCAGCCCGGTGCAGGTGCTCGGTGTCCCGGTGGCCGACGAGTACAACGACTACCTGGAGGCAGTGCTGGACCGCATGCGCGAGAAGGGGATCCGCGTCGAGATCGACGAGAGCGACGACCGGTTCCCCAAGAAGATCCGCAACGCCAGCAAGTCCAAGGTGCCGTTCATCCTCATCGCGGGCGAGGAGGACAAGAGCCAGGACGCGGTGTCCTTCCGCTACCGCGACGGGTCGCAGAAGAACGGCGTCCCGGTCGACGAGGCCATCGCCGAGGTGATTGCCGCCGTGGAGTCGCGCCGGCAGGTCTGAGCAAGCTCCTAGCGCGGGCGCCACTCCAGGCGCACGTCCGGCGCGCCCTCCTCGTTGTCGTCCTCGGACCAGGCGACCGGCACGAAGCCGTGCCGTTCGTAGAAGCGCAGCGCCGAGTGGTTGTCCTGGAACGTGTACAGCTGCAACCCGGCCGGAAACCGTTCGCGCGCCAGGGCGAGCAGCCGGCCACCCAGCCCGCGACCGGTGTGGTCGCGGGCGACGTACAGGTGCCCGACCACGTCAGGGGGCACCAGTGCGATGAAGCCGACCAGGCGTGGGCCGACCTGCGCCACGTACACCTCGAACTCGCGCAGCAGCACCTCCCGCACGAAGGGCAGCACACTCTCGCGCGGGTGCGTGATCATGGGTATGCCGGGCACGGACTCCTCGCGCACGGTCCAGAAGAGGTCGGCGAGCTCCACGGCGTCGGCGGCCGTGGCGCGACGGATGGTCGCCTCGCTCGCGGGCAGGTCGCTGTGGGGCACGGCCCATAGGATCGCAGCATGACCGAGCTCGAGCCAGACACCGACTTCGCCGGCGTCCCCGACGGCTTCGAGCGGTTGTGGACGCCGCACCGGATGGCCTACATCACGGGGGAGCGACCGAGCGAGGACCCGGGCGCTGGGTGCCCGTTCTGTGCGGCGCCGACCCGCACCGACGAGGACGGCTTGGTCGTGCACCGCGGCGAGACCTGCTACGTCGTGGTGAACCTGTTCCCCTACAACCCCGGCCACGTCCTGGTCTGCCCGTACCGACACGTGTCCCTCTTCCTGGACCTCACCCGCGAGGAGACGGACGAGTTCACCGAGCTGACCAAGCAGGCGATCAGGGCGCTGGAGTCGACCTCCCAGCCGCACGGCTACAACATCGGGATGAACCAGGGCGCCGTGGCCGGGGCTGGGGTGCAGGCACACCTGCACCAGCACGTGGTCCCGCGGTGGGGCGGCGACATGAACTTCCTGCCGGTGGTCGCGCAGACGAAGGCCCTGCCGATGCTCCTCGAGGACGTGCGCTCCCGGCTCGCGCAGGCGTGGCCGTCGCCTCAGTAGGCTGTCGCGCACCATGCTCAACAAGTACGCGCGCGCCCTCTTCACCACGATCTTCACGCCGGTCGCCCGGCTGCTCCTCAAGCTGGGGGTCAGCCCGGACGTCGTTACCATCGTCGGCACCATCGGCGTGTGCGTCGGCGCCCTCGGCTTCTACCCGCGGCACGAGTTCTTCTGGGGCACCGTCGTGGTCACCCTGTTCGTCTTCTCCGACACCGTTGACGGCGTCATGGCCCGCATGTCCGGCCGGTCGGGCAACTGGGGCGCCTACCTCGACTCCACCCTCGACCGGTTCGGCGACGCAGCGGTCTTCGGCGGCCTCGTGCTGTGGTACGCCGGCGGCGGAGAGGACAACCTGATGGCTGCCCTCGCACTGGCCTGCCTCATCCTGGGCAGCGTCGTCTCGTACGCCAAGGCGCGTGCCGAGGGGTTGGGCTGGACGGCCAACGTCGGGATCGCCGAGCGCGCCGACCGCCTGGTGGCGGTGCTGGTCACCACGGGGCTGTGCGGTCTCGGACTGCCCGAGGTGGTGCTGGAGGTGGTGCTGGCACTGCTCGCGGTTGCGAGCCTGGTGACGGTCGTCCAGCGGATGCTCCTGGTCCGCAAACAGGCCTTCAGCGCGTGATCGGCGGGCTCGGCGACGCCCTCGCCGTCGGGGGGTACCGCCTCGGGTGGGGCGCCGTCCGGCGCCTGCCGGAGCGCACGGCACACACCGTCTTCGACGGGCTCGCCGACCTGACCGTCGCCCGCGGCGGATCCGGGGTGCGGCGGTTGCGCAGCAACTACGCCACGGTCCGGCCCGAGCTCGACGACGCCCAGCTCGACGACCTGGTCAAGGAGGGCATGCGGTCCTACCTGCGCTACTACTGCGAGGCATTCCGCCTGCCCGACCGCACGCCGCAGGAGCTGCGCGCCGCGGTGCGGTGCGCGGGAGAGGGACCCGTGCTGGCCGAGATCGCGGCCGGCCGCCCGGCGGTGTGCTTCCTCGGCCACCTGGGCAACTGGGACCTCGCCGGGGCGTGGGGGACGCGCGAGATCGCGCCGGTCGTCACCGTCGCGGAGCGCCTCAAGCCTGAGCAGGTGTATGCCGAGTTCCTCGCCTTTCGTGAGTCGCTCGGCATGACGATCCTCCCGTTGACAGGCGGTGGCGACGTGTTCGCCGAGCTGCGGGCGCGGCTCACCGGACCGGTCCTGATGCCGCTGCTCGCCGACCGCGACCTGACCCGACGCGGCGTCGAGGTCGACCTGTGCGGGCACCGCACCAAGATGGCGGCCGGGCCGGCTGCGCTGTCCCTGGCCACGGGCGCAGCGCTGTTCCCGGTCAGCATCCGCTACGAGCCTCTGCAGTCCTCGACCTGGCGCCACCGGACCGTCATCACCTTCCACGAGCGCGTGACCGCTCCGGCATCCGGCACGACCAGGGCGAAGGCCGAGGCGATGACCCAGCGGTGCGCCGACGCGCTGGGGACCACGATCCGCGAGCACACGCAGGACTGGCACATGCTCCAACGGGTCTTCCTCGAGGACCTCGAGAACGGCCGACCGGCATGAGGATCGGGCTCGTGTGTCCCTACTCCTTCGACGTGCCCGGTGGGGTGCAGTGGCACGTGCGCGACCTGGCCGAGCACCTCCTGGGCCAGGGCCACCACGCGTCGGTCCTCGCGCCCGCCGACGAGGACACCCCCTTGCCGGAGTACGTCGAGTCGGTCGGCCGCGCAGTGCCCGTGCGCTACAACGGCTCGGTCGCCCGGCTCAGCTTCGGGCCGGTGACTGCGGCGCGGGTGGGCCGATGGCTCGAGCGGGGCGAGTTCGACGTCCTGCACCTCCACGAGCCGGTCACCCCCAGCATCGCCCTCCTGGCCCTGTGGGCTGCCGAGGTGCCGGTTGTCGCCACCTTCCACACCTCCAACCTGCGCTCGCGGGCCATGCAGGCCGCCTACCCGCTCCTGCGCCCGAGCCTGGAGAAGATCATTGCCCGCATCGCCGTGTCCGAGGACGCCAGACGGACGGTGACCACCCACCTCGGCGGGGACGCCGTCGTGATCCCCAACGGGGT
>DASUKI010000145.1:0-9309 GCA_036278855.1 Pedococcus sp.
CGCTTGATCAGCGAGCGGTAGCGTTCGATGTCGACGCTCTCGAGGTAGCGAAGGAGGCGTCGGCGCTGCCCGACGAGCAGGAGCAGGCCACGACGGCTGTGGTGGTCGTGCTTGTGCTGGCGCGAGTGCTCGGTGAGGTCCTTGATCCGCTGCGTCAGCAGCGCGATCTGCACCTCCGGGGACCCGGTGTCGCCCTCGTGCGTGGCGTACTCGGTCATGATGTCCTTCTTGACGTCTGCCTCAAGCGGCATGGGGCGACACTCTCCTTCTCAGGGTTACAGCGCGGTGCGCCAGGGCATGTCCACCTGGGCTCTCTTGATCCGCGGCCGGTCTACGGCACGTCTCAGGCTACCAGCGCGACGCTTTCCCGCCCTAATCGCACGCGTCCCGCCCGGAGCGCTGAGTTGTGCGGTTGCACCGTCGCCAGGTCCGTTGCCTACCATCGCCTGCCAAGAGGCACGCCCGGAAGCGGGCGGGCCCGCCGAAACGACCGGAAGGGAAGAGCGTGCCGCAGCTGCGCCGCCCCGGGGCTTCCGGGGCTCGCATCCCACGCAACCAACCCTCCGGCCGACCCGCCCGCGAGGCTGGGGCGACAGACCGCGTTCGCCGCGACATCCAGGGCCTGCGCGCGGTGGCAGTCCTCGCGGTGGTGTTGTTCCACTTCTGGCCGGCGGCGGTGACCGGCGGCTACGTAGGCGTGGACGTCTTCTTCGTCATCTCGGGCTTCCTGATCTCCGCTCACCTGTTCCGTACGCCGCCGACGGGTGGACAGGCCCTCCTGGCTTTCTGGGCCCGGCGCGTGCGCCGGCTGCTGCCGGCCGCGACCGTGGTGCTCCTGGCAACGCTGGCGGCGTCCTTGCTGTGGCTCCCGCGAACCCAGCTGCCAGGCACGGCCAAGGAGCTGGCGGCCGCGGCCGGCTACGTCGAGAACTGGGCGCTGGCCGCCTCCTCGACCGACTACCTCGCGGTCGAGAACGCGCCCAGCCCGGTGCAGCACTACTGGTCGCTGTCGGTCGAGGAGCAGTACTACCTCTTCTGGCCCCTCCTGCTCGCAGCCCTCTACTGGCTCGGGCGCCGGACGACTGGCACCGGCCGATCCGCCCCCCGCACCCAGACGACCCTTCTTGCGGTCGGGCTGGGGGTGGTCTTCGCGGCATCCTTGGCATGCTCGGTCTGGGTCACGCACACGAATCCTCCGGCGGCCTACTTCGTCACCCACACCCGTGTGTGGGAACTGGCCCTTGGCGCCCTGCTGGCCCTTGCCGTGAGCCGGGGCTGGGCGGTGCGCGGACCAATCACCAGTGCTGCTGCCGCGTGGCTGGGCCTGGCGATGATCGTGTGGACGACGCTCACCTTCACGTCCACCACCGCCTTCCCGGGGTATTCCGCGCTGTTGCCGACCCTCGGCACTGCCCTGGTCATCGCCGCGGACGGCGACGGGGTGCCGTACTCGCCACGCACCATCCTCGGCTGGAGACCCAGCCAGTTCCTCGGCGACGTCTCCTACTCCGTGTACCTCTGGCACTGGCCAGTCGTCGTCATCGCTCCCTATGCGCTGGGGCAGCCACTCGGCTTACCGGCCAAGGTGGTCGCCGTCGTCCTTGTGGTGGCGCTCGCCGCAGCGTCGAAGCGGTGGGTCGAGGACGGCATACGCCTGGCGCCAGCATTCGGGCGCAGCCTGGCCCGCAGCTTCGCCGTCGCGGCGGTGAGCCTCGCCGTGGTGGTGTCGTCCAGCATCGCGGTGGTGCATGAGGCGCGCGCCTCGCAGGCCGCCGATCAGAAGGCCCTGCAGGCGAGCCTGAGCCGCACCCAGTGCCTCGGCGCCGCGGCGTTGCGCGACCGGGAGTGCTCCCCGGTCGCCGGAGCGAGGTTGTTGTCCAGTCCCGCCGTTGCCCGCGACGACAAGCCCGACGTCTACGCGGACGACTGCTGGTCGAACGTGCCATTCACCCGTCATCGCGTCTGCACCTACGGCGATGCGTCCAGCAGCACGAGGGTCGCCCTGCTCGGAAACTCACACGCCGGGCACTGGCAGCCGGTGCTGTCCGACCTGGTCGACCGGGAGCGCTGGCGCATGGACACCTATCTCATCTCCCGCTGTTACACGGTCATGGTGCCGATCTCCTTCAAGCCCGAGTCGGTGACGCGCAACTGCACCGCGTGGAACAGGTGGGCGGTGGACTCGATCGTCAAGGGCGGATACGACCTGGTGGTCATGAGCGACCGGACGGCGACCAGCCCCCTGGCCGACGTCGCGCCGCAGGACCAGACGACGGTTGCGGAGCGCGCCTACGCCGCCGTCCTCCGGGAGCTGACGGACGCCGGGATCCGCGTTCTCGTGCTTCGGGACGTCCCCGAGGCAGCGGTGGAGGCACCGGACTGCGTCGACCAGCACCTCAAGGATGTCGAGGCCTGCTCACAGCCACAGCAGGTCGCCGTGGAGCCGGACCCGTTGGCCGCGGCGGCCCAGTCGGACAGCACGGACCGCACCAGCGTCCTTGACCTCACCGACCGCTTCTGCCGGGACGGTCGCTGCCATGTCGTCATCGGCGGGCTCATCGCCTACTTCGACCACGGCCACATGACCAAGACCTTCGTCAAGACGCTTGCCCCTGACGTCGACCCGGCCGTCGAGCAGGCGATGCGCAGCTGACTCCGGCGAAGGTCAGGCGGGCGAAGTAGAAGTGAGGGCGGCGTGCAGCGATGCAGGCAGATCCCCACCCAGGCCACGCGCCGCGAGCCACGCGGCGCCGCCGACTCCTGAACCGCACTGGGTGACGGTCGCCGACGGCCACCGGTGGCGGATCCGTCGCTCCGTCGCCCCGCGGACGCGCGGTGTCCCCAGCACCCCTCCCCCGAGCACGACGACCGTGTCGTCCTCCGGGTCGCGCACCTGGGACAGGGTCGAGACCAGCTCGTCGGCCGCCGACTCGAGGATCGCGGCCGACTGGTCCGAGCCCTCGTCGGCGAGCGTGACGACCACAGTCGCGAGCTCGGAGATCCGCACCGGCTCGAGCGCGTAGGCGGCAGCCAAGAGGACCTGCCGCTCGAGGTCCGGCCGCCCGGTCAGCCACTGGGCGACCTCGGCGGCCAAGGGGTCCTGGGGCGTCGGGTTGGGTGCCAGGGCGTGCCGGATGGCGGCCCGACCGATCCAGAAGCCTGAACCGTGGTCGCCGAGCAGGTACCCGATGCCGTCCGCGACCCGTCCCGGCTGCCCGGCCACGTACTCGGAGGCGATCGCGCCGGTGCCGCTGATCAGGACCGAGCCATCCGGCTCCGGGGTGCCGGAGGCGAAGGCGACGTCGGTGTCGCCCAGGACCACCGGTTCGCCGCGCAGGCCCAGCTCGGCCCAGACGTGGCCGAGCGCCTCCACCGCCCCGGGGGCCCCGAAGCCCGCCGCTCCGATGACGTTGCCCTCCACGGTGGAGGGCTCGACGCCCTCGAGGGCCTGCTCCAGCGCGGCCCGGATCGCGCTCATCGCGGGGCCGACCCCCCGAGAGGTGGGGTTGCCACCTCCGGCGCGCCCGGTTCCGACGACCCGGCCGCTGAGCTCGGCAACGAGCGCCCTGCTGCTCGTGCCGCCCACGTCCATCCCCAGGACGACAGTCATCCTGCCTCCCCCGGCCCCTCGGCCACGCCCGTCACAGCAGGCGTCGCAGGCGTCCGGCGTACCGCGCCTCGAGCTGGTCGTTGTGCGCGTCGCCCTCCGGGATGTTGGCCGACAGGTAGACGGGCGGCGTCACCCCGCGCTCGACCAGCCGGGCCAAGGTCTCGGCCACCATCATCTGGGCCAGCAGCGCGGCAGTGATGGAGGACAGCCCGCACGCGGCTCCGCCGCCCGGCAGCGGCAGCACCGCGTCGCCGTACGGCGCACCGTTGTCCAGCACGATGTCGGCAACCTCGAACAGCCGCAGGCCGGACGGGTGGCGCGAGACGACGCGCGTGGTGTGGGCCAGCGAAGTGACGGCGACCAGCGGGTGCCCCTTGTCCTTCACCAGCCGGGCGAACTCGACGATGCTGCCGTTCCCGCCGGAGTTCGAGGCGATCAGGAACACGTCCTGTGGCTGGGCGTCGAGCGCCAGGTCATAGATGTGTTGGGCCAGCGCCGGGTCGCGCTCCAGCTTGCCGGCCCTGTCCGGGTCGGCGGCCACCCCGGCCGCGGCGACCGCGTCCCGCAGCGCGAGCCGGTTGCTCGGGATGAGCCCACCCGCCCGTCCCGCGATCTCCATCGCGAACGCCTCGGAGTGGCCGGTGCCGAAGGCCTGGAGCACCCCGCCGTCAGCCACGCACCGCGCCATGGCCTCCGCAGCAGCAGCGACCGCTGGAGCCTGCGAGGAGGCGACCGCCGTGATCGCGTCCGCGGCCAGCGCGGCGAAGGCCGGACCGCTGAGCTCGTGACCGGGCGGCACCGCAGCAGCGACGGGGTCAGGTGTGGGAGTCATGGGGCAGATCCTTCCCTGTGGCCACGGGGTCGTGACGGTTGTCCAGCAGTCTGCTCGGCGGCACGTCGCGCCACTCGTCGGCGCGGATGGCGTAGACGGCGAGGTCGGTCCACCGACCCTTGAACCACGACGCCTGCTCGAAGCACGCCTCGCGCCGCATGCCCAGCCGCTGGCAGATCCGGGCGGAGGCAGTGTTCGCCGGCTCGAGCTGCGCCCAGACCCGGTGCACGCCGACCTCCTCGAAGGCGACCGCGGTGATCGCCCGCGCCGCCTCGGTGGCGTAGCCCCGCCCGTGCACGTCCGGCGCGAAGACCCAGCCGATCTCGGCCTGCCGGCCGTCGGCGCCGTCGAGGCCGTCGAGCTTGAGCTTGACGTCGCCGACCACCCGGTCGTCGAGCTGGACCGCCAGGGTGACGTACTGGTGGCGCTCGTCGAGCAGGCCGGCCGTGGCACTGTGCGCGACCATGTCGCCCACCTGCTCCGCGGTCTTGGGCTCACCCGGGATGTAGCGCACCACCTCGGGGATCGACCGGTAGGCGAGGACGTCGTCCTCGTCGTCGGGCCGCAGGCTGCGCAGCACCAGGCGGTCGGTCACGATCGGAAGCCGCACCCGCGGCATACAGGCTCCTGTCGGGGGTGGTGGGCGGCTAGAGGTTGATCATGTGGCCGGCGATGCCCTCGACGGCCTCCTTGACCGCCTCGGACAGGGTCGGGTGCGCGAACACGTTGCGCGCCACCTCGTCTGCCGTGAGGTCCCACTTCTGCGCGAGCGTCAGCGCGGGGAGCAGCTCGGTCACGTCGGGCCCGATCAGGTGCGCGCCGATGATCTCGTTGTGCTTCGCGTCGGCCACGACCTTGACGAAGCCGACCGCGTCGCCGAGCCCCATCGCCTTTCCGTTGGCGGAGAACGGGAACTTGGCCACCTTGACGTCGAAGCCCTTCTCCTTGGCCTGCTCCTCGGAGTAGCCGAACGAGGCGATCTGCGGTTGGCAGTAGGTCGCCCGCGGGATGAAGTCGTAGTCGACCGGCATGGTCTCGGCGCCCGCCATCGTCTCCGCGGCGACGACACCCTGGGCCTCGGCCGTGTGCGCGAGCATCAGCTTGCCGGTGCAGTCGCCGATGGCGTAGACGCCCTCGACGTTGGTGCGGCAGTGGTCGTCGATCTCGACCGCACCGCGGTCGGTGAGCTTCACCCCTGCGGCCTCGAGCCCGTAGCCCTCGACGCGCGGCGCGAAGCCGATGGCCTGGAGCACCTTGTCGGTCTCGACGACCGTGGACTCGCCGCCCGCCGCCGGCGAGACGGTCACCTTGACCTTCTCGCCGCTGTCGTCGATCGACTCGACCTTGGTCGACAGCAGGACCTTCACACCGAGCTTCTTGTAGTGCTTCAGCAGCTCCTTGGACACCTCGGCGTCCTCGGTCGGCACCATCCGGTCCAGGAACTCCACGATCGTCACGTCGACGCCGAAGTTCTTGAGCACGTACGCGAACTCAACGCCGATCGCACCCGATCCGGCGATCACGATGGAGCCTGGCAGCTGGTCGGTGAGGATCTGCTCCTCGTAGGTGACGACGCGCTCGGACAGCGATGTGCCGGGGATCAGTCGGGTGGTCGCGCCGGTCGCGATGATGAGGTTGTCGAAGGTGATCGAGCGCTTCTCCCCCGAGCTGAGCGCCACGTCCATGGACTTCGCCGCGGTGAGCGTGCCCCAGCCGTCGATCTCCTCGATCTTGTTCTTCTTCATGAGGAAGTGGACGCCCTTGACGATGCCCTCGGAGACCCTGCGGGACCGGGCGTGGGTCGGCTGGAACGACATCTTCGCGTCGCCCTCGATGCCGAACTTGTCCTTCTCGTGGGTGATGATGTGGGAGAGCTCGGCGTTGCGCAGCAGCGCCTTGGAGGGGATGCACCCGACGTTGAGGCAGACCCCGCCCCAGTACTTGGACTCCACCACGGCGGCCTTGAGGCCCAGCTGCGAGGCACGGATCGCCGCAACGTAGCCACCGGGTCCGGCACCGAGAACGACAAGATCGAAGTCAGCCATGGGTCGCAGCCTACTGAGTGTGCTTCGCGCTCACGCCCTCGGTGGGCGAGTGCTGCGGGAGTGCCGTATGCCGCGTGCTCACGCCGCGAGCGCGGCGTCCAGCGGGCGGCTGGCCACGGCGGCGGGTCCGCTGCGGGTCACCGCGCGCAGCCGCCACGCTGCGAACAGCGCGAGCAGGCTGATGCCCACGTGGAGACCGACGAAGACGCCGCCGAGTCCGGCGCCGAGGACGACGCCGGCCACGAGCGGGCCGACTGCGGAGACACCGGTCTGCATCGCCGTGAACATGCCCAGGGTGGTCCCGACCAGCCCGGTCGGCGCGAGGCTGGCCGTGAGGGGGTTGAGCACGGGCGCATACATCGTCTCGCCCACGGCGAAGATGCCGAAGGTGGTGACGAACACGGCGGCGGAGAGCTGCGGGTCCAGCACCGCCGTCGCGAGGACAAGCCACGCGATCGTCCAGATGGCCCCGACCGCGATCAGCAGGGTGGGGCCGCTCCTGCGGGCGGTCAGCCGCACGACGACCATCTGCAGGGCGATGATGACGGCGCAGTTGACGGCTGCCGCGAGCCCGACGGTCCGCTCGTGCACGTGCAGGCTGGTGAGCGCGTACGCCGGGAGTCCGCTCTCGAACTGTGCGTAGAAGCCGAGTGCGAGGGTGACCGTGACCAACGCGGTCCACCGGAGGGCAGGCACCGCCCAGATGGCGCGCAGCGCCTCCCGAGGGTGCACGGCCGGAACCGGGCTGGCAGCCGCCAGGTTGTCGTCGGCGGGCACGGCCGAACCGACGCCCGGGTTGGAGCGGTGCCCCGGCGGCATACCCCAGGAGCGGTGTCCGGCCACGAGCAGCAGCAGGGCGGACAGCAGGAAGCCGGCCGCGGCCGTCGCGAAGGCGGGCCACATGCCGGTCGGCCGGTCGAGGCTGACCACGTAGCCGGCGCCGAAGGCGCCCACAGCCATGCCGAGCGACTGTCCGGTGAATTGCCAGGCGAAGACCCGGCGACGATCTGCGATACCAGCCCAGCGCAGGACCAGCACCGCCTGGGCGGGGCTGGCGGCCGTGATGCCCAGGCCGAACACGAGCATGCCGGCGAGGAAGGCGGTCGGGGTCGACGCCCAGATGAGGGAGGCGGCACCGGTGGCGGCCACCGCCTTGGCGCCCACGGCCACCGCCACCGGGGAGAGTCGGTCGGTGAGTCGGCCGCCGAGGGGTGCGGCGACCAGCGCGCCGATGGAGAACAGGCTGGAGGCGCCGGCGGCGATCATCGCGCCCCAGCCGCGGGTGGTGGCGGCATAGGCGTACTGGTAAGGCAGCACGGTGCCCCAGCCGAGCATGGCCACGGCTGAGGCGAGGATGAGGAGGCGGGTACGCATGAGGTGGTCAACTAGTCTTCGAGTTCGAATATTTCGGCTTCGAAACCTTAGCATGCGAAGATGCTGCCCATGGCAGGTGCACGGAGGGCCCGGAGCGCGCAGGAGCAGTACCGCGAGGCGGTCGCCGCCTACGTCGCGGCGGGCGGCGACGAGTCTGTGCAGCGCGTGATCACGGCGGTGTCATCGCTGTCGCGCAAGCTCGACCAGTGGTACACCCGGCAGCTCGCCGACCTCGGCCTCTCGCACGGGGAGTGGTCGGTCCTGGCCCACCTGGCCACGTCGGGCAACGACCCCGTGACCCCGAGCCGGCTCGCGGACGTGACCCACGTGGCGCCATCGTCGATGACCCACCGCCTCGACAGGATGACGGATCGGGGATTGGTCGCGCGCGCACCCGACCCCGGCAACCGCACCCGGGTGCTCGTCGAGCTGACCTCCAAGGGATGGCAGGTGTTCGAGGAGGCGGTCCGCGAGGCCAACGTGGTCGAGTCCGACACCCTGTCGGCGCTGACCAGGAAACAGCGTGGCGAGCTGGCCGCGCTGCTCGAGGTGGTGATCAGCCGGCTCGACGACCTCGAGACCAGCTGAGAATCCTCAGAGCGCCGGGAACCAGATCGCGATCTCGCGCTGTGCCGACTCGGGGCTGTCGGACCCGTGCACGATGTTCTGCTGGACCTTGGTGCCCCAGTCGCGGCCGAGGTCGCCGCGGATCGTGCCGGGCAGCGCGGCCGTCGGGTCGGTGGCCCCCGCCAGGGCGCGGAAGCCCTCGATGCAGCGCTCCCCCTCGATGACCACGGCGGCGACCGGACCGCTCGACATGAACTCCACCAGCGGCTCGTAGAAGGGCTTGCCCTCGTGCTCGGCGTAGTGCTCGGCGAGCTGGTCGCGCGTGGGGGTGGTGACGGCCAGCGCCACTAGGCGGTACCCCTTGGCCTCGACCCGGCGAAGAACCTCGCCGGTGAGGCCGCGGGAGAACCCGTCAGGCTTGACCAGGACCAGGGATCGCTCAGTCTGCGTCGTCACGGCGGGAAGCCTACTGAGTGCGCTCGGCCCGTTCGCGAGCGGCTGCCAGCTGGTCCTCCGCGCGGGCGCACAGCACCAGCGAGCCGACCCACAGGACGAGGAAGAGCAGCCCGACCAGCAGCATCATGGGCACGACCACCGCGGAGGCGATGGTGAGGAGCTGGATCAGCCAGCCGAGGGTGACTCCCCACGGGCGACGCATCAGCCCGGCCGCGAGGAGGCACAGGACCGCTAGGGCAATGCCCACCCACAACCACGTGCTGCCGGTCGCGTCGCCTCGCGCACTGGCGATGCCGCGGGCAACCAGCGCACCCAGGAAGACCACGACCCCCTGCGCGGCGAGCACCGTGGCCAGCATCCGCCAGGTGAACTTGCCCAGCGCCCCGTAGAAGACGACGCCCCTCACCGGCCGCCCCGCCCGCTGT
>DASUKI010000146.1:0-4878 GCA_036278855.1 Pedococcus sp.
CCGACGACCACTACAACACCGCGGTGCGCGTCAAGCAGATCCTCCAGCGCAACAAGGAGCTGCAGGACATCATCGCGATCCTGGGCATCGACGAGCTCTCCGAGGAGGACAAGATCCTCGTCAACCGGGCCCGTCGCATCCAGCGGTTCCTGTCGCAGAACACCTACGTCGCCAAGCAGTTCACCGGCATCGAGGGCTCGACGGTCCCGCTGTCCGACACCATCGAGGCGTTCACCAAGATCGCCGACGGTGAGTACGACAACGTCGCCGAGCAGGCGTTCTTCATGTGCGGTGGCCTCGACGACGTCGAGCGCCAGTGGGCCGAGATCCAGAAGAACCTGTGACCCACGGGGGGCTCCGCCCCCCGTGTACCCCCGCAGACCCGCGTGGACACCCCCGCGCGGGCCTGCGGGAGCCGGCCCCGCGGCATACCGGCTCAAGGGCGCACCACCCCGGCCGATAGACTCGAACGCAACGCACCACCCGTGCACCACCGGAGGACTTCGTGAGCACCCTGCAGGTTGAGCTCGTCGCCGCGGACCGCAAGGTCTGGGAGGGCGAGGCCGACATGGTCGTCGCACGCACCGTCGACGGCGAGCTCGGGGTCCTGCCCGGCCACACCCCGCTGTTGGGCGTGCTGGTCGAGGGCGAGGTCCGGATCAAGGCCGCCGACCAGGAGCACGTCGCGACCGTCGACAGCGGGTTCCTCTCGGTCGACCGCGACAAGGTCATCATCATCGCCGAGGCCGTGGACGCCTCGCAGATCTCCGCGTAGCCGAAGGGGCGGGCATGTCGCCACTGATCTCCGTCGAGGTCGTGGTCGGCGTGCTCGTGGCCTGTCTGATCCTGACCCTGGTGTTCATCTTCGTGCGGCGCCGGCTGCTCGGGTCGGGCGCGCCGCTGATGCTGTGCGCCGTGCAGGCCGACGGGCGCGGACAGTTCCGGCTCGGGCTGCTCCGGCTGGCCGGGAGCACGCTCGAGTGGTTCACCGTCACCGGGCCGTCGCTGCGTCCGTCCCGGTCCTGGGAGCGAGCCCGCCTCCAGCTCGAGTCACCGGCCCGCAGCCAGCACCCGATCGCCGGCCTCCCCGAGTCGGTCGAGGTCCGGTGCCACTACGGCACGGAGTCCTTCGCGCTGGCGCTGGCCCCCGCGGCATACACCGCCATGCGCAGTTGGCTGGAGAGCTCCCCACCGGGCTTCAACGTCAACGTCGCCTAGCGGGCGGCGTTCTTTCCGCCCAGGCTCAGGCCCCCGGCTCGGGGGCCTTTCGCGTGCGGCGCCCGGGTGCCTCGGCGCGGCCACCGCCGGGCTGCCACAGGACGTCGCCGCCGATCGAGAGGTTCGCGACCCGGGCGAGGATGAACAGCAGGTCGGACAGGCGGTTGAGGTACTTCGCGGTCAGCACGTTGACCCCGCCCTCGCCCTTGGTGCCGGTGCCCGGCTCGGTGCCGTGAGCCTCGATGGCCGCCCACGCGGCGCGCTCCGCCCGCCGCACGACGGTGGTCGCGACGTGCAGGTGCGCGCTGCCGACCGTGCCCCCGGGCAGGATGAAGGAGCGCAGCTTCTCGACCTGGGCGAGATAGCGGTCGCAGTCCGCCTCGAGCTCGTCGACCCAGGCGGCCTCGACGCGCAGCGGTGGGTACTCGTAGGTCTCCTGGAGTGGCGTGCACAGGTCCGCCCCGACGTCGAACAGGTCGTTCTGCACGCGGGTCAGGGTGGTCTTGACGTCGTCGGTGAGCCCGCCCGCCGCGATGGCCACGCCGATGCACGCGTTGGCCTCGTTGGCGTCGGCGTACGCGAGCAGGCGCAGGTCGTTCTTGCTGGTGCGGCTCATGTCGCCCAGGTGCGTCTGGCCGTCGTCGCCGGTGCGGGTGTAGATGCGCGTGAGGTTGACCATGCGCCCAGCCTCCCAGAGCCGCCGTGGTGCCCGTGCGGGGGGCTCGGGTTGCCGACGTCCCCCGCCTGCTCTTTGCGTCCGCGGGTTTGCCCACCAGCGGGGCAACTCCGCAGACGCAAGCGGTCGGCGGGTGCGCGGCTAGGGTGGGCCGGTGGCAGAACGGTTCCGGGTGGTCGGCGGCGCGAGCCTGCGCGGGCAGGTCGCGGTCTGGGGCGCGAAGAACAGCGCGCTCAAGCTGATGGCCGCCGCCCTGCTCGCCGTCGGCCGTACCCGGCTCACCAACGTCCCCGCCATCCTCGACGTGACCATCATGGCCGAGCTGCTGCGCCGGCTCGGGTGCCAGGTCGACTACGACCCCGCCGCCGGCGTGGTCGAGATCGACGTCCCCGAGCAGATCGGCCACCGGGCCGACTACGACCTGGTGCGCGCGCTGCGGGCGTCGACCGCGGTGCTCGGCCCGCTGGTGGCCCGCCGCGGCGCCGCAGACGTGGCGGTCCCCGGTGGCGACGCGATCGGCTCCCGCGGGCTCGACCTGCACGCGGCCGGGCTCGAGGCCCTCGGCGCGAGCGTCCACGTCACCCACGGGTTCCTGGTCGCGGAGGCTCCGCGCGGCCTGGACGGCGCCGAGATCCGCCTGGAGTTCCCCAGCGTGGGCGCCACCGAGAACGTCCTCACCGCCGCGGTCCTGGCCCGCGGGACGACCCGGCTGGAGAACGCCGCGCGCGAACCCGAGATCGCCGACATCGCCGACATGCTCGTATCGATGGGCGCCAGGATCAGCGGCGCGGGCAGCCACGTCGTCGAGATCGAGGGGGTCCGCGAGCTGCGGCCCACCGAGCACGCCGTCGTGGCGGACCGGATCGCGGCCGGCACCTGGGCCTTCGCGGCGGCGGCCACCCGGGGTGACGTCGAGGTCGTCGGCGGGGTCGCCGAGCACCTCGCTGCGGCCCTCGAGCTGGTCGAGGCCAGCGGGTCGACGGTCACCCAAACCGAGCGCGGCTTCCGGGTCGACTCCGGGGGGCGGCGCCCGAAGTCGTTCGACGTCGCGACCCTGCCGTTCCCAGGGTTCCCCACCGACCTGCAGCCGTTCGCGCTGGCCTGCAACGCGGTCGCCGACGGCTCGGCGATGGTCACCGAGAACCTCTTCGAGGCGCGGTTCCGCACGGTCCAGGAGCTGAACCGGCTCGGCGCGGAGACCCGCATCGACGGCCACCACGTCATGGTCCACGGCGTCGAACGACTCTCCGGGGCGCCGGTCGAGGCCAGCGACATCCGCGCCGGGGCGGCCCTGGTGATCGCCGGGCTGGTCGCCGACGGCGTCACGACCGTCAGCGGTGCCCAGCACATCGACCGGGGCTATGCGGGGTTCGCCGAGAGCATGCAGGGGCTGGGGGCGGACGTCACCCGCGAGCCCGACGACGTGCCGTTCCTCTGACCGGCCGCCGCCGGGCCGACGCCACCGATCTGGACAAGGCCTGGACGGACCTTTACCAGATCTTGATCTGATCGACGACAACCCAAGACCCCGCAACGGGCGTCTGTGTGGGTGAATGTGCGCAGGCGAGGGTTGGGGGTAGGCATGTCGGTCAGCAGCGTCGGGGTCCTCCCCGTCGAGGTCCGGGCCGGACGCGACGGCCAGGTGGTGGCGATCACCGGGCGGATCGACGTGCACTCGGTGCCCGACGTGCGGCTGCTGCTCCACGAGATCATCGACACCGGCTGCGGTGACGTCCTGATGCGCCTCGCCGACGCAGAGATCGGTGACGCCACCGGGCTCGGGGTGCTGGTCGAGGCCTACAACCGGGCCCGTCGCGCCGGCCGCCGCCTTGCCGTGGTCGACATGACCGAGCGCACCGAGCGCCTGTTGCGTGTGTCACGCCTGGACCGTTCGCTCGTGCGGGGACCACGCGGCATACCCAGCACTGTGGCGCCTCTCACCGCCTGAGGGCGGTGCCTCCCGCGCCCGGCGCGGGTACCTTCGGCCGCATGGCCGAGCACACCGACGCACCGACGCCCCCCGCGCAGGTGCCGCGCCGTGAGCGGGACCGCCCGTGGGTGATGCGCACGTATGCCGGTCACTCCAGTGCCGCTGCCAGCAACGCCTTGTACCGGGGGAACCTCGCGAAGGGGCAGACGGGGCTCTCGGTGGCCTTCGACCTGCCGACCCAGACCGGGTACGACCCGGACCACCCGCTCTCGCGCGGTGAGGTGGGCAAGGTCGGGGTGCCGGTCTCACACCTCGGTGACATGAGGGCGCTGTTCGACCAGATCCCGGTCGCGCAGATGAACACCTCGATGACCATCAACGCCACCGCGATGTGGCTGCTCGCGCTCTACCAGGTGGTGGCGGAGGAGCAGGCCGAGGTGGCAGGGGAGGACCCGGTCGCGGCGGTGCGGTCGCTGACCGGCACCACGCAGAATGACATCATCAAGGAGTACCTGTCGCGGGGCACCTACGTCTTCCCGCCAGGACCATCGCTGCGGCTGATCACCGACATGGTCGCCTACACCGTCGCCGACATCCCCAAGTGGAACCCCACCAACATCTGCAGCTACCACCTGCAGGAGGCCGGGGCGACGCCGGTGCAGGAGATCGCCTACGCCATGTCCACGGCCATCGCCGTCCTCGACGCGGTGCGCGACTCCGGGCAGGTGCCCCAGGAGCGGATGGGCGAGGTGGTCGCTCGGATCTCCTTCTTCGTCAACGCGGGCGTGCGTTTCGTCGAGGAGATGTGCAAGCTGCGGGCCTTCGTGCAGCTGTGGGACGAACTGACCCGCGACCGCTACGGCGTGCAGGACCCGAGGCAGCGGCGGTTCCGCTACGGCGTCCAGGTGAACTCGCTCGGGCTGACCGAGGCACAGCCGGAGAACAACGTGCAGCGGATCGTGCTCGAGATGCTGGCCGTGACGCTGTCCAGGGACGCCCGCGCTCGGGCCGTCCAGCTGCCCGCCTGGAACGAGGCGCTCGGCCTCCCCCGGCC
>DASUKI010000147.1:0-9465 GCA_036278855.1 Pedococcus sp.
GAGATCCTGCGTGGCCAGGTCGCGGTGGGCATGTTCGACTCGCTGCACCGCCTGCTCGACGCCACCGGCGTGCAGATCGCCTACGTCCTCGACGACCTGTATGCCGCGGACGCCAGCAAGCGCGCCTACGGCGTCACCTTCTCCGGCGCCAAGCCGGCATACCGCCTGTGGGCGCCGACGGCGCAGAACGTCGACCTCCTCACGTGGGCGCCCGGCTCCGCTGCGGACGCGCCGGTCGCCGACGCGACGCGCACGCACATGGCCCGGCAGTCCGACGGGTCGTGGACCGCCAAGGCGGGCGCGAAGAACGCCCGGTACCTCTACGACGTCACGGTCTACGTGCCCACCACGGGGAAGGTCGAGACGACCCAGGTGAGCGACCCATACTCCGTTGCACTGACGCTCGACTCCACCCGATCGGTCGCCGTGGACCTGGCCGACCCGGCATACCGGCCGTCGCTGTGGGCGAGCACGAAGTCACCGGCGCTGGGGCAGGACGTGGACTCCACGATCTACGAGCTGCACGTCCGCGACTTCTCGGTGAACGACCCCACGGTGAGTGCCGAGAACCGCGGGTCCTACCTCGCGTTCGCGGAGGACGGCAACGGCACCAAGCACCTCCAGGCGCTCGCGAAGGCGGGGCTCAACACGGTTCACCTGCTGCCGACCTTCGACATCGCCTCGATCCCGGAGGAGCCTGCGGACCAGCAGACGCCGCAGTGTGACCTGAGGTCCTACCCGCCGGACTCGGACCAGCAGCAGGCGTGCGTCGACGCGGTGCGGGCGAAGGACGCGTTCAACTGGGGCTACGACCCGTGGCACTGGATGGCCCCGGAAGGGTCCTACGCGTCGACGCCCGCGAACTCCGACGGCGGCACGCGGGTGGCAGAGTTCCGGACCATGGTCGGCGCGCTGCACCGTGACGGGCTGCGCGTCGTGCTGGACCAGGTGTTCAACCACACGCCGACCTCCGGCCAGGCCTCGACCTCGGTCCTCGACAAGGTCGTGCCCGGCTACTACCAGCGGCTGAATGCCGTTGGGGCAGTGGAGACCTCGACGTGTTGCCAGAACGTTGCCACCGAGCACGCCATGGCCCAGAAGGCGATGGTCGACGCGGTCGTGCTGTGGGCGCGGCAGTACCACGTCGACGGGTTCCGGTTCGACCTCATGGGGCACCACTCGAAGGCGAACATGCTGGCCGTCCGGTCCGCGCTCGACTCCCTGACGCTCGCGAAGGATGGCGTCGACGGCAAGAGCGTCTACGTCTACGGCGAGGGTTGGAACTTCGGTGAGGTCGCGAACAACGCGCGGTTCGTCCAGGCCACGCAGGGCCAGCTCGGCGGCACCGGGATCGGGTCCTTCTCCGACCGGCTGCGCGACGCGGTGCGCGGTGGCGGGCCGTTCGACGCCAACCCGCACACCCAGGGGTTCGGCAGTGGCGAGGCCACCGACCCGAACGGCGACAGCGGCGCCAACCCCGACGCCAGTGCGCGGCTGAAGCACGACACCGACCTGGTGGAGCTGGGACTGGCCGGCAACCTGCGCTCGTTCTCGTTCCGGCTCAACGAGACGGGGACCGTGACGGCCGGGGGCAAGGTCGACTACAACGGCTCGCCCGCCGGCTACGCAGACGAGCCCGACGAGGTGGTCACCTACGTCGACGCCCACGACAACGAGACGCTGTGGGACAACCTGACCTACAAGCTGCCGGTGGCAACCTCGATGCCGGACCGCGTCCGGATGAACACCCTGTCGCTGGCCACGACCGCGCTCGCGCAGACCCCGTCGTTCTGGCACGCCGGCGCCGACCTGCTGCGCAGCAAGTCCTTGGACCGCAACAGCTACGACAGCGGTGACTGGTTCAACACGCTGGACTGGACGGGTGCGGACAACGGGTTCGGGCACGGCCTGCCGCTCAAGGGCGACAACGAGGCCAAGTGGCAGTACCAGAAGCCGCTGCTCGCCAACGCCGCGCTCAAGCCGACGGCCAACCAGGTGCGCTCGGCCACGGAGCAGGCGCAGGACCTGCTGCGGCTGCGGTTCTCGACGCCGCTGTTCCGCCTCGGGTCCGCGGACCAGATCAACGCCAAGGTCACCTTCCCGGCATCTGGCACGGCGCAGGCCCATCCCGGCGTGATCGCGATGCGGATCGACGACACCCGGGGCACCGACGCCGACCCGGCGCTGCGCGGCCTGGTCGTCGTCTTCAACGCCTCCCCGGCGCCGGTGACGCAGGAGGTGCCGGGGCTGTCCGGGGCGTCGTTGGCGCTGTCGCCCGTGCAGGCTGACGGGTCGGACCCCGTGGTCCAGGGCGCCACGTGGGACGCGGCCAGTGGCTCGGCGACCGTGCCAGGTCGCACGGTGGCGGTCTTCGTCCAGCGCTGACGGGCCCCACCGTCACCGGCTCGGTCGCCGCACAGGTGGCGGCGCGGTCCGTCGTGGCATAGGAAGGGAGGGTGCGGCACGGCCGTGTCGCGGTCACCAGGCAAGGGAGAGCAGAGCGATGAGCGATACCTCGATGGACCCCACGGTCGACCCGGACAGCGCGGGCACTGGAACCGGCGAGGGACCGGCCGACGGCGGCGCGAACCCGACCGGTCAGGATGGTGGCGCGGACGGCGGTGCTGACGGTGGCGCGGACGGCGGTGCTGACGGTGGCGCGGATGGCGGCGCCGGTGGCGGCGCCGGCGGCGAGGGACCCGCGGACGGCGGAGCCAACCCGAGCGGTCACGACGGTGGCGCGGACGGTGCGGCCGAGTCCAACCTCTAGGTGACCGCGAGCACGGCACCCACGGTGCCCGCCCAGCGGGGCGGGCACCCTGCGCTGGCCAGGCTGGTCGCCGTCGACGCGGACACCTTCGCGAGCCGGCACTGGGGGACCGAGCCCCTCCTGTCGCGCGCAGCCCAGCTCCCGACCGGCTTCGGCGACCTGTTCAGCGCTGCGGCGGTCGACGAGCTCGTCTCCGTGCGCGGGCTGCGCACGCCGTTCCTGCGCGTTGCCAACCACGGTGAGACGCTGCCCGAGCGTGCCTTCACCCGCGGCGGCGGCGTCGGCGCCGGCGTGACCGACCAGGTCAGCGACGACGCCCTGCTCGGCCTGTTCGCCGACGGCGCGACCCTGGTCCTGCAGGGGCTGCACCGGGTCTGGGGGCCGGTCGTCGACTTCTCCCAGCAGCTCGCGGCCGACCTCGGACACCCCACCCAGGTCAACGCCTACGTGACCCCACCGGAGAACACCGGCTTCAGCGACCACTACGACGTGCACGACGTGTTCGTCCTGCAGGTCGAGGGGGACAAGCGCTGGCAGGTCCGCCGACCGGTCCACCCGTTGCCGCTGCGCAACCAGCCCTGGACCGACCACCGCTCCGAGGTGGAGGCCGCCGCCGCGACCGAACCAGTGCTGGAGTTCACCCTGGGCCCCGGCGACTGCCTCTACCTGCCGCGCGGCTTCCTGCACTCCGCGACGGCGCTGGGCGGGGTGAGCATCCACCTCACCGTCGGCGTGCACCCGTGGACGCGGTACCGCCTCGCCGAGCAGCTGGCAAGGACCGCCCTCGAGCGGGCCGCGAGCGACCCCGAGCTGCGCGCCGCGCTGCCTCTGGGTGCCACCGTGGGAGACCCTGTGGCGCATCGTGCCGACGTCGAACGTGCCAGGGCCGCACTGCAACGCGCGCTGGCCGCGACCGACCCTGCCGAGCTCGCCCCCGCGCTCGCGGCCGCCGCCCGCGACGCCCAACGGGCCGCTCCACTCGGTCCGTTGGCGCAGCGCGCTGCGGCGCAGGAGCTTTCGGAGGACACCGTCCTGACCACACGCCACCACGTGCAGGCGGGCGTGGACCGACACGACGGGTATGCCGTGGTGTCCAGCCGGGCTGGCCGCCTGCGGCTCGAGGAGGGCCAGGTGCAAGCAGTGGAGCGCTTCCTCGCCGACGGGACCGCCCGCGCTGCGGACCTCGGCACGGACCTCGCACGCCGGCTGGTGCTCGCGGGGCTGGCCGTGCCTGCATGACGGAGCGCTTCTTCTGCGCCACCGCCGCCCGCGTCCGGGGTGACCCGCTCGCGGGCACGGCGGCCCCCGCCCGGCGCTGGCTGCTGGTGGAGTACTCCGGGCCGTGGGCCCGCCTCGCCCTCGACAGCCGCGGCCTCGCCGGACCCGTCGGGCAGGCACTGCACGAGGCCGCTGTCGCCGTCGGCGGCCGGGTCCTGCTCGTGCGCCGGTCGGGCCGGCGACCCAGGCGGACGGTGCAGCGCTGGGGGGTGGTCGACCACGACGACGGCCAGGCCTGGGGGCACTGGCGCTCGCCGGAGGACCTGCGTGCAGCGGCCGCCGCCATGCGCCTCGGGCCGCTCGCCGCGCCTGCGGGACTCACGCGCGCGGATGCTCCCCTCTTCCTCGTGTGCGCGCACGGGCTGCACGACGTGTGCTGCGCCGTCCGCGGTCGTCCGGTGGCGGCGGTGCTGGCCCAGCGCTGGCCGGACCAGACCTGGGAGTGTTCGCACATCGGCGGTGACCGGTTCGCGCCCAGCCTCGTCATCGTGCCGGACGGCACCTGCTACGGCGGCCTGGCGCCGTCGTCCGTGGCCGCCGTCATCGAAGGGCACCTCGTTGGACGGGTCGACCCCGGACACTTTCGCGGCCAGTCCACCCAGCCGCCACTCGTCCAGGCCGCCACTGCCGCGGCGCTGGAGCGGTACGACCCCGTCGGCCCGCGCGACGTCGTGGACGCAAGGGTCCTCCGGGTCGGCACCGATACCTGGGAGGTCGAGCTGCACGGGCGCGGCACGCTGCCACCGACGGTGCGCGCCACCGTCGTCCGCAGTCGGGGCGCGGCTGCCCAGCTCACCTGCCGCGGCCGTGGCGACGACACGGCATTCGAGTACGTGGTGTCCGACCTCAGGGTGGGTTAGCTCGGCAGCCCGAGCACGAGCTTGCGGAGCAGGGCGTTGAGCTGAGCCTTCTCGCGTTCGGTCAGGACGTTGACGACCCCCTTCTCACCCTCGAGGGCCAGCTCCAGCGCGCGCTTCCAGATGGTCCGGCCGGCCGGGGTCGGTCGGACGATGACGCGGCGCCGGTCGAGGACGTCGTTCTCGCGGGTGACGTAGCCGAGGTCGGCAAGGCGGTCGAGCCGGGCGGTCATGGCGGCCCGGGTGACGTGGCAGGCCTCGGCGAGCTGCGCGGGGGTGGCCTCGTTGGGCTCGGGCTGGATGAGCAGCGTGTGCAGCGTGTCGTACTCGGGCTCGCCCAGGCCCAGGTCGGCGAACGCCGCGACGTTCATCCGCTTGACGTGCCGGTTCAGCGCACCGATGCGCACGAGCGCCCCCTCGACCTCGGGGTCGAAGCCCGAGAAGGTGCTGCGCCACCGGTCGACGTGCTGGTCGACCCAGTCCCGCTCGCGCCGCTGCCCAGCCATGGCACCAGTGTGCCAGATCTGCATAGCGTCTGAGAATTAGATGGCAGATAGTTAGACGATGAACTACTATGTCGTCATGAGCGCGGACGCACAGACGCTGAGGACTGGCTTCCGGCTGCTGGCGAGCGGCCAAGGGCTGTCGTGGTTCGGTGACGCCTTCGGGCCGATCGCCCTCGCCGTTGCGATCGTGGCAGGGGGCGGCTCGGCCAGCGAGCTTGGCCTGGTCATGGCGGCCACCATGGCCGCCCGGCTGGCCTGCACTCTCGTCGGCGGCGTCTGGGCAGATCGCATTGCGCCACAACGGATCATGATCGCCAGCGACCTGGTCCGAGCCGCGACGACCTTCGCGACCGCCGCCTACTTCGCCACCGGGCAGCACAGCCTCACCCTGTTGTGCGCGCTCGCGGCCACCACCGGGGGAGCGGCCGCCTTCTTCGGACCCGCCTTCGTCTCGCTGCGACCGATGCTGGTCGCCCCGGAGCACCGTCAGGCGGCCAACGCCACCCTCAACATCCTCCAGAACGCCGCGTTCATCGCGGGGCCGGCAGCAGCTGGTGTGTTCGTCGCGTGGGTGGGTGCCCCGTGGGCGTTCGCGGTGAACGCGGTGTCGTTCCTCGTCTCGGCGGCCACGGTCGCGCTGATCCGGGCCGAGGCGCCACGAGCGGCACGCACCGGCATGCTCGCCGAGCTTCGCGAAGGCTGGCGCGAGGTGCGCACCCGCCACTGGCTGCTGGCCGGTCTGCTGGCCGCCACGGCATACCACGCCGCCTTCGGCGCCATCACGGTCCTCATCGACGTGATCGCAGTCCGCGACCTCGGCGGCCCGACCGCACTGGGCTGGATCTCCGCCGCTGCAGGTGTCGGCGGCCTGGGCGGTGGATTGCTGGCGATGCGCTTCCAGCCGCGTCGCCCCCTGCTGGTGGGCTGGCCGTGCGTCGCGCTCATGGCGTTGTATGCCGCGTCGTTCGCCTGGCCGGGTCGGCTCGCCGCCGTGCTCGGCGCGGCTCTCGTGGGCTTCGCGGGCCTCATGTACTTCTCGGTGTGCTGGGACACCGCGTTGCAGGACGGGGTGCCGCACACCGTGCTGGCGCGGGTGTCCTCGTGGGACATCCTCACCTCGTTCGTGGCCATCCCGGCGGGCAACGCACTTGCCGGCCCACTCGCCCACGCGGTCGGCACCGGTCCGCTGATCGTGGTCGGCGCCGTGGTGATGGCCCTGGCATCGTTCGCGCCGATGCTCGTGCGTGGGTCACGCGACCTGCGGCGGACCGGCAGCCCAGTGCTCAGGCCTGCTGGGCGGTCTTGGCGTCGACGAGCTGCTGGACGGCTTGCGGGATGGTCGTCTCGAAGTCGAGCAGCCTCGCCCAGGTCGGGGTGACCCGCACCTGCACCATCTGGTCGTACAGGCCCCGCACCCCGGCCTCCCACTGGGCCAGCTGGTCGGCCGGCACGGCCTTGGGCGCGGCCTCGACGAAGCCGTCGGGCACCCCGTCGCTGGTCGTGAGGGTGACCGTGCCGCGCACGAGGAGGACGCGTGGCGGGATGCCGGCGGTGTCGATCGTGACGGCAGCACGCGGGTTCGCGGCCAGGGCCTTCACCTTGGGCGAGCCGACCGCGGTCCACATGTCGAGCTCATGCCCGTTCCAGAGGAAGCCGATCGGCACCACCCGTGGCGCGCCGTCGAGGCCGGTGTAGGCGAACCTGGCCAGGTGCGGCCCGGTCAGGAGCTCCTGGGCGATCGGCTGGGCGAGTACCCCGGCGATCTGGTCGGTGTCCATCGGTCCTCCTTCGGTTGTCGTTGGTGCGTGCTCACCCCTGGGTCCGTGCCGCCGCCTCGGTCGTCGCGCCGGTGACGAGCTGTCGCTGCCGCCGGGCAGCCGGGATGAAGCAGAGGAAACCCAGTGTGCTCACCGCACCTGCCACCACCATGGCAGTCGCGATGGAGGTGTGCGCGGCGAGCAGTCCGAGCAGGGGGCCGGCCACCGCGCCGCCGGACTGCATGGCCAGCGAGCTCATCGACAGGATCGTCGCGCGGTTGCGCGAGCTGGCCTCCCGGTGCAGCAGGCCCATGTACGCGGGACTCGCCGCGCCGTGCAGGGTGTAGGTGACGAGGTAGGCCGCGATGAGGGCCAGCGGGCCGAAGGCCAACCCCATGACGAGCGCGCCAAGGCCGTTGAGCACGCGCCCGAGGATCGCGGCGCGGACCAGGCCCAGCCGGTCCGCCGCGCGGCCCCCCAGCCAAGAACCGACGGAGAACAGGGCCCAGCCGCCGGCCGCGGCCGGACCCATCCAGGCACCGGCCCTCGCCTCCGACCCCAGCAGCTCGGACAGCCGCAGCGGCATGAGGGTCTCGTAGGACATCATTCCCGTCACCCAGAACACCTCGACCAGGACGAGGCCGAGCAACACCCTGTTGTGGCCGAGAAGGCGCAGGCCGTCGCGCACCACCGCCGGAGTCTCCCGGACGGAGGCGCCGAGCCGGGCGCGCAGGTGCCCGTCGCTGCGAGGCGTCTCGCGCAGCAGCGCCAGCGTGGCCACCAGGTGGACCACGCAGAGCATGACGAAGACCTGAATCGGCAGCAACAGGGCGCTGGAGTCCTCGAAGGGGTGCCAGGCGACCAGTCCGCCGGACACGAGTGCGCCGCCGCCCAGGCCGACCCCTACCAGGACGCCCTGCGCGGACATGGCGCGATGGACGTCGGCGCCGGGCTCACGCTCGTGCACGGTGTCGACGTACCAGGCCTCGAGCGGCCCGGAGTCCAGCGCCCGGTAGACCCCCATGAGACCCGCGGCCAGCGCGAACTGCCAGAACGAGTGGGCGAACAGGAACGCCACCCCGGCGCCGATGTTGACCACGCCGGCCACGAGCAGCACCGGCTTGCGGCCCAGCACGTCGGCGAACCCACTGGTCGGCAGCTCGAGCAGGAAGACCATGATCCCCTGGGCGGTCATGTAGAGCGTGATCTGCTCGACGCTCAGGCCGCGCTCGCGGGCGACGAGGGTGAAGATGCCGACGACGAAGCCGACCGGCAGCCAGCGCGTGGTGGACAGGACCAGGAAGACGCGCCTGGCGGCGGTGGCGGACAAGGTGGTCACGGCTGGTCACCCCCGCGCGGTGCGCGGTCGAGGTCGAGCGGGTAGATGGCGGAGTAGACGGCGAGCCGCCGCGCGCTGGGGTTGCCCTGACCGACCCGGCGGTACTTCAGGACCAGCTCGTCGAGCTCGGCCTTGAACGACTCCACCTGCTCCGCAGTCGCGACGACGAAGCCGTCGCTCATCCCGGCGGCGTCGCGCCACTCGACCGGCCAGGCCTCCTCGACGTCGAGCCATCGGTCGAACTGCTCGGCGAAGTGGCGGGCGTAGTCGCGGACCAGCCAGTTGAGCGCGGTCTCGGAGTCCTCGTCGCCCGCGAAGTCGCTCGCCTGCCAAGTGTGGAAGTCGGTGGCGGCCTGCCACAGCCGGCGCTTGCCCTCACCCTCACCCGTGTCCGAGACCAGCCCCACCGACTCGAGTCTGCGCAGGTGGTAGGACGTCGCCCCGGAGTTGGTCCGCAGCCGCGTGGCCAGGTCTGTGGCGGTCGCCGGACCGTTGATGCGCAGGGCGCCCAGCAGGCGGGACCGCAACGGGTGGGCGAGGACCTTCAGTGCGGCTGCGTCCAGGCGGAGCCCGGTCATGTCGCCGATCTGGGTGGGAGAAGCAGGCATGTGTGCACAATACCTTTGCACACTCAGTTTGCACAAGAGTTGTGCACAGGAAGTTTGCATGTACGTCTACGCAGGTCAGCGGTGGTTTGATGGGGCTGCGAAGGCGATTTGGGCGGGGACCGGCTTGCCCGTAGCATTGACACCTGTTGTGCCGTGCGCCCTCGCAAGGCGACATCACGAGCGCCTCGGGCGCACGCGGCATACCGAACCATCCACACCGAGTAAAGGCATGGAACCTTGCGCACCTTCACCCCCAAGCCGGCCGAGGTCACTCGCACCTGGCACGTCATCGACGCGACGGACGTGGTCCTCGGTCGCCTGGCGAGCCAGACCGCGATCCTCCTGCGCGG